>DAOTUK010000279.1:0-5324 GCA_034437375.1 Chloroflexaceae bacterium | reverse complement strand
CCCTGATAGACCCGCCACCCCCCATCTAGCAAGATGGGCATATCGTCAATGAAGCGAATGATGATGGGGGGGCCAAGGGCCAGCAGGGCCAGCGAGGTAACCAGCACGATGGCCAGCAGCACCCAGAAGAGCCGCGCCGCCAGCGCCGGGGTATCGCGGCCACGCAGCGAGCCAGATACCGCATCAAATACCGCCGTCACCGCCGTGCGCATAGGGCCTCAGGCGCTTCGCGCAACAAGCCAGACACCGCAGAGTATCACCGCAACCCCAATAAGCCGTGTCCAGGAGAACGCTTCGCCAAGCAAGAACCACCCTGAAAAAACCACAATGATATAGACCATACTGACCATGGGGTACGCTACGCTCACCGGTGTGCGCGAAAGAACATACATCCAGGTAAGCACACTAATGCCATAGCACCCAAGCCCACACAGTACATAAACATTTGCCACGCTTTTTACCAGGGCCATATACTGTTGCTCAGCAATGAGCGCACCAACATCAGTGGAACGCATACCAAGGCGGAGACAAATCTGTGCGCTGGCGTTGAGAAAGATACTGATCCCAACTGCCAGCAGATCTTTGATTGGCATAAGGGTAGATTACCTGCTCGTGAATCAGCCACTACTGTAGCACAGCGTTGTATTGCGGTCAAGTGAGAACACCGGGGGGGTGCCAATTATTTTTCCGCTCCTGGGAGCGCAGGCGTCCCGCGTGCTCCGGGGCGGGCAGAATGTCCGCGCTCCCAACCTGAAACAGCGCCTCCTGGGGCCAGATTACCGTGTCGCACGCCCATGATCCAGGCAAAATCGCACTTGTGCCCCCCAAAACCCTTGCGTTTTGATCCTGAAGGGCGTATAATACCAACGGTATCCATAGCATTGGAAACGCTTGCCTGCATCTTGTATATTGACGAAGGCAATGGAAAATCGAGAACATACAGACGAGAAAGAGCATCAGGCGTCCCATACCAATACCGTTGACGAGCCTGATTATGCTCTGTTTGAGGGGGATGAGGAAGATGAATTGCTCTTGATGGAGCAATTCCTTGCTGATCCTGCACACGACTACCGCAAACTCCAATATGGGGAAACCATAGATGGTGTTATTATGCGGATGGATAGAGATGGGGTGCTGGTAGATATTGGCGGCAAGTCTGAAGGTATCGTCCCCCCGCGTGAAATGCAATCGCTTACGGAGGACGAACGCGCCGCGCTGAAGGTCGGTAACGAAGTACTCGTTTTTGTTATTCAGGCTGAAGGGCAAGATGGCCACGCCATTCTCTCCATAGACAAAGCCCGCCAGGAAAAAAGCTGGCGCAATCTGGAAAGCCTCTTTCAGTCTGGCGAAACCATTGAAGCACCAGTTATTAACTATAACAAGGGCGGCGTGCTGGTCAACCTCAATGGGGTACGCGGGTTTGTGCCGGCGTCACAAATAGAAGGGATCACCCGTGGCTCAGAATCGCAAAAACAATCTGACATGGCGCGGATGGTCGGGCGAACGATGACCTTGAAGATCATTGAAATAAATCGCAATCGCAACCGCCTTATTCTTTCAGAACGCCAGGCCTTGCAAGAGGCCCGCGAAGTGAAAAAGGATGAGCTTCTGGCCTCCCTGAGCGAGGGCGACATCTGTAAAGGTACCATTAGCTCCATCTGCGATTTTGGGGCCTTTGTAGATATTGGCGGCACCGATGGGCTAGTCCACCTCTCCGAATTATCGTGGGGGCGGGTCAACCATCCAGGCGAAATATTGACCGTGGGGCAAGAAATCCATGTCTACATCCTGAGCATAGATAATGAACGCCGACGCATTGCCCTTTCCATAAAGCGTACCCAGGAAGAACCATGGGCGACCGTGAGCGAACGGTACCACCTGGGGCAAATTGTTGAAGGAACTATAACCCAGTTAGCGCCCTTTGGGGCCTTTGCCCGGATTGAAGAGGGCATTGAAGGGTTAATACATACATCAGAGTTGGGCGAAGGCCATGTCCAGAACCCACGTGACGTAGTACAAGAAGGCGATGTGATCCCGATACGCATTATCCGAATAGACCCGACCCGCAAGCGTATGGGACTCAGCCTGCAACTCCATCCGGAGAGCGAGAGCAGCGACGAGGCTGCCTCCCCCGTGGATGAATCGCAAACTCCTACCGCAGACAAAGCACCCGAAGATGGCAATTCCGAAGCAGCCTGAGCGAAGTCTCTAAAGGTACGTTGTTGTGAACGTAGAAGGGAACGTACCGCTTCCGGGAACACGGAAACAGTATCGCAACCACGGGCCTGTGCTCGTTCAACCACAACTGGTATTGGCAAGAGAATACACGCAACGATGCCCTTGCATTGTACCAACCCGGCCGGCCAGTATCATAACACTGGACTTGCACAGCGACCCCAACGTAGCCAGATGCTATCAGCAAACCAATGAACGTAAAGAACCTGCTTCCCCCGAAGCGGCAGTTGAATCAGGGGAGAATTCAACATTATGGCTGATCGACTCTATGACAAGTTTACGAAGCGAGCCAAACAAGTATTGCAACTGGCCACCGATGAAGCTCGCTCCTTTAACCACCCCTATGTTGGGACAGAGCATATTCTACTGGGTCTTATCCGCGAAAGTGAGGGTATAGCCGCGCGTGTGCTGGATGAACTGGGGGTTAAGTTGCCCCAGGCCCGCAGTGCGGTTGAATTCATTGTCGGGGTGGGTGAAGGAGTAACCCATACCGAACAGGAATTGACCGCCCGCGCCAAAAAGGTTATTGAATATGCTGTCGAAGAGGCCCGCCGGCTCAACCACCACTACATCGGCACAGAGCATCTGCTGCTTGGGTTGGTGCGCAATGGCGAAGGGGTCGCTACAGGGGTGCTTGATATTGTCGGGGTTTCGTTAGAACAGGTACGCAACCAGGTGATGCGCGTGCTACGCCACGGCACATCCCCAAATATTGAGCGTATGTCCAGTTCGCAAGGCCAGCGCCAGAGCAAGACGCCCTATCTGGACGCCCTCAGCACCGACCTGACCGAAATGGCCGAAGCCGGGCGACTTGACCCCGTTATTGGCCGCGAACAGGAGATAGAACGGGTTATCCAGATACTCTCGCGCCGTACCAAAAACAACCCCGCGCTGATAGGCGAACCGGGCGTCGGCAAAACGGCTATCGTGGAGGGCCTGGCCCAGCGCATTGTCCAGGGCAATATTCCCGATACTATCAAGGGCAAGCGCGTTGTCGCCCTGGATATGGGCGCGCTGGTGGCCGGTACCAAGTATCGCGGCCAGTTTGAAGAACGGCTCAAGCGCGTTGTAGACGAAATAAAAGAAACCCGCTGTATCCTCTTCATAGATGAATTCCATACCATTATTGGTGCGGGCGGCGCCGAGGGCACGCTTGACGCGGCCAATATCTTGAAACCCGCTCTGAGCCGTGGCGAATTGCAAACCATTGGCGCAACAACCCTGGATGAATACCGCAAATACATTGAACGCGACTCCGCCCTGGAGCGCCGCTTTCAACCCGTTATTGTAGACGAGCCAAACCTGGAAGATACCATCAGCATTTTGCGCGGCATCAAAGCCCGCTACGAAGACTTCCACCAGCTCCAGATAAGCGACGAAGCGCTACGGGCCGGCGCCATCCTCTCCGCCCGCTACGTCCCCGACCGCTTCTTGCCCGATAAGGCCATAGACCTTATTGACGAAGCCTCTAGCCGCGTCCGCATGTACCGCTCGACCACGCCGCCCCGTCTGCGCGACGCGCTGCGTGGTCTGGAAGCCTTGCGCAAGGAGCGCGAAGCGGCCATCGAAGATAAACAATTTACCCTGGCCGACGAGCTCCGTACCCGCGAAACCTATATGCAGGAGCGCATCGAAACCATTGAGCAGGAGCTTGGCGTGAATGCCGACGACCGCGTGATAGAGCGCCCCTATGTCACCGAAGAGGATATAGCCGAAGTGTTGAAGATGTGGACAGGCATACCGGTTCGACAATTGCAAAGCGACGAAACGCTGCGCCTGCTCCATATGGAACAATCGCTGCACGAGCGCGTGGTAGGACAGGACGAGGCTATTGTGACCATTGCCAAAGCTGTCCGCCGCGCCCGCGCTGGCTTCAAAGATCCCAAGCGTCCCATTGGCAGCTTTATCTTCCTGGGCCCCACCGGGGTGGGCAAGACCGAGCTGGCCAAGGCGTTAGCCGAGTTCATGTTTGGTTCGGAAGAATCGCTTATTAAAATTGACATGTCGGAATTTCAAGAGCGCCACACTACCAGCCGGCTGGTTGGCTCGCCGCCCGGCTACGTTGGCTATGGCGAGGGCGGCCAACTCACCGACGCGGTACGCCGCAAACCCTACAGCGTTGTCCTTTTCGATGAAATAGAAAAAGCGCACCCGGAAGCCTTTAACTTGCTGCTGCAAGTGATGGAAGATGGACAACTTACCGACGGCAAAGGGCGCAAGGTAGACTTCCGCAATACCGTCATCATTATGACCAGCAATGTTGGCACCGAACACATCCGCCGCGCCAGCCGCATTGGCTTTAGCAGCCGCACCGAAGATATAGACCAGGAAGATACCCGCCGCAAAGTCGAGGAATCGCTCAAGCAATTCTTCCGCCCCGAATTCCTGAATCGTCTTGACGCTACCATCATCTTCCACCCGCTCACCGACAACGAAATTAGCCTGATTGCAACCATTATGCTCAAGCGTATTCAGCAGCAATTGGACGAAAAACAAATCAAGATGGATATTCAGCAAGACGCGCTCGACCTGCTCTCGCGCCGTGGCTACGACCCCGCCTTTGGGGCCCGCCCCCTGCGTCGCATCATCACCAACCTTATCGAAGACCCCCTTTCCGAAGGTTACCTCGAAGGGCGCTTCCAGAGTGGCGATACCGTGATTATAGATACCAGAGAAGACTTGCTGCGGTTGCGTTCGCTGCGCCAGATAGAGCAGGAGGAGCCAGATAGCGGGGCGTTGTTTGACGAGTCGGAAGAAGAACGCGCCGAGTTGGTAACGTAACATTCAGCGTATGCAGTGACGGGAGAGGGGGCTATGGCTGGCTCCCTCCCCGCTCATAAACCCATACGCTGCCGAAAGTTCATGGATTGCACGGAAGCACGCAGACTCATTGACCAGGGTGTTAACCTCCGCCGGGTTTGTGAATCAGTCGCTTTAGCTAGCGTCAATCGTGATAAGTCGTTGACGAGTGATCCAGCTGAGCGTGCAATGCAGTCATACCGTCGAGTCGCGGAACTCCATGCAGAAGTGCGAGCGAAGGCTGCCCAAGTGCGGCGCACTTACAAGCGAATCGAATATTTGCACAACGC
>DAOTUK010000278.1:0-2085 GCA_034437375.1 Chloroflexaceae bacterium | reverse complement strand
TTGAGGGGCAGGGCCCCTCAAAACCACCTTTTTGGGGGTGTGTGGCGCGGCTTTGCCGCGCCACACACCCCTATATCTCGCGCCGAAGGCGCACATCAACGTCTGCGCATGCAGAAAAACCTGGTGCTGGCGTTGCCCTGGCGACTTTGCAATCGCCGTGGGTAAGGGTGCCAGCATCCATCTATCATCAGCCATCGTGTGGTAGTATAATACCAGGCAGACTTGAACGACGTCCCCGCAAGCACAACCGTACCCGCAGACAGGAGGTTATATGCCAACGCATCCCCGCGGCAAAATAGGCGTGGTTATTAGCGGCTCGCTGGTAGAGGGGCTTACGGCGCGGCTCGAACCCTTTGAGAGTGTGGAAGATATGCGCGTCGGAAAGTTCATCGTTATTCAGGGCGAGAAGCATGAATTCTTCTCCATGGTCACTGATGTCATTCTGGAAGCAACCAACCAGAAAATTTTGATAGACCCGCCCGGTGGGGATGCCTTCCTGCAAGAAATTCTCTCCGGTACGGCTACCTATGGCACAGTCACGCTGATGCCTCGGCTTATGCTACCGGCCAATGTGGAAGAGGGCTTGCTGCCGGTCAAGACGGTGCCGCGCCACTTTTCGGCGCTCTACGAAGCGGACGAAGCGGATTTTACGCGCGTGTTTGGCAAGGAGGGCGGGGGGCAATTTGAGATTGGTCGCCCGCTGGATATGGACGTGCCCGTGTGTATCAACCTGGAACGCTTTGTTGAACGGAGTAACGGCATCTTCGGCAAGAGCGGCACGGGCAAGAGTTTTCTCACCCGCCTGCTGCTGTGCGGCACGATCCATAGCGGCGTGTCCAGCAACCTGATTTTCGATATGCATAGCGAGTATGGGTGGGACTCGACTTCGGAGGGGGGCGCGTTTGTCAAAGGGCTGCGCCAACTCTTCGGTAGCAATGTGCTGGTCTATACGCTCGACGCTGAGTCGGCACGGCGCCGCAATATGGGCATAGATGGCGAAATTACTATCGGGCTCAACCAGATAGAGGTGGAAGATGTGATACCGCTTCAGGGCGAGCTTAACTTGAGCAGCGCGGCGGCCGAGTCGTCCTATCTGCTGTCCGACAGCTATAAGCAGGAGTGGCTCCGCAAGCTGTTGGAGATGGACAGCGAGACGTTGAAGGAGTTTGCCGAGCAGACGAGCGCCCACGTGGGGGCGTTGAGTGCGCTCAAGCGCAAGTTGGGCCAGGTGCGCCGCCTGGGCTTTGTCAAGGAGCACGCCGACTTTTCGGTGGTAGACCGGATGATAAGTGCGCTGGCGGAGGGGTGGCATGTTGTGCTCGACTTTGGCCGCCACGATAGCGCCCTGGCCTATATGCTGGTTGCCAATATCGTGACACGCCGCATTCACCGCCGATGGGTGGAGCAAACCGAGACGTACCAGAATACCAAGAATGAAGCCGATAAGCCGCGCCAATTGATGATTACCATTGAAGAGGCGCACAAGTTCTTGAACCCGACCACCGCCCGCCAGACCATCTTTGGTACTATCGCCCGTGAAATGCGCAAGTACAGCGTCACGTTGCTGGTGGTAGACCAGCGCCCCTCCTCAATAGATGATGAGGTGATGAGCCAGTTGGGTACGCGCATTACGGCGCTACTCAACGATGACAAGGATATTGACGCGGTGTTTGCCGGGGTGAGCGGTAGCGGGGGGTTGAAGTCGGTGCTGGCGACGCTGGATAGCCGCCAGCAGGCGATGGTGCTTGGGCATGCGGTTCCCATGGCTGTGGTGATACGCACCCGCGCCTATGACGAGGATTTCTACCGGGCGGTGGGATCATCCCAGGAGCGCACCGCCGAAACCCGCCGCAAAGCCTTTGCGGATATAGACGAGTTATTTCCAGAGTAGGGGGGTGTGATGAGGCGTTCTCTATGGTTGCTGATGGTGGGGGTGCTGCTACTCTCGGCTTGTTCGCAGGTGTCTATTGCCACGCGGAACGACCCGACCCCCGCGCCCCCTACGGTAACCCCGGTACCGCCGGAACCAACCCTACCGCCCACCGCTACCCCCGTGCCGCCCACCCACACGCCGGTACCGCCCAC
>DAOTUK010000277.1:0-5997 GCA_034437375.1 Chloroflexaceae bacterium | reverse complement strand
TATCGGCATCACTACCGCGGTACTGCTGCTTGGCGTGCTGGAACGGGCCCCATGGGGCGAGACATTCTGGGCCACGCTGCATGCATTCGGGGGGAGTATGCTTGGCTTTTTCGTCTCGGTTATCCCTATCCTGCCCATCTTCCATACCTTTGTCGAATGGGTTCTGGGACTCATCCTGCACCAGGGAAACTATGGCGACGGAGAGCCCGGCATTACTTCGCCAGAGCGCTTGAGCACCAACCTGGGCAAGCTCTATGGGCAAATACCGCTCATCTTCCTGGTACTCGGCCTGGTGCTGCTGCTGCTAGGGGGCACGATTGCGTTTCAGTATCGCCGCGGCCAACGGTTTCCGCGCCTCTGGGCCCTGGCCGGGGGACTATCGCTGCAAGTCATCGCTACCATTTTTATTATCGCCAAGCACCCGTCGGTACTCTACATGCTGGCCAGTGCCGCTATCGTGCCTCTGCTACTGGCGCTGCTCCACGCCATGATCGGCTCGCAGCATCGCTATGCGCGCTACTGCTACCTGCTTATCAGCATCGCTATGCTGGCCGGCTTTAGCCACAACCTCGCGCGGGGCATTGAGGAACACCAGGAGGATATTGCAACCGTTGAAACGCAACGCGCGGTGTTTGAACCGTTCTTTGAAGAATATGCGCACCAGACGGGCCGCCCACGCGACAGCCTGCATATTCTGTGGACGTACGACACCTACACCCCCTGCGCGGCGCTGGTCTACGGGAACCACTATACTAATATAGAACGCAACGCCTTTACCCCGGAGATAGGGCGGCTGTGCCCCAACCAGGGGTATATGGAAAGCTGGACGGGCACCGTTCCCCTGCCCGACGGCGAGATTGTCCCCGTGGAGCACGCAGACTGGGACATCCTGGTTATCAGCAACCAGTACAGCAGATTCTACCCCCAATACCTGGAGTTGGGCCCAACCCCGCCTGTGAGAAAAGGGGAAATCTTTTTTGTGCCACGCCACAAGCCATAACGCACGGAGGAACGCTCAATGATCAACCCGCCCCCGACCCACTGGATACAGCGCATTGGCATGATCGCCCTGCCGCTCATCCTGGCCGGCTTCTGGGTTTATACCCACGTCATCGTACCGGCCCCCATCCATTACCGCTACGACCCCGAATTTCCCTACCTGATGAGCTCGCTTACGCCCTTCAAAGGACATCTGTATGCCTTCATTGACCACCCCGGCACCCCTCTTGAGGTAGTTGGTACGGCCCTGCTCTTCCTGACCTATCCCTTTATCCCCGGCGGGCACGACGCCTTCATCTTGTACCACCTCGCTCACCCGGAGGTGTTCCTGATGATGGCACGGGCGCTTCTGACATTGGCCAGCATGGTCTGCGTTTTCCTGCTGATCCGCGATACCGTGCGGGTCACCCACTGGATAGATGCGCTATTTGCCGTGGCGGTAGCGGCCTCCTTCTACGCACTCCACCCCCGATCATTCAACACATTGGTGTTCTGGTCGCACAACTCGCTCACCTTCCCGGCTGGTACGTTGCTGCTCTGGTATCTCTTTGTCGTCTTTCGGCGCGACGGGCCCATCCCGCGTTGGAAATTCTTGCTGATGGGTTTCTGGGCCGGCGTGCTGACCGCCACACAGCTTTACTTCCTCACGTGGAGTATCGGCATCACTACCGCGGTGCTGCTGCTTGGCGTGCTGGAACGGGCCCCGTGGGGCGATACCTTCTGGGACGCGCTCAACGCCTTCGGGGGCAGTGTGCTCGGCTTTTTCGTCTCGGTTATCCCTATCCTGCCCATCTTCCATACCTTTGCGGCCTGGATTACCGACCTTATCTTGCACCAGGGAAAGTATGGCGAAGGAGAATCCGGCATTACTTCGCCAGAGCAAATGAGCACCAACCTGAATACCCTTATTGACCAAATACCCCTGACCCTTGTTATGGTGGGGGCTACGCTTATCCTGCTGGTTGTGGCGTTCTTCCTTCAGCGTCGCCAGCAGGTTTCCACCCCGCGTCTCTGGGCTCTGGCGGGGGGGCTATCGCTCCAGTGTGTTGCAACAATCTTTATTATTCTCAAGCATACGCAGGTCATCTATATGCTGGCCGTAGCCGCTATCGTGCCGCTGCTGCTGGCCGTGCTCCACGCGATGATCGGGTCGCACCACCGCTATGCCCGCTATCTCTACCTGCTCTTCAGCGTGGCGGTGTTCGCCGGGTTTGGCAATGGCGTGGCCCACGGCGTCAACTCACACGAGACGCGCATAGCCCTTGCAGAAACGCACCAATCCCTTGCTGAACCATTTCTTGCAGAACATGCTCGCTCGATTGACAAACCACAGGATGAAATGATTGTACTGTGGTCATATGGCCCTCTCACACGCTGCAATGCGTTGTTGTATGGGAGCCGCTATACCAATCTGCAAGCGGACGCCTTTCAGGAAGAGCTGGAACAGCTATGCCCCGCGCACGGCCATTACAGAAGGTGGCAACAAATGGTCTATTTTCCCGATGGGGCACTACTCCCGGCGGAGCAAGCAACGTGGGATATTATCGTGGTCAGGAAGCCTTTTTTTGACCGCCACCCATACCTACGCACGCTTGGCGATAGCCACCCGACGACGGGAACAGAAGATAGCCTGGTGTTTATTACCCCCCGACCGTAAGCCTAACGCAAGCCCATCGTCTCATCCAGACCAAACAGCAGGTTCATGTTGTGGACAGCCTGGCCCGAAGCGCCTTTGAGCAGGTTATCTTCCACCGACACTATGATGATGCGCCCGGCTTCCAGGTCAACCGGTTCAATGCCGATGACACAATCATTGCCCCCAACTACGTGGCGGAGCTCGGGCAAGCGCCCCTCTGGCAGCACATGCGTAAAGGGCTCGTCGGCAAATAGCTCGAACGCCTGCGCCAGCGTCTCCCGGCGTGTCCCCGGCGTAATTGTCACGTAGATGGTAGAGAGAATACCCCGCACCACCGGCAGCAGGTGGGGCGAAAAGAGTACGTCGGTGTCGGTTTCTTGCTCTATTTCGGCAATATGCCGATGCTTGCGCCCAATATTATAGGCGCTAAAATTTTCGTGGCTCTCGCTAAAGTGGGTTCGGAGCGAGAGCGACCGCCCGGCCCCCGACACGCCGGTCTTGCTATCCACAATCACATGCCGGTCGGCAAGCAATCCGGCCTGTATCAGCGCATACAGCGGCAAGATGGCCGTAATGGGGAAGCAGCCGGGGTTGGCGACCAGTTGCGTCTCGCGCAGGCGCTCGCGGTGGCATTCGGGCAACCCATACACTGCTTGCTTGAGCAACTCTGGCTCCGGGTGGGGCTCGCCCTGGCCATAGATGCGGGCATAGGCTTCCGGGTCGCGCAGCCGGAAATCGGCGCTCAGATCAATGACCCGTGCGCCGGCGTCTCTCGCATGCCGTACGATAGGGGCCGAGGCCGCGTGGGGCAAACAACAAAAAACCACGTCTACCTGGGAGGGGTCGGCGTCGTCGGGGTGGATAAGCGGCAGGTCAAGCAGCGTGGGGAATACATCGCTCAAACGTTGCCCGGCCGCCGTCCGAGCGGTGGCAAAGCCTATCGTTACCTGGGGGTGGCGGTGTAACAGCTTGATAAGTTCTAGCCCGGTATAGCCGGTGGCTCCATAAATACCAGCACGTATCATAAAGATACCTTCCTTTCTCGTCTCGTTGCAATACGCTGTCCATCTTACCATACCCCCCATAGCCGTACGGTACCATCGGAGGAACCAGACGCCAGCGTCTGGCCATCGGGACTGAACGCCACAGCGGTAACATTGTCTTCGTGCCCATACAGCGTGGTGATCCATTTTGCGTTGCGGGCCCGCCAGAGCTTGATCGAACGGTCACGCGAGGCCGTCGCCAGCAACGACCCATCCGGCGAGAACGCCACATCCCATACGACGCCCTCGTGTGCGTTAATCATGTGCAAGACCTCACCATTGCTCACCCGCCACACAATCACGCTCTTGTCCTCAGAAGCCGAGGCCAGCAGCAAACTATCGGGCGAAAACGCCACGCTATAGACGGCTCCTTCATGCCCCACCAGCGTATGCATCAAGACCCCATCACTCATCCGCCAGAGTTTTATGGTCATATCGAGCGAGGCCGTGGCCAGAATGTCTCCATCTGGCGCAAACACGACACACCACACCCCATCGGTATGCCCCTGAAGCGTTCGCTGCAAACTCCCATCGTTGACCGACCAGATACGCGCGGTCATATCCTGCGAGGCGGTAGCAAGCACCTGGCCATCCGGGCTCAAGGCGGCGTCCAGGAGAAAGCCACTGTGGGCACTGTCTGGCTCGTCGCCAATCACACGGATCAGGCTGGTATCGGCAATGTTCCAGAGCTTGACGATGCTAGTACGTTGAGGAATAGTGGCAAAGATTTCGTTATCGGACGCAAAGGTTACATCAAGCACGCCGGTGTCGCTCTCGTCGCGGTCATAGGCATAGGTGGTGCGGTCTTTGTACATATCCCAGAAAACGGTGTGGCCGGTGTGATAGTTCCAGGCCAGATAATACCCGTCTGGCGACCAGGAGAGACGGCAGGCCTCGGCAACGTCGCGGCGCAGGTCTAGCTCAAATAACCCTTCCGCATTGTCTACGCTAATAGTTGTCGGCGGTGGCGCTTCACACAGCAGCACCCGCTTGAAGGCCAGCACATCCGGATAGCGATACTCTTCTTTAATCGCCATCGCCTTGACGATGGTATTGGAGAGGGCCCGCGGCAACACGCGGTTCATGCTGCGCGGCGAGGGGAGCGAGCGGGGCGGGCTAATGCTGCGGTCATTGGTGGGGGTGGGGGGGTGGCCGGTGAGCAGGTGGTAGAGGGTGGCTCCCAACCCGTAAATATCGCTGCGTGGGCCGGTTCTGCCCTTGCGGGTCCACTGTTCGGGGGCCGAATAGGTGCGGGTACCGCCAGGGTTGGCGGTAATGTCCTGGGGGGTGCCCCACTTGACCAGACCAAAATCTACCAGCTTGATCAAGCCTTCGGCTGTCACGCGCACATTGGATGGTTTGATGTCGCGGTGGGTAATGGGCGGGGACTGGCTATGCAAATAATGCAACACATCACACATTTGCAGGGTATAGCTCAGCACCAACCCCATCGAGAGGGCCCCATACTGCTTTTGCAAGATGTCTTGCAAACTCTGGCCGGGGACATATTCCATCACCAGATACCCACTCCCGTCAGACTCGAACATCTCGTAATAGCGGGGCAGGTTGGGGTGGCGCAGGTTGCGGAGCAATTGAAATTCGCGCTCGAACGTGCGAATTTCCTCAAAATCAAAACTCTCTTTCAAGGCAACCAGCCGGTTTGCCTGGTGGGTATCCAGGGACTGGTAGACCGCCCCATAGCCCCCACGGCCTATCCCCCGTATAATCTGGTAGCGATCTTGAATAACCGTCTGGGCGAGTTGTAACGCAAAGCGTAAGGGCCGGCCACACTCGTGGCATACTTGCACACCGTCGGGGTTTAACGCACCGCACCCCTCGCCTGTGCGCTCATTGAGACAGATCAGCATTGAGGTTTATTCCTTCAAACGAGGCTCCAAACAATTCTCTTTTTGAAGGATTAGTATAGCACATTCCGGGGCATCCTTGTACAACTGAAGCGGGGAGGGGGGAAGGAAACAGAACCGCAGATAGATCGTTACTGTGCCTATCCTGGTTCTTGCGGTAAGGGGGATTCCGCGGCCCCACCGGGCCTAAAAACACTGCGGCTGGAAGCCATCTTGATTCAATACCTGCATCAACCCATCTACCACGCCAAGCACCACCAACCCCTGCCGTTCGGCATGGCGCACCTGCGTCTCATCCACATAAAACGTGGCCAGGGCCCCGATGATCTGCTTCTCGGCATACTCCGGCAAGAAGGTTCGCGCTTCCTGCAACGCGGTGCGCAAGTCATCTACATCGCCCGTGCGCAGCCGATTCTTCACTTCGGTTATCAGCAGGTACTCCCCACAGATAGCC
>DAOTUK010000276.1:0-15081 GCA_034437375.1 Chloroflexaceae bacterium | reverse complement strand
GAGGGGCGGGTGGGGTTGGGGCGTCTCGCCGAGCCGCCGCTCTATCAAGCGTAGCGTCCCTTCGGGGGACAGGTCGTAGTCTTCGGCCTGGCGGCCAGAGGCCTGCCACACCTCGCCACGGGCGGCCCGTTCGCGCAGGTCGCGCAAGAATCCGTCTACCTTGTCGGAGGTCACTTTGTAGACATAGGCCAGGTTGGCCTGGACAACCGGCGCATTCTGACACGCGGCCAGACACTTGACCCGTTGCAAGGTAAACATCCCATCGGAAGTGGTCTGCTCCTCTTCAATGCCGAGCTTTTCTTTCAGTAGCGTAATAAGCTCTTCGGCCCCACAGTAGCAGCAGGGCGCATCGTCACACACCTGGATCATCCACGTACCCACCGGACGGTTGTAGTACAGGGTATAAAAACCCACCACCTCGAAAATGTCTGTCTCTGGTAAATCCAATGCGTGGGCTACCGCACGGATGGCTGCGTCGCTCAGGTGGCCATACTCATCCTGGGCAATATAGAGCAACGGTAACACGGCGCTACGCCGGTCATCAAACTTTGCGCGGATAGCCGCTATCTCATCAGCATATTTTTCTTGAAACATCTCCGATCCCATCTTCGCCTCTCATCGTCTCACGCCTCATCGCCTCCCACCTCATCGCCTCCCGCCTCCCTGCCTCTCAGCGGTCAACCTCTCCCAACACCGGGTCAAGACTGGCGATCAGCGCTACCAGGTCGGCAAACAGTCGCCCCCGCGCCATATGCGGCAAGGCTTGCAGATTGATGAACGAGGGTGGGCGGAAGTGGACGCGGTAGGGCTTGGCGCCGCCGTCGCTCACCAGATAGGTACCGTGGATACCGCGTGGCGATTCAATAGACGAATAGACGTCGCCCTTTGGCACGCGGAATCCCTCTGTCCATAGCTTGAAGTGGTGGATTAGCGCCTCCATACTATGCGTTATCTCGCTCTTGGGCGGCGGCGATACCTTGCGGTCGGGGGTGGTATAGGGGCCGGCGCCCATATCGGTGAGCCGCTGGTGCGCCTGCTGGCAAATCTTGACACTCTGGTGCATCTCCGCGATACGCACCAGGTAGCGGTCGTAGATGTCGCCATGTTTGCCCACCGGCACCTGAAAGTCAAAGGTATCATAGCCGCTATAGGGCTTGATTTTGCGCATATCGTGGGCGACGCCGCTTCCGCGCAGGTTGGCCCCGCTCAAGCCAAAGGCTATCGCATCATCGGCCGTAATCGTGCAAACGCCGCGTGTCCGCTCAATCCACAGCGGGTTGTTGGTTAGCAAATCCTCATACTCGTCTATGTGGGCGGGTATCGTGTCCAGAAACTCTTTGACGGTGGGCAGGAAGTCGGCGGGCAAGTCGTAGGCCAGGCCGCCCACGCGAAAGTAACTGGTCATCATCCGGGCGCCGCTCACCAGTTCCATAATATCCAGAACTTGCTCGCGTTCGCGGAAGCAGTAGAGAAAGACACTCATGGCGGCCAGGTCGAGCGCGTGGGTGCCAAGCCAGACCAGGTGCGAGCTAATGCGGGTTAGCTCGGTGAGCAGTACGCGGGCTACCTGCACCCGTTCGGGTATTTCGCATTCCAGCAACTTTTCGACGGCCAGCACAAAATTCAGGTTATTGGAGAGGTTGGCCAGATAGTCCATGCGGTCGGTAAAGGTAATAACTTTCTGGTAGGGCTTGCTCTCCATCTGCTTTTCGATGCCGGTATGCAGAAAGCCAACGTCGGGGGCGACATCAACCACCGTTTCGCCCTCCATCTCCACCACCAGCCGCAAAACGCCGTGGGTACTGGGATGGTTGGGGCCCATCGAAAGCACCATCGTCTCTTTGCCGCCCTGTTCGGCCGCCAGAACAATTTCATGGGGCGTCGGTATGGTTAGATTGGTCATAGGTATCGCATCTTTCCAGAATAAACGGGCGTGTGCCCTGGGAGCGCGGGCATCTTGCCCGCCGGCGCTCCCAGAAATTCCCCTCCCAATGTGAACACGTATGACGGGTCACTGTTTTGCAAAAATCTTTTGGGCGTAAATAGCATCCTGGTTAAAGGTAAAGGCTACTTCTTCCGCGCCAAGCGGGACATCCTTGCGCTGCGGGTGGCCCTCCCAATCGTCGGGCATGAGAATACGCTTCAACGACGGATGCCCGCTGAAGATAATACCAAACATATCGTAGGTTTCGCGCTCTTGCCAGTTGGCTGTGGGCCACAGGC
Organism: Chloroflexaceae bacterium; assembly: GCA_034437375.1. GTDB lineage: Bacteria > Chloroflexota > Chloroflexia > Chloroflexales > Chloroflexaceae > JAAUSY01. The sequence goes on along the minus strand of DAOTUK010000276.1, from coordinate 12,858 downwards.
TTGTGAGCGAGGGAACGGTGGGGTCTTCTTCGCTACAGCCAACCTTCAGGCAGATGCGGTGGCGGTTGGCGAAGGAGAGCAGGTGGTAGACGACCTCGAAGCGCGGTTCGCGGCCCAGATAGTCTACCCCACACAGGTTTTCGAGAAAGATGTATTGCAGTTGGGGGTCATCGCGCAGAAAGCGGGCCACGGCTATCAAGTGGATGCTCTGAAGCGTGATGCTCAGGTCGCCGCGCAACTCCTGGGTATCGTGTATCGCTTCGGGAAAGGCCTCTTTCAAACGGTGTAACACCGTAGCATTATCCATCATAGGGTAAATGACCTCATGACTGTTCTAGCGGTACTTCTTTCCACTGGCCCTGCACCATGACGCGGCGGGTGCCAGTGATCTTTTCCTGCATCACCTTTTCGTGCAGCATCATAATGCCATCTATTAGCGCTTCGGGGCGCGGTGGACACCCCGCAACGTACACATCTACGGGGATAATTTCATCTACCCCCGGCACGATGGCGTAGTTATTAAAGATACCCCCGCACGATGCGCAATCGCCCATCGAGATAACCCACTTCGGGTCGCTTATCTGGTCGTACAGGCGGCGCACAACCGGGGCCATCTTGCGCGACAACCGCCCGGAGACAATCAGCAAGTCGGATTGGCGCGGCGAGGGGCGGTTAATCTCCATCCCAAAGCGGGAGAGGTCAAAGTTTGCGGCCTGGGCCGCCATCATCTCAATCGCACAACAGGCCAGTCCAAAGGTGAGCGGCCACATCGCGTGGGTTCGCCCCCAGTTGACGGCCGTTTCAAGCGTGGTGGTCAGAAAGCCAAGATCGCCGGCTTTTTCTTCTATTCCCATCGCAGAGCGCCTTTCTTCCATTCATACACAAACCCGACGATCAGGACGATGAGGAACAACCCCATAACCCCAAGCCCATACAGGCCCAGGTCGCGGAAGACCAGTGCATAGGGAAACAGAAAGACGATCTCTATATCGAAGATGATGAAGAGCATGGCGACCAGATAGAACTTGATAGGGAAGCGACGCATGCCCTGTCCCACCGGCTCCATACCTGATTCGTAGGGCACGAGCTTGCGGGGGGTATGTTTCTTCGGCCCCAACAGGGCCGACCCCCCGATAACGAATATAGCAATAAATACCGCAAAGAGAAACAACATCAAAATTGGGATATATTCGGCGAGCATAGGTACTCTATTTTTTCTCCTGTGCCTTACATGTATATATTCAAGATCTGCAAGCGTTGACTTTCAAATTGTATCGTTCTTAGCAAAAGTTGTCAATGTGGGCCGGGCGGCGAGGCGAGGGTGATGCGGGGCGGCATCGTCTCCCCGCCGCCTCCCGGCGCATCGTCTCCCCGCCGCCCTCGTCGCCCTCGCCGCCCGGCCTCCCGCCTTACGTCCCGGCTGATTGTATCGCGCCCCATCCGCGCTCCTCAACAATCCAGAAAATGTCGGTATCGCTGATAATACCCACCGGCTGCTTGCCCTCACACACCGCCACGCGGCGAATACTGGAGGACAACATCAACTGGCTACACTCTTGCAGCGTCGCATCGGACGCCACACAGATAAGCGGGCGCGTCGCTATCTCGCCGACCGTCACTTCCTGCGTAGAGCGCCCATCAACCACAATCTGCTTGACCAGATCGCGCATGGTCATTATGCCCCATTCGCCGCTACTATCGGGGGCCACCAGCACGCTGGTGATGCCCTGGAGACGCATCACGTGCAGCGCATCAGCGACGGTGGTAGATGGCTGTACCTCGATAATCTTGCGCGTCATTACCGACCCCACCGTAAAGCGGCGATATTGCGAGGCCATCTGCTTGCGCAATTCCTGGCTATACTCGTGGGGCGGGCGCAGCGAATCGCGGGCATGGGTCGCCATGCGATGGCCGCGCGCCGCGGCGGTTTCCAACCCCCCCTCAAGAAACGTCACCAGGACAAATGCTTCACCCTCCAACGGCACTTCTTCAAGCATTTCAACGGTCTTACCATTAAACCGTCCTCGTACTGTCTGCATTGACTTTACCTCCGTTCCTGTTTCATACCTCTTGCCAGATGTAACAGACAGTCCCCTGTCACATCATCAGGCCCGGCTCCCCTCCCCACACATCATTGTGGAGGTGCGTACCTTCTCATCACGGCGTAAAACTCGTTCTTCCATGGTATACCTCTTCATTATACGTCATTTGCCCATCTACGATAATCTCAAAACCCGGCGTTACGTCCTCGTCAACCTTGAACTTGAGCGAGGCGATACCGTCCGCTGATTTGGGCGGCTCGGCCGCTAACCACTTCTTCTCATCAAAATGGACAAGCCCTTCGGCGCTGGCATCGGTGACAACCTGCTGGTTGACAATCAGGCGCATACACAGGTGGACATTCGAATCAGTCCGTGGGGCGGTATCCGACAGCCATATCTGAAAGCCCTCGGCGGGGGCGGGGGCGTTGTTCGCACACTCGCCAACCGGGGATGGGATGCGTTCGGGCGATACCGGCGTACCGTGGGGCGTCGTAGATTGGCCGGGCGTCTCGGAGGCGGGCGCGGGCGTCACGCGGAAGAAGGCATAGGCTTTGCGGGCACTCTCTTGCCCCTGCGCACTGATAGCCCAGACCCCCGCTTCAAAGCCGCTCGTATCCACCGCAACCCGCTCGTGCCCAATGGAGCCCTGCTCATCCGCCTGCGGCACCTCATCAAGCGCCATGGTACTCTTATCGGGCCTGGTCAGCCACAGGCTTACCTCTTCATCCTTCTCAAAGCCCCATGCGTCAAAGAGCATCGTCTGTCCAGCCTGCACCGTCGCCGGGGTTACGCTGGCGTTAATGCTCTCCTCCAGCGGCGGTTGTTGCGTGGGGTCGTGCTGGCGTTGGCCGGGGGCACCATCTGGCGGGAGCGGGGCCAGCATATCACGCGGGGCCATCAGCCGGCCAAGCGAACTAATGACAACACGTTGGCCGGGCGGCAGCTCGGGCCAATATTCAAAGCGGGCCCGTTGGAAGTATTGCACCACCCGCGGTTGCCCCATATCAATCGTTTCTTGCACCTCGTTGCTAATGGGCGGGCCAAAGATGACCTCGCCGCCGCGCGTTTCCCATATCTCCTTAAACCCATACTGAATGATGTAGCCGTTGACATAGCGGCGTTGGGCGGTAGAGGGGATGGGGTTGGCGGTGGGGAAGGTGCGCCCGGCCGTTACTTCAAGCCCTAGATTGCCAAGCACAACCTGGCCCTGTTCGTTCAGCTCAAAGCGGGCCCGTTCGAAATACTGGGTCAGGCGGCCCGTCTGGCCCGAAACGTACTCTTCAGTAATCGGGTAGCCAAATACCATCGGATTGTTCTGGTCGGTTTCCCAGGTTTCCCAAAAAACGCGAAAGGCCCCGCCGAGAAAGTGCCCGGTCTGGGGAAAGTAGCGGACGTTGCCCTGGGCCTGGGTGGTCGAAGCGGGCCCGACCAGACCTAGAGCAGTGATCATGAGGAGTAGAACTGTTCCCCACCGAAGGAGAAACAGGGGTGTCTGACGCTGCGCCATGCTCAAAACCTCCTGCTATGGTTGCTAGAAGCACACCGTAGTGTTCTTGTTTCCACGTACCATGAATTCTTTACCCTATTATACACGCTTCTGGCAACAGCGGGCGGCCCAATGTCAGGGCGATTGCAAAATCTTACGTCAACCAGGATACCTGGGGAGATTGAGGGGCTGTGCCCCTCAAAACCACCTTTTTGGGGGGTGTGGCGCGGCGAAGCCGCGCCACACCCCCCCTATATCCCGCGCTGAAGGCGCAAACCAACGGTTGCGAATACGGAAAAGCTGTCGTCTGTCGTCGCCAGAGCGACTTTGCAATCGCCCTGGCGGGCGGCCCAATAGCGCTTTTCTCGAATGCATAAATCGAGTAGAATGGTTCATAAGCGTATCGGCTTATTGTGGAGGATGAAAAACGGTTATGGAACATCGTACAACGAGTGCGCCAGCGGCCCTGGCTCCCGCTGGTTCCCCACCAGCAGCGGCCGGGGACACCCGTCCCTACCTCTCGCTGGTTGTTCCTATCTACAACGAAGAAGAGAGCATACCCACGCTCTATACCCGGCTCACCGAGAGCCTGGAAGCGCTTGGGTGCGGCTACGAAATTGTGGCCATTGACGATGGCAGCAGCGACAAGAGCTTTGCCTTGCTGCGCGACCTGGCGCAGTCTGACCGACGCCTGCGCGTTATCCGCTTCCGGCGCAACTTCGGCCAGACGGCCGCGTTTGCGGCCGGCTTCGACCGGGCGCGGGGCCAGATTGTCATAACTATTGATGCCGACTTACAAAACGACCCGGCAGATATTCCGCTGCTGTTGCAAAAAGTTGACGAAGGCTACGACGTGGTAAGCGGGTGGCGGCGCTCGCGGCAAGATCGCTTTCTCGATAGAAAGCTGCCCTCAATGATCGCCAACCGCCTTATTTCGATGATCACCGGGGTACATCTGCACGACTATGGCTGCTCGCTCAAAGCCTACCGCGCCGAAGTCGTCAAGAGTATTCAACTCTACGGCGACCTGCACCGCTTCATCCCCGCGATTGCCTCCTGGCAGGGCGTGCTGGTTACCGAAATACCCGTGCGCCACTACTCGCGCCAGTTTGGTACCTCCAAATATGGTATAGACCGCACCGTCCGCGTCATGCTTGACCTTATCACGGTGCGCTTTTTGCTTAGCTACGCGACGCGCCCCATGCAGATATTTGGCCTGTTCGGCGTCGGTTCCATGTCCGTGGGCGGGGGTATTAGCTTCTATCTGGCCATGATCAAGCTCTTGCGGGGCGAAAAACTGGCCCGCCGTCCGTTGTTGCAATTGGGGGTGTTGCTTATCATTCTGGGGGCCCAGTTTATGAGTATGGGGCTGATTGGTGAACTGGTCGTACGCACATACTACGAAACGCAGCAAAAGCCAATCTACGTTGTGCGCGAGGAGTTGAACGGGGGGTAAGGGGCTATGACGATACCACCAGCAAAGATGGCGGCCTACCGCGCCACGATGGAGCGGCGGGACGAAATGGAGCGCCAGCAGTGCGCGGGCCGTCGCCAGCGAGCCTGGGAGACGGCCCGCCAGTCTGCTACCCTGCTCAAAGAGCGGTTCGGCGCATCGCGGGTGGTGGTGTTCGGATCGCTCCCGCGTGACGATGGTTTTACCATACATTCAGATATAGATCTGGCTGTGTGGGGGATAGATCCTCTGGAATACCTGGAGGCGTTGGGTTGTTTGCTCGATCTGTCACCCGAATGGAGCGTTGATCTGGTGCAGATGGAACGTTGCCCCCTGCCGCTCCGGGACATCATTTTGGAAGAGGGGAGGATGCTATGAACGGAGCCTACCTGGCCCTTACCGGGCGTATTCGCCTTGAATTACCACAGATGGCCCGTCTCGTTGAGCGCGTGTCCCATGCCTGGGAGCAATCGAAGCATAGCAGCGATGACTACTACATAGATGCGGTGGCGCTCAATCTGCATAGCTTCTATACCAGCGCCGAACATGTTTTTGAAGCTATTGCAGATACCGTTGATCAAACCCGGCCGTCGCACGCCGCGTGGCACCAGGAACTCTTGCGCCAGATGGAGATTGAGATACCAGGGGTACGCCCCCCCGTGTTGTGCGCTGAAACCCGCGAAGCGCTGGTTGGCTATTGTCTATTTCAGCATACGGTACGGAATAGCAACCCTTACCTCCTTGATCCAATGGAGATAGGCCTGCTGGTTGACCGGCTGCCGCACACGATGGACTTGCTCTCGCACGATTTGCACGCCTTTGCCGACCTGCTGGAAGCGCTTGGAAGCGGGGGGGGGCTGTGAGCGGGGCAGACCTGGCACTTTCTCTCGTCGTGCCTATCTACAACGAAGAAGAGAACATCCCCCCGCTCTACCAGCGGCTCACGCAAGTACTGGCGCAGGGGCCGGCCCGCTACCGCGATAGCTACGAGATTATTCTGATAGACGACGGCAGCAGCGACGGCAGCTTCTCCGCCTGTCGTACGCTCCAGCAGAGCGATGCGCGGGTGCGGGTTGTCCAGTTTCGCCGCAACTTTGGCAAAACGGCCGCCCTGCACGCCGGCTTTAGCCACGCGGGGGGGGACTACGTTGTCACGATAGACGCCGATATGCAGGAAGACCCCGGCGATATGTTTATGCTGCTCGATCAGCTTGACGCCGGTGACGATGTTGTCTCGGCGTGGCGCGAGCGCCGCAACGACCCGGTGGATAAAACCTTGCCCTCGCGCGTGTTCAACGCCGTCGTCTCCAACATCACCGGCGTGCGTCTACACGACTTTAACTGCGGCTTCAAAGCCTATACCAGCGCCGCCGTAGCCGATTTGCAACAGCGGCTCTATGGCGACCTGCACCGCTTCATCCCCGTGCTGGCCCACCAGCGCGGCTTTCGCGTGGGCGAAGTGCCCGTCGAACACCGCCCGCGCCGCTTTGGCAAGAGCAAGTACGGCACCAAACGCCTGTTGCGGGGCTACCTCGACTTTATGCAAGTCTTGTTTCTGACTACCTATCTCCAACGCCCCTTGCGGCTCTTTGGCCTGGTTGGGACGCTCTTTGCAGCCATCGGTATAGCCATCAATATCCATCTAGCCTGGCTCTGGCTTATGGGGCAATACCTGAGCAACCGTCCGTTGCTCTTTCTCGGTATTCTGCTGGTCGTCACCGGCTTGCAATTTGTGAGTATGGGTCTGGTGGGCGAAATGCTCCGCAATTCGGCCTTTCGGGCCGGCGACGAGTATAGCATCAAACAGGTGCTTGAGCCGCCGGACGCGAAGGCGGACAAATGAGTGACCCTGGAAGGGCGGTACTATTCGCTATGCGTGTCTGTTACTTTGGAACGTATGAAGAGGGCTACCCGCGCAATGAGATGTTTCTGGAAGGGTTGCGCCGGGCGGGCGCCAGCGTGCTGGAATGTCACGAATCCATCTGGAAGGGGCAGCGCGACAAAACCGGCGCCTATCGCGGCCTGATGCTGCTGCGCATGCTGCTGCGCATTGTACGGGCCTACGCCCGGCTTGTGCTGCGCTACCTCCGTATGCCCGCCCACGATGTCATGATGGTTGGCTATATTGGCCACCTGGATATGCTGCTGGCGTGGGTCTTAAGCCGCGTGCGCGGGGTGCCGCTCGCGTTTAATGTCACACTCTCCCTCTTCGACACGTTCAGCGGGGGACGCGGCCTGGTTGCGCCCGGCTCGCTCACCGGGCGGGCCTTCTGGGTGCTCGACTGGCTCTCGTGTCGCGCCGCCGATGTCCTCTTCACCGATACGCAACCCTACGCCGACTACTTTGTCCAGACCTTTGGCGTGTCGCCGGCGCGGGTGTGCGTGGTGCCGCTTGGAGCCGACGACCGCCTGTTTTCGCGGCTCTCCCCCCCACCGCACGATAGCGCCGTCTGCCAGGTCGTCTTTGTCGGCAAGTTTATTCCGTTGCACGGCTGTGAAACGATTGTGCGGGCGGCGGCCCTGCTCCGCCACGAGCCAGTGCATTTCACCATGATAGGCGACGGGCAACAATACCCGCTTGTGCAAGCGCTCATCCAGCAATACCGCCTGTCCAATATCACCTTGACGGGGTGGATAGAGCGGCACGAACTGGGGGCCCACTACGACCGGGCCGATATATGCCTGGGCAGTTTTGGCCCGTCGGGCCGGGCCGGGCGGGCTATCTCCAACAAGGTCTATGAAAGTATGGCTATGCAACGGGCCGTGCTTACGTCTGACACCCCCGCCGTCCGCGCAGAACTGCACGCCGGCGAGGAAGTGTGGGTCTGTCGTCCGGGCGATGAGGTGGATATGGCGCGGCAACTCAAACGACTGGTACACGACCCGGTGCTGCGCGAACGGGTGGCGCAGCAGGGGCACAAGGCCTTTCACCAGCGCTACCACCTTCAGGCGATTGGCGCGCGTATACGCCGGTGTCTCTCGCGGGTTGTTCATACAGCAGAAGGGGGAAATGTCTAATGACAACGCGGCAAGCACACCTGCTCAAAACGGGCGAACGGATGATACCGTCGGCATATCAATCGCAAGAAGAGTATCTCATGTATCTGCGGCATGTGGTTGCCTACCAGGCGGTACGACCCTACCTGACGCCCGATACCGTGCTGCTTGATCTGGGGTGTGGTGAAGGGTATGGCGTTCGGGCATTGGCTACCGATGTCAGAATGGCCGTCGGGGTAGAGGTAGACGCGACCAGTGTCGCCTATGCGGCCCGCACCTATGGCGCAGATGGCTGTGTATTTGGGCGCTACGATGGCACAGTGTTGCCTTTTCCCGATGCGGTGTTTCATGTTGTGGTATCCTTTCAAGTTATGGAGCATGTGCTTGATGATGCCCAGTTTGTGGCAGAGGTCTACCGCGTACTGCGGCCGAGCGGGGTTTTTCTGGCAACGACCCCCGACCGGCGCTATCGGCTGAGCCCCGGCCAGAAACCCTGGAACCGGTTTCATATCCGCGAGTATGCCCCGGACGATCTCCGCGCTGTGCTGGCGACGCAGTTTTCACAAGTACAGGTATCATCTATCTGCGGCGACGATACCGTCTATGCCATTGAAGCCCAACGGGTACAGTGGGCCCGCCGGGTTGCACGTTGGGATCTGTTGCATCTGCGTGAGCGCGTGCCCGAATCATGGTTGCCGCGTATTGGGGGCACGCTCAAGCGGCTGACGCGCAGAGGCGGGGCGCACGTCCAGTCTCGCCCTGGCCTGGCTGATAGCGTGGCCCGTTATAGCACCGATAATTTCTCCCTTTGCGCAACGTCTTCGGCTACCAGTCTGGATTTATTGGGTATTTGCCACAAATCGTGACCCACGCAACCAGGAGGAGTACATGAACCGAAAAACGCTGTTGCGAGTGGTGGGTATTCTGGTTGCGGTGGTGTCCCTCGTTTCGATAGCCTATCAACTCTGGCAGATGTGGCCACGTCTGCGCCAGGTGCAGCTTGCGATTGGGCCCGCCGCGCTGGCCCTGCTGTGTATCGGGGGCAGTCTGGTGCTCGCGGCGGCTATGTGGCGCGATATTTTGTCCCGTCTGGGGGTCATATTCGCGCTCTCGCGGGCTATCCATATCTGGTTTGTCTCACAAGTCGTACGCTATGCACCGGGCAATGTGTGGCACCTGCTTGGGCGCGGCTATCTGGGGCAGCGCGAAGGTATTGGCGCGCACCCCCTTAGCTTGAGCATGCTCCTCGAAATGTTGCACACCATTAGCGGTGGGTTGGTCATCGGTACCGTGTCGCTGGTATTCTGGCCAGAACAGAATATTTTTAGCCTGTGGTCGCTGTTGTTGCTCCCACTACTGCTGTGCTATTGCTGGCCCTCGCTCTTGTATGCGCCGTTGACATGGTTGCTCCGTCGGATGAAGCAGCAGCCATCGGTGACCCGGATTCGCCGCCGCGATCTCTTTCAAGCACTGGCTGGCTACAGCCTGATCTGGGCCCTTCAGGGCGGGGGTATCTACCTGCTGGCTGTGGCGGTCTACCCGGTGCCGCTGGCCCTGTCCCCCGCGGTCATTGGCTCGTTTGCCATTGCCTGGGTGGTGGGCTTTCTCAGCTTCATTACCCCCAGTGGTCTGGGGGTGCGCGAAGGGGTGTTAAGCTATCTCTTCAGCTTTCTGATGCCGGTGCCGGTGGCGCTGCTGCTCTCGTTACTGGCGCGGGTGTGGGTCACGTTAGCCGAGCTTGGCTGTGTCGCGGTGGTGGTAGGAGTGGAGCGTTGGCGAAACAAACGGACAATACAAAAGTTGACATAATCACAATACTCATGGTGCTGGCGTGCGGCGTCCTCCTGGGGTGGCTCAGCGTGGCCCGCCACGAGAGCTATAACACGGGCTACTACGATCTGGGCATTATGGCCCAGTCGGTCTGGACCGGAACGCAAGGCGATATGCTCGATCATACTGCGCCCGGTATTGGCCCACACAGCCGAATGAATATTCACGTCGAATGGGCCTACTTTCTGCTGGTGCCCTTCTATGCGCTGTGGCCCGACCCGCGCCTGCTGCTCATTGTCCAGGCGGGGTTGTTTGTAGCGGGGGCCTGGCCGCTCTACCGCCTGGCCCTGCGGCGCACCGATAGCATCTTTGCGGCCCGTTCCCTCGTGCTCATCTACCTGTTCTACCCGACGGCCCAGACCAGCGTCCTCTTCGATTTCCACGGCGACACACTGGCCATGCCCATTCTCCTGTTTGTGCTCGATGCGCTGGATGCCCGTTCGTGGCGTTGGTATGCCTTCTTTGTCGTGCTGGCCCTCAGTTGCAAATTCTACGTCGCCCTCCCAATAGCCGGTATTGGGGCCTACCTGCTTGTGTGGGGCGAAGATAGCGCCGCACGGCGGGCCGGTGTAGCGTCGCTGGTGGCGGGGGTGGGCTATGGCGCAATAGCCTTTCTGGTCGTGCGGCCCCTCTTTGCGCCCGAGGTCGTCACAGAGCAGATAACCGGCGGTGGGTTTGTCGCGCACTACTTTGGCAATACGTCCGAACTGCTGGCCACGGCCGGCGTCCGTCTGGTCAATGCGCTAGTGGTATTCGGGCCCGTGCTGCTGGTCGCGTGGCGGGGGTGGCGCTGGTTGTTGCCGGGCGGGCCGGTGGCCCTGGCCATGCTCCTCTCCACTGGCCCCGGTGGGGCCTACGACTTCCGCTACCACCACTACGCGCTGGTGGTGCCCTTCCTGGTGATGGCTGCGCTCGAAGGGGTCACTATCCTGGCCCGCCAATCGGCCCAACGGGGACGCCGGGCGGTTCGCTGGCGGCGCGATCTGGGCTTGACGCTCTTCATTGTCCTGCTGTTTCATGGGCTACTTGTCAATACCCCGCTTAATCCGTTAGCATGGAAGGGCGTCCCCGAACGGGAACTGGATTTGTCGGTATACCAGGTGTCGCCACGCGACCAGATGAAGGATAGATTTTTACAAACAGAGATACCGCCACGCGCGGCGCTGGCCTCGTCAACCTTTCTTTCCACCCACCAGGTCAACCGCCAGACGCTCTACCTCGTACGCTATCCCTTCGACCCGCCAACGTACCCGCGGGTGCCAGAGGTTGCGCCGCTGGTAGACTATGTGCTGGTTGACGCGCTGTTCGACTGGTACCGCCCCATGGGGGATGGTACCTTTGTCGGGGGGGCGACGTATGACCGGCAGGCGTTGCACGATGCCTTGCAGCAGCCGGGCTATGGCGTGGTACAGGCGCGTGACGGCCTGGTCGTGCTGCAACGTGATGCGCCAGCGGAGCGGGTATTGTTGCAGGAGGTGGCGGTAGAGTCTCTCTCCGAAGCGACACCACCCCCCCCCCTGGCCCGGTTTGGCGCGGCTATAGAGCTAGAAGCAGCGCAACTAGCGGTGGTCGGGCCGCGGCGGGTGCGGGCCACGTTTGTCTGGCGGGCGGGCCCCGCGTTGGCAAGCGGGGCCGACTATGTAGCGGTGAGCCGATTGGAGGGGGTAGCCAATGCGCGGATAGTGCATATCCCCACCTACGTGCGGTACCCCACCGCGCAGTGGGAACCCGGCCAGCGTGTGCGCGAAACGTTTGAGGTGGCGCTACCGGCAGATATGGCGGCAGGACGCTATACCTGGCGCGTGGGGTGGTATGCGCTCGAACACCCGCTGTCCTTTGCGACCGACGCGCGCAGCCGGCTATCGGGGAGCGCGGATGTAGTGGTAGACTCAATTGAGCTAGAGTAGGTTTCAGAAACGCATGCATATTCAGGTTGCACCACTTGATACCTATGCACAGCGGATAACTATAGGGGTTGCGTATCTGGGCGGTATGCTTATGATGCCGCTGCTCTTTGCTTACCTCGCCAATATCCGCTGGTACGGGTTGTTTATCCCGACAGTGTTTGCTTTTTTGCTGGCGCTTTTTCTTTCGCTGGCCTATGCGTCGAAACCAAAAATGTATGTATTGGAGGAGAAAACGCTGGTGATCAAGCGCCAGTGGATGCCGGCCTTGCGCGTGCCGCTTGATAAAATTACCGGGGTATCGCCAGTGGTGCCATTGGAAGATATGCTGCGGTTGAAATTGCGCTTTGCCTTCAACCCCGGCCTGTTTGGCTACCAGGGCCCCTTTGAACTGGAACCGTATGGCCGCGTCTTCTTTCTGGCCACCAATCGAGAACGCCTGATCGCGGTTGTGCGGCCCGGTGCCCCCCCGCTTATCCTAAGCCCGGCCCGCCCCCGCGCCTTTATTGATATGCTCAACGAGCACCGGCTCGTATCGCAAAACCGCCAGCAGCCGGATGAGCCGGATGGGAATATGGATGAGCCGGTGGTATAATGGAACTATTGGAACAAAGAAGGAGTAAATTATGCTTACGCTAACATTAGATCTTGCATCATCAGCAGAGGTATTGGGTACTGAACCAGATGTATTTCTTGATTTTGTCAAAAAACGGGGTATTCAGGGAGTTATTAAACTTAAGGATACCTGGCGTGTCTCTATTTTTACCCTGGCTCAATTGCTGAATACGACGCCATCTATGTTATTAGAGTTACTGGAGGATAATGCGCTTGCGCAGTTGATAGAAGAAGGAGAAGACGACGAGTCTTTTGAAGGTGAAGAAGGCTTCAAGGTGTATCAAAGCTATGTAGCGGCAGGTCAGAGGTAGGGATTGATGCCCGCTGCCCGCTTGCACGTTCCCCGGTTTGTTGCTATGATACCCTACGTGGACATTGCAGACGAAACACATACCAGAAGAATTATTGGCATGGTTGGGCGCTTGCTCTTCGTGGTAGGCGTCTGTATGCTCATTGTGGCCTGCAATGCCCCCGACCCGCCCCCCCGCCCCATACCCACCTCGCCGGCCGTCTTGCTCATAACCCCCGCCC
>DAOTUK010000275.1:0-8855 GCA_034437375.1 Chloroflexaceae bacterium | reverse complement strand
GGGAGGCGGGGAAGGTGTGGGGCGAGCGGGGGGCGTCACACCGCGCCAATACGCTGGCGCAGCACCCCTTTGACCACGAGTAGCACCCCGAACGAGACGGTGAGCAGGATAACGGCCAGCGTGAGAGCGACGCCTAGTTCTAGCTCGAAGCCCACGTAGATAGCCAGCGGCATAGTCTGGGTGCGCCCCGGAAAATTGCCCGCAAAGATGATGGTAGCGCCAAATTCGCCAAGCGAGCGGGCCCATGTCATAACCGCGCCGCCAAAGAGCACCGGCCACGCCAGGGGCAGCGTCATATGGCGAAAGACGCGCAGGGGCCCCGCCCCATCAAGGGCGGCGGCGTCCTCTATGTCGCGCTCAATGCGGGAGAAAGCCGACACTGCCGATTTCACATAGAAAGGGGCGGCTACGAAAAGTTGGGCCAGCACCACGGCTGTCTGCGAGAAGGCCAGGTCAAGCCCCATAGTATGCAGATGGGCGCCAATGACGCCGCGGCGCCCAAACGCCATCAAGAGCGCCACCCCCGCCACAGCCGGTGGTAGCACCATGGGCAATTCCATCACCGTTTCTACCAGCGTGCGTCCGCGAAACGAAGAGCGCCCAAGCACATAGCCAAGCGGTGTCCCGACCAGCACAGCCAGCAGCGTACTGATGGTACTGGTGGCCATACTGAGAAAGACGGCCTGGACAACGTTCCCGTCGGCCAGGTAGGTACGTAGCACCTCTGGCTGTGTCCGCATCAGCAGCGATACCAGCGGGAGCAGCACAAAGAGCAGCATGGGCAGAGCCAGCACAGCCAGCAGCAGCCGGGTTCCCTGCCGCTTGTTGATAGGAACACTGGAAAGGGGGCGCGTCTGTTGAGTTAAGGCCATTGGTTTACTCCTCTTCCTGTTCATCATACCGGAAAGCGGGGCGGGTTTCAACAGTGTATTGGGCCAAACCGGGCACCAGTCTGTTTGTATAGTCTGCTATGAGGGCGACGCGCCCTATAGTGGCCAGAACAGGGGCATGGCTACCAGCAGCGCCACAAAACACACTAGCGCCATTCCCGCCCCTACCCGCAGAAAGTCGCCGGCTGTGTAGCCGCCGGGCGTCATCATCAGCAGGTTGACAGGGTGGGCCACCGGGGTGAGGAAGGAGGCTGAGCAGGCGATGGACACAGCCACCGCGACGGCCGGCGGGTGGACGTGTGATTGGATGGCCGCGGCCACGGCCAGCGGCCCGATAACCAGCGCCGTGACCTGTCCCCCAAGCACCTGGGTAACCAGAAAGGTGAGCAGGTAGAATCCGGCGATAAGCCCGATTGCGCCAAAGGGGACAAATGCGGAAACGAACATATTGCCCACCCGCGTTGCCAGCCCCGTTTGTTGCATGGCGATACTGAGCGGGGCCATACCGGCAATCAAAAACACGATGCGCCATTTGACGGCGGTGTACATATCATCCATACGGATACAGCCGGTCAATACCAGCATAACCGCGCCAGTGAGCATGGCGGCGGGGGTCGAAACCCAACCGAGCATGGAGGAGCCGATGGCCAGCGCGGCTATGGCCGTGGCCCAGAGCGCGTGGCGTTTGTCGTCGCTGGTGGGCTTTGCGGCCCTGGCCGCTTCGGGTACCAGATAGCCCGGCTCGCGCGACAGGGCTTGTATCTGTTCGACTGCGCCAAGCAGCAGCAGCGCGTCACCCGGTTGCAGCGGCATCTTCCCAACATCGGTACGGTAGCTGCGGTCGCCGCGCCAGATAGCCACGGCGGTCAAGCCAAACTTGGAGCGCAGGCGTAGCTCGGAGAGGGTCTGCCCGATAATGACAGAGCGCGGGACAACAAATATTTCATGGACGGGCAGGGTTTGCACCGAGGTTTCCTGCACATGCTGGCTGGCCGGCTTGACATGCACCAGCACCTCCTCCAGCGGTATGACGCGCTCTTCGCGCCCCAGAATAAGCAGCATGTCGTTGGCCGCTATCACTTCCTGGGGGGCCGGCGATGAAAGCACCTCGCTACCGCGCCAGATGGCCAGCACCGTGATACCCAGGTCTGTGCCTATGCTGCTTGCTTCCAGCGACTTGCCAACCAGCGGCGAACCGAAGAGGATGTACCCCTCCCACAGGCGTTCGTTCAACTGGTAGGCCGCCGACAGGTCGTTGGGCTGTGGTTCCAGCCAGGTGGTCGTGTGTGAGGGTACGTCGCGGTCGGGCAGGAGCCGCCGCCCGACCAGAGCCATATAGCCGATACCAACCAGCACCAGTACGCCGCCTGTGGGTAAAAAGTCAAGCATAGTGAGCGGGCGCTGGCCCTGCTCTTGTAGATAGGCGCTGAGCAAGATATTGGCAGTGGTAAAGAGGGTGGCCATACCGCCCACCAGTGTGCCGAAGGCCAGCGGCATCAGCACCTTGGAGGGGCGCGTGTTGGTCTGGCGGGCAATGCGTAGCGCGGCGGGCAGTAGCACAGCCCCGGCCGCAATGTTGTTGACCACCAGCGAGAGAATAGCTCCCGCGGCCATCATCACAACCATGAAGCGTGTTTCGGTGTGGCCGCTCAGACGGGCCAGTTTTTCGGATACCAGCCGGACAACGCCTGTGCGCTCCAGACCGTCCGTAATAATAAACAGGCCGATGATAGTTATGACGGCGGGGTTGCTAAAGCCGGACATGGCTTCGGAGGGGGTAACAACGCCGCTTAGCCCAAGCGAGAGGAGGACGAGCAGGGCGATCAAGTCGGGCTGAAACCGGTCACTGATGATCAGCACCAGCGCAACGCCAATGACCCCAAGCAGATAATATTCTGTGGGCGAGAGAGCAGGCACGAGAATGGCCCTATCCTTTACAAGCGTTTGTCTGGGGGAATGGCCAGCTTGTCCCCTGTCCGGACATTCGTCTAGCGTCGGAACCTGGCTCCTATTGTACCATAGGCGGTATGCCTCTTTGCTTGCACCCGTATCACACCCAGGGCGCAGGGTATGGTATACTTGCGCCAATCAACAAGGAAGGAGAACCTGTATGCCTCGTTTTTCTACTGGTTTGTTCAGCATACTGGCCCTTGTGCTGGTGATGCTATCGCACGCATATGCCGCTCCTGCGGCTCCACCCGCTACGGCCGCCAACTCCTTTGGGAGCGGCCTTACCCATTGTTCCCCGCCCATTGAGCCGGTGACTTTGACCAACCCCACCACTATTACCGATTGTACCCAGGAAGGCATCCAGAGCGCGTTGGCGCAGGGTGGGCAGATTGCGTTTGATTGTGGTGACGAGCCCGTGACGATCCCTATCTCCTCCCCGCTTGTGACCAGCGCCACGGAAGATACCGTGCTTGACGGCGGCGGCCTGGTGACCCTGGATGGCCAGAACACAACGCGCATTCTGGAAAAGCCCTTTACGCCCGGTTCAGAGGATGACCCGACTCTGGGGAACGATCTCACTATTCAGAACATCCGCTTTATTAACGCGAAGGCTCCGGAGGCGAAGCAGAATCGTGACGCCGAGGCCCGCGGCGGGGCGCTCTCGGTGGTAAGCCCCGGCACTCGTCTGCACATTATCAACACTACC
Organism: Chloroflexaceae bacterium; assembly: GCA_034437375.1. GTDB lineage: Bacteria > Chloroflexota > Chloroflexia > Chloroflexales > Chloroflexaceae > JAAUSY01. The sequence goes on along the minus strand of DAOTUK010000275.1, from coordinate 5,309 downwards.
TTCAGCGGCAACCAGACCAGCAGTATTACCGATGAGGATAACCAGGGGGGCGCTATCTTTGCGGCCAATATCTACGAAACGGTTATCGTTGGCTCGGTGTTTGAGGATAACACGGCCGGTAATGGGGGGGCGTTTGGGGGCATCGCCACCGGGTTGATGGTTGCCAATAGCCACTTTACCGGCAATGCCGCCGCCGACGATAGCAGCGGGGGGGTTGTCCGCGGCCATGGCGGGGCCATCCATCTTGACGGTGTAACCAATAACTTTAACCCGCAGTCTCACCGTGTTGTTGACATATGCGGGTGTGCCTTTGCCGATAATACCGCGGTACGGGGTGGTGGCGCTATCAAGGTAACGGTTTCTGATAACAAGGGCACTAAAGCGACCTACCAGGATTCGACCTTTACCAATAATCGTCTGGTGGGCACGCCCCCCGCTGAAGGCCACGGCGGCGCAATCTACCATATTGAAGATGATTTTGATGGCGGCACCAGCGAGGATAATATCGAAATCAATGGCGTGACCTTTGCCAACAACTATGCGTACAAGCAAGGGGGCGCGGCCTGGATACTGGTTCGGGGGAAGGGCCAGATTGTCAACAGTACTTTTACCGAGAACGAGGCCGCTAAAGCAGGTTCAAACCGCGTGGGGCAGGGCGGCGCGCTTATTGTGGGCAAGGGTGATATAGCGATTATCAATACCACCTTTGCCAGCAATTTTGCGACGTTCCAGGGCGGCGCTATCCACGCTGGCGGCGACGATGACCCCGAACGGCTTGTGACTATTACCAATACGATATTCTCGCAGAACCACCTTGACCCGACCCATACCGACCCGGTGACTACCGAGTATCAGGGCTACCATACCAACCGTCCGTTGAAGGATGGCGGCGGCAATCTCCAATACCCGCGCACGAAGGAACCCGACTTCGACAACGCGGTAAATAACTTGATAACGGAACCCGCCGACGCTATCATTTTTGCCGACCCGCTGCTGGGCCCGCTTACGGATAATGGCGGGGCAACCCCCACGATGGCCTTGCAATCGGGGAGCCCGGCCATAGACGCCGGCACGAGCACGCATTGCCCGGCCACCGACCAGCGCGGCGTGGCCCGTCCGGGAACCGGTACAGACAGCGATGCGTGCGATATTGGCGCGTACGAAGTGTCAGACCAACAACCGACCGGGCCGGAGCCGTCCCCTGAGCCGGAGCCGTCCCCCAAACCTGAACCATCCCCCGATCTCCAAAATCTCTTCTTGCCAACCATTCTTCAACGCTAGGAGGGGCTGGTTTGCCTGGAAGAATCTCCTGGGAACGCGACCGTTTGCCGTTTCAGCGGTCGTGCTTCCAGGAGTTATTGCCCTTTGCAAAGCGGTTGACCGGTTTGACCAGATATAATCAAAAGAAAAAAGCTACGAAAAGTACTTAAAGGCGAATAGCTTCACTCTTCAGTAAAACCCAACACTTTTAACCCCATTTTCTACCAGGTTTCTAGACAATCCCTATCATTTGTAGTACATGACAACACATGAACTCTATGCTATCATGGCTACTTGTCCAGGGGCGACGGGTGGTTATGGCAGATATGTTACCCATGAAGAGCGAAGAACACCCCAGACAAATCCACATATGCATGCCCACCCCCAATAGTATTTTTAACCCATCACGTAACCGAGGAGAAAACACATGAATACCTGGTTTTTTCGATTAGTTCAATGGTGTACCTTTCTTTCACTTGTACTCAGTTCTCACGTTCTTGTTTCCGGCTTTTCGCAGCAGCAAGAATTATTGCAACAACCAGTTGTATCAAACACCGAACCATCGTCTCAGCCGCCTTTGGCGCGTCTTGCCAATGAAACAACCGATCCTATTGTGCTCAATCAGCAAGGAGTGGTGACGCTTGAGGTACAGGTGAACCCTTCCAATGTGAAGGCGGGGGAAGATATTACCTATACCTATCTGTACGAAAACACCAGTACGACGGAAACCTTTCATGATCTCTTATTGGAAGTTGTCTGGGTAGACTTTGCTCCCAAATACAACAAAAACGTCTGGCAATACTGCAAGACATCGTGTGATGTCGAGAACGGCAGTGTGCAAGGGCCTGCGGTGTCGCTCAAAGAGGCGGTGAACACGAGCGGGCGCGGGTGGTTCCGGATCAATGGGGCGCTTGGGCCGGGCGAGAGCGGCCAGTTTAGCGTGGTATTGACGACGACCGATACGGCTTTTCCGCGCACAAACGAAACCATTATCCGCCCCTCTGGGACGGGCCGGCTCTTCAGAAATGATGGGGTGACCCTTATCAGCGAAGATACCCAGAATGCCATGGTGATTGGCCCCGTCTTTGTGCTAGAGAAAAAGGCGGAAGTGGCCAGTGCTTTCCCTGGCGAGCCGGTCCAGTTTACGATAAGCCTGGGCAACGCGACCGGTTCTGGCGACCGGCCGGAGGGCAAAATTCGGGCCGACGCGATTGCGGCAAGTTCCATTGTGGTGGAAGATACGTTCCCGCAGGGGAGCGACTTTGTTTCTGCAAGCCCGACGCCGGCTAATGTTGACCAGACCAATAAAAAGGTGACCTGGAATGTCGGGTCGCTGGCTCCTGGACAAGTCACCACTATTAAGGTGAACTATACAAAACGTGATGAGGCCGTTGACTGTGGCAAACTGCAAAATATTACCTACACCGTGACCAGTAACGAAATGCCCATGCAGAAGGATGGCTCTGCGCGCCATACGGTGGCCGGCGAGCTCAGCGCGGTCACGATCAACCCGACCATCAATCTGAAATCTATTACGGCCAATCCGGCCAGTATCCCCTTTGGTGATACCACCACCATGCGCATTGTGGTGGACAATGCCTATAACAAGTCTGCTGGTGGTGTCAAACTGGAATATACGTTGCCCGACAATGTGTCGTTCCAGTCGGCAAATGAGGGTGGCACGCATGGGGGCGGCGTGGTAACCTGGAACAATGTTACCATTCCCCAGGGCAGCAAAACGTTTGAGGTGGTCGTGTTGGGCGATGGCGAAGAGCAAGGGAGCGCCGGTACCGCTACCCTGACGGTGCCCCCTAGCACGCCCTCCGCTTGTAGCAAGAAAACGCTCAGTGGGGGCCCCGTCAAGCTCACGCCGCGCCTGACGATTGTGAAGAACCGGAGTGGCGACTTTCTAGTGAAATCTGGCGACAATGTCCGCTATACCGTGAGCGTGAAAAACGTGAGCGAGCAGGCCATTACCGGCCTGGCTATTACGGATGAATTGCCGGGTGAGCCAGATAAAAGTGCCTGCTTTACCTATGTAGCCAATAGCAGTAGTCATGGCGAACCGTCCCGTAGTGGCGGGGGGTGTGGAACGCTCAACTGGAATAATCTCGCCATTCCGGCGGGGGACACGCTCAATCTGGAATATACCCTGACGGCGGCTGGCTTTGACTATAAGACCTACTGTAATGTGGCCTCGGCCCAGATAGCCGGCCAGTCAACCTCCTACGCGGTGAAGGAGCCCGCATGTGTCCATATCAACCCGGCCATCGAACTCCGCAAGACGGTCAATAAAAGTACGGCCAACCCTGGCGAGACGGTGCGCTTTACGCTCTCGCTGTCCAACCAGGAGTCGGAGACGTACCACGTCGGGTTGTACGATGCATTGGGCGAGTTTGAGTTTGTGGAACAGGTCAGCGGTTATATGTCCTATACGCTAGAGGCCGGCAATAATCTGCGGTGGCCGCTGGTAGACCTGGCGCCCGGCGAAACGATTGAGGCGGTCTTTGATGCGAAGATAAGCGCCAGTTGTCCAAAGCCACAGCCGTATGAGAATGAGGGCTTTTTCCGCATACGGTCGCTTGGCGAAGAGTATAAGGTGCTCCCCATCACGCCAGTGATTGCCAAAGTATCGTACAAGTCTAGCCCCGGGTGTGCGCCCACACCAACGCCCACGCCGAAACCGGGCATTCCCCCCACCGCGACGCCGACGCCGACCCTGGTACCCGTGTACGATCTGGAATATACCAAGACGGCGAACCGTACCGAAGCCAGTTTGAAAGATGATGTTATCTATACGATTACGATACAGAATTTGACCAATACGGGCGAGACGGTACGCGATGTGCGGGTAGTAGATGTGTTGCCAGAGCAGTTTGATTTTACGGCGATGGAGTCTACCAGTAATGTGACGACGACGCCGCGTCTGGAACCAAACGAAAAGCTCCAGATGCAGTTGATATGGACGATTCCATCTATCAAACCCAATGAAATCGTGACGATAAAGTATCGCGCTGTCTCTGGCGAGATTGTGGGTACCTACCGTGGCTCCATCCGTCTGGATGTTGACGATCCGTGGGTGCCGGTGGCCAAAGACGATATTACCACCCCTATTACGGTCAAGCCGCTGGTGACGATGGTGTTGGCTATGGAGTATCGGAAGAAGGCCGGCGCCGATTGTGCGACGCAGGGGACGCCTATTCAGTATCAAGTCAAACTGGTGAGTACCAATATTCGCGCCTACAATGATATTGATGTGACGGTGCGGTTGCCTGTCGGGTTGAAGTATGTTGGGATGCAGCAAACCGATACGATACCCAATCCGAAGATTACAACTGATGGCACGGGGGTCACGATGCTGAGTTGGAATGATCTGCACATTCCCAAGCCATCGGGGGCCAAGTTTGCCCAGATTGTCTTGCCGATTGATCTAGAGCTTGGGCATGTGTGGGGCACGTTGGAACCGATTGTTGAGGCGAAAACCGCGTTAGAAGGCTCCATTCCTATTCGGGAGTCTGAGGATGTGGGCGATGATCAAGGCAGTGATCCGCTTGAAACCGATATAACCGTGTGTGTGCCCAAAGACCCCACCATTGGCAAAGAGGTTGACCTGGACAAGATTGTGGTTGGGAGCACCATGTTCTACCAGATAACGCTGGTCAATCCCAACGATACGCCCATAACTGGCGTGTCGTTGCGGGATGTGCTGCCCGAACATGTCGAATATGTCAAGATGGTGGGGCAGAGTATGCCAACCCCGACGGTGGAAACCACCGACGAGAAGAAGACGCGCCTGACCTGGGAGGGGTTGACGGTACCGGCTCCCCAGGGCAATGAGTCCATTGGGGTGAAGCTCTTGACCTACCAGACCCGGCTCACCTCTGGCGAGATTGGCGAGGAGTTTGAGAACAGGGCCACAGTGACCGCGCCTGGCGGCACCTTCAAGCCCGACACCAGTTCGGTGGTGGTGACGGTTATAGACCCCGACATCATTATCGTTGACCCGGGCACGGCGCATCTCTATACCTCTATCCTGAACGTTTCCGATG
>DAOTUK010000274.1:0-9327 GCA_034437375.1 Chloroflexaceae bacterium | reverse complement strand
GGCGGTGGGGTGGGTGGCGGCGGGGTCAACATTGGCACCGCAACAACCAGCAGCAACGCCAGCACAATGACCAGCACCGGCGAAGCAAACAGCGCTATTTTGCCCGGCAGGGGCATATTGTCAAACCGCTCGCGCAGCAGATTGATCCTATCCAGTAAGCCCTGGGGTTCTTCGACCACTTCCATTGAAGTATAATCAACTGGCTCATCATCCATGGGCAGTGGTAAATCGCCAGACTGTCGTCTGCGAAGGTAGATAAAGACACCGCCAGCAGCAAGCACAATGACCAGAGCTATCAAGACCCATTGCATCTCTTCAGAATTCCTTTCCCTCCTGGCAATCTCGAAAACCGTAACTATCCCTATCGTATGATAAGTTCGGGCCAATTGCAAGTAGCAAATGCGCTTTCCAACGTGATTTCTTGTGCCCAACGCTATCGTATGCTATCATACCATACCGTCCGAGGTTATGATACCAGTGACGAGAGATGCGTGTGGCGATGCGACGTGATACGTATGCGTTCGATGTTGAGCAATACGTAGCAGTCACTACCCGAACTTGACATAATACCATGCCTGGTTGATTACCGCCAGGTATTCCCTGGCATCGTGGGCTTTCGCATCACCAATCCTCGCGTCACACAGCACCCGTCGCGGGTATAATGGGGTACACGGCCTGGTATGGTCGTCTGTTCTGTAGTGTCTGGGGAGTAGTGAATGGCTGAACGAATACTGGTTGCGGTGGCCTGGCCCTATGCCAGCGGCCCGCGCCATCTGGGGCACGTGGCCGGCTTTGGGGTACCGGCCGACATCTTCGCGCGTTATCAGCGGCTTAAGGGCAACGCGGTGTTGATGGTGAGCGGTACCGATGAGCATGGCACCCCCATCACGCTGGCCGCCGACCGCGAGGGGGTTACCCCGCGCGAACTGGCCAACCGCTATAACCGTATTATTGGAGACGATCTGTACCATCTGGGCCTGAGCTATGATACCTTTACCCGTACAACCACCCGCAACCATTATCGCGTCACCCAGGATCTTTTCAAAACATTGTATGAAAAAGGGTATGTATTACCAAAAACGACGATGGGCGCGTTTTCGGCCCGCACCGGGCGTACCCTGCCCGACCGGTATATTGAAGGGACGTGCCCTATCTGTGGCTATGCCGACGCGCGCGGCGACCAGTGCGATCATTGCGGCAACCAGCTCGATCCGATTGACTTGCTCAACCCGCGCTCGAAAGTGGATGGGACGCCGCCGGTCTTTCAAGAAACCGAACACTTCTTCCTGGACTTGCCGGCCCTGGCAGAGCAGCTTGGGGCCTGGATACAACAGCAAGAACACTGGCGTACCAATGTGCGTACCTTTTCGCTCAACCTGCTGGACGATTTGAAACCCCGCGCTATTACCCGCGACCTTGACTGGGGTGTGCCCATACCGCTACCAGACTACGAAAACCGCGATGACAAGCGTATCTATGTCTGGTTTGATGCGGTTATCGGCTATCTCTCCGCCAGTATTGAATGGGCCCACAACCGCGGTACCCCCGACGCCTGGCGCGAGTGGTGGCAAAACCCCGACGCTCGCCACTACTACTTTATGGGCAAGGACAATATTGTCTTTCATACTATCATCTGGCCCGGTATGCTGGCCGGCTATGGCAATGGGGGCGAGATAGGCGGCGCGAGCGGCGAGCCCTTGCAATTGCCCTACAACGTGGTGAGTAGCGAGTTTTTGACGATGGAGGGCCAGAAGTTTAGCAGCAGCCGCGGGGTAGTTATCTACGTCAACGATTTTCTGAGCCGCTACGACCCCGACCCGTTGCGCTACTTTTTGACCATTGCGGGCCCCGAATCGCAGGATACCGATTTTACCTGGGCGGAATTTATTCGCCGCAACAACGAAGAATTGATTGCGACGTGGGGTAACCTGGTCAACCGCACCTTGACAAACGTGTACCGCAATTTTGGCGCTGTGCCCGAACCGGGCCCGCTCAACGAGAGCGATACGGGCCTGATGCAGACGATAGCGGCCGGTTTTGCCCTGGTGGGCGACCTGCTGGATCATACCCGCTTTAAGCAGGCGCTCACCGAGACAATGCGCCTGGCCTCGCAAGTGAACCAGTACCTTAGCGAGCATGAACCGTGGAAGGTGATAAAAAGCGACCGCGAACGCGCAGCGACTATTCTCTACGTTGCGCTGCAATGCGTCAACAATTTGAAAATGATGATGACGCCCTTTTTGCCCTTTACGTCGCAGCAGTTGCATGCGATGCTTGGCTACGATGGGTATATTGCCGGCCCGCTCGAATTTCGGGAGTATACCGAGGACGATGGGTTGACCCACCGCGTCCTGACGGGCGATTATACTACCTGGGAGGGACACTGGCAGGCGACCCCTCTTCCCGTTGGGCAAGCATTGCGCCAACCGGCGCCGCTCTTCAAGCGTCTGGATGAGAAGCTGGCCGAGGAAGAACTGGCTCGCCTGGAACAACGCGCCTAGCCAGTGGGGTTATGCGCCGCTGGCCCCGTCTGTCGCGTCTTCTTCGCTGGCCACGATGATGGCCGTAATGGCGTCCTCTATCGTTGCGGCGGCAACGGGCAAGAGTAGCACCAGCAGCATATTGTAGCGTTCGGCGTGGTGGCCGCGCAGGCGCAGCCCGCGGTGGCCAAAGCCTATCAAGAGCGGCAACAGGATGGGCAATAATCCCATCACGACCACCCGCGCCGGTACACGGGGGCGCGGCAGCCGGCCAAGCGCCCCCTGCCCTAGCGTCACGATGGCCAGGGTGTTGAAGAGCAGGCGGCTATGTTCGGGGATGCTCTCGTCGCGCAGGCTCAGGTAGGGGGTTTTGGGCCAGAACTGGCGCGAGTTGCCGTGCAAGATGAACATCACTCCGATGGTGGCCGCCATAAACGGAACTTTCTTGAGCAGATAGCGTACAACCATAGTTTCCCGTCACTCCGCTAGATTGTCGAGCAATCGGCGGTAGGCGTTACTTTCCGCGTAAAAGGTGTACTGTACCGGCGTCACAGTCACGGTGCTGGCCCCGATGCTGCGCAGATGGTCAACCGCGGCCAGCAGTTGCTTCTGGGGCACGATGACGTTGACCGCAAACCATGCGCTCCCGTTGCCGGGCGTTGCTCGCGCTTCGGTGTGTTTGTTCCAGACCGGCGCTATGGTCGGGCCTTGCAGGCCGGCCAGGTGGGGGTGGGCCGACACCAGACGCCCCACCGCTTCCACCGACTCGCCCATCAGGTTGGCAACCAGCGAGCAAGCCGACTTGCCGTGCAGGTGGGCCTCTAGCAGGTCGAGTATCTTGCGCACCGTCTCGACCCGTTCCGGGTGGCGGCGGAGCGATGGTCTGCTGCCCACCAGACAGGCCTGGGAGCTAAGCAGCGCGCCGCCCACAATTTTCAGGCCGTTCTCGCGCAGCGCGCCGCCGGTCTGGGTAATATCGGCGATAACGTCGGCATAGCCCAGGCCGGGCGCGGCTTCGGTGGCGCCGGCCGAGGGGACGAGTTGAAAGACGTTGATGCCGTGGCTATAGCAGAAACGCCGGACCAGGTGGGGATATTTGGTGGCTATCCGCAAGCGCCGCCCTTCGGCTTGCAGCTCTACGGAGAGGTCGGCCAGGTCTTGCCAGGAGTGAACATCTATCCAGGACTGGGGGGCTGCAAAGATAAGATCTACCCCGCCCCAGAAACCCAGGTCATCCATCAGGGTCAGCAGGTTGGGGTCTTCGTCGCGGGTTTCGCGTACCAGGTCAAGCCCCGTAATGCCAATATCTATGGTTCCTTCGGCTACTTTCTGGATAATGTCTTCGGGCCGGTGCAGCAGTATTTCGGTATCGGGAAGCCCGCGCAGGGTGGCCCGATATTGCCGCGGGGCGGCCCGCACCACCGAGAGGCCGCAACGCTCTAGCAGCCGGATGGTTCCGTCGTACCCATCACCTTTTGAAGGAATGGCAAACCGCATCATATATCGTTGGGCCGCCGGTATCGTGGGTAGATAGGGCGGCTACTTCTTCTCCTTCCCCAACAAAACATCTTGCCACCACGCTCTGGTCGCCTTTTCCAGTGACCCGTGGTCGTAGTGTTTGACAAAGGACGTAAACCGCGAGCGGCGCTGCTCGTAGAGGGCATAGAGCGACATGGGGTCGCTTTGTTTGAGCAAGTGCTCAACGGCGTGAACCAGGCTGTCTATAGCGACCGTGAGCGCTTGTTTGCCCATAGAGGCGCTGGCGGTTCCGCGGGGGTCCTGGCCAAGCACGGCGCTTTTCATAGGCGTGAGTTGTTCCTCGCCAAGTGCGTCCAGGTGAACAAGCTCCGGATGTATGGCCAGCATCAGCGACGTTTCCCAGAGGCCCGCATGGTCAAGCATCGTTTCATCTACAAGGGCCAGCGGAGGGATAGCCAGTACCAGCAAGCCGTGCTGTTTAATAGCCTCTTCCGCTGCGCGTATCAGGACGAGCTCGTGGCCATAGGAATAGTGGCCACAGACAACCACGACAACGCTCCAGTGTTCTTTGTTCAGTTGTTCAAAAATGTCGCTCCATATGTAGCGCATGGTTTTGCTATTGAGCGAGAGGGAGCCGGGGTGGGGCAGCGTTGTTGCGGGCCACCAGGTTGTGGGTAAGACGACGCCGCCCGTCCGCTCGGCGGCCCGGTCGGACATTTCCTGGGCGATAAGGCCATCTACGCCCATCGGTAAATGGGGGCCGTGCCATTCTAGCGCTCCCCAGGGTAGGTAGATGACCGGTGTAACCGCACGTATGGCGGACAGGACATCCAGTGATAGTTCAGTGTAGCGTCCCCATTTCATAATCCGGTATGGAGTTCATCAAAACGCATTCGGTGTTCTTGTCCAGTGTCCCTATGGTACCAGACCACCTCCTGCGTGGCGTATTCATCGGCTCCCACGAGTACTAGCGCATACCAACCGCGCTGCGTTGCATAGGCCAGGGCCTCCGCCCCCGTTTTGTCGGCTACGGTGACAGTGGCGTCAAAGCCCACCCCCCGCAGGTGCTGTGCAACGTCGAGGGCGTAGCGGTAGGGGGTTGTGCTGGCGGCAACCACCCCGACAACCCGTGCGGACGTAGCGGGTGGGGGGGGCGTGCCGGCGGCCAGGACATGCTCCAGGTTGTAGGCAAACCCGACTGCTGGCACGGGCCGTGGCCCGCCCAGAACCTGCACCAGATCATCGTAGCGCCCCCCGCCACAGAGTTGTACCGTATTGGCCCCGTAGAGCTCAAAAATCATGCCGGTGTAGTAGTGCAACCCGCGCCCCATCCCAAAATCTAGTATCAGGCGGTTGGAGGGCTGGTTGTGCGCTTCCAGCAGCGTGACGATGGCTTCCAGTTCGGCCAGGGCGGGGGCGGTAATACCCACGTCGGACAGCAGGGTACGCACCTGGGACAGACATGGGCCGGGGGTGCCGCGTATCTGGCTGAGCCGCCACAGGACATCCAGCGCCCGCTCGAGCGCGGGCCCGCTGTCGTTGTGGCGCAGCTTGCGCACCAGCCGGCTAACAATCGCTTCTGGTGTACGGGTGCCATAGGAGATATTGACTTGCATAGCCTGTACCAGCCGCAGCAGCAGGGTTGTGACTTGCTCATCGCTCAGTCCTTCTAGCAGGGCCGGGTCTATGGGCGGGTCGCCCACCAGGTCGTAGAGATGTTGGCGCACGGCGTCTACGCCCTCGTTCCGCATCCGTTCCAGGCTCCACATTAGCAGCCCCTGGGTGCGTTCTGCCAGGCCGAGGTGGGCCAGGACATCGCGTACGACGCCGATATGGGCGAGGTGGATGGTGTAGTCGGCCACGCCAAGCGCGTCGAGCCCGGCGCAAGCCAGGGCCAGCACTTCTGCGTCGGCGTAGGGGGCCGGCCCGCCTATCAACTCGCCGCCGGCCTGGGTAAACTGGCGGTAGGTATCGGGGGTTGGTTGCTGATAGCGAAAGACGGGGCCGCTATAGCTGAGGCGCAGGGGTAGCGGGGATGTTTGCATATGGGTGACGTAGGCGCGGAGTACGGATGCTGTCCATTCGGCGCGTAGCGCGAGGTCGGCGCCGGCAAAGGTGAATTCGTAGACTTTGCCGACCAGTTCTTCGCCCATCTTGCGCAGGTAGAGGTCGCGGTGTTCGATGATGGGAACGTCGAGCGGGCGATAGCCATGCCGGGCCATCAAGGCCTGCAAGGTCTGCCGGGCTTGCTCGCGCTGGTGGTATTCGTTGTGCAGGATGTCGCGCATTCCTGCTACGGCCTCAAGTACGATATTCATACGGTCTATTGTACCCGAAAACCGAAAAAGGGGAAACTGTCCTGCGCGTTGTTTGTCGAGCACATGAACAAAGGCAAGCTCAGATCTGATCTGCGTCCCCTTAAAGCGTCATCAGATAGGCCACCAGATCGGCCAGTTGTTGGGGTGTCAAGAGTTCGGCATAGTTGCGCACCATAATGCTGCTCTGGTAGCCCTCCAGGACGTAGGCGTAGGGGTCTACAATAGAGGTATAGAGATATTCGCGGTCTGTCTGCCCTTCCACCCGCTGGCCGGCTCGCTCTGCGATACCGCTCAGGTTGGGCCCCACAATCGCGGGGGCGCCCGCTTCGGTGACATGGCATGTTTTGCAGGTGGGGGCCCCGGCTATCTCCTGGGTACGCGCAAACAGCTCCTTGCCCGCCTGTGGGTCGCCCGCTGGTAGCGTGCTCAGGTCGGGGGGGCCGGCCGTAGGGGCGGGGCCGCTACACCCGGTCAGTATCCCCGCGATACTTATGGCGATGGCCAGAGCTCCCAGGACGATCCATGGATTGAACGTTTTAGGTATTTGTTTCCAACACATCGTTATGTTACTCCCCCTTTACTCTCCCGACGAAACAGAAGGAATAATACTGGTAGCCGACGCACCTTCAGAAAAAGGGCCCGGACTGCTCACAACCGTTACCCCTTCTGGTGGTCGTCCTTCTTCTGTTGGCAAGGCGCTTTCTGGCGGGCGGGTGGGACGTTCTCCTACCGTTGGCGTCGCGGTTGAAGCCGCAGGAGTTGGAGTATCTCGCGGCTCCTCAGTCATCGTCGTGTCTGGTTCCTCGCCCTCGTCGCGCTCCGCTGGCGTGCTGGTCGCTTCTGGTTGAGGGGTTGCGGTGTCGGTTGGGGTTGGCAAGCGGGTTGGGAGGGGGGTCGCGGTGGGTGGTTCCGACAGGGTTACCTCAACCGACGGTACCGCCCCGGCAAGCCGTACCCCCTCTGGCAAAGTTACCTGTGGTTGGAGCGTATACGTTCCGGGATCAAACCCGCGTACATCTACGGTTGACTCGAGCGTCGCCGAATCTAACTGCGTCAATCGGTTGGCCATGCCCGCAACCGGCACCGAGATAAAGCGCGGCTCTACCTGCACCAGTAGGTCATCGGTCGCCCCTTGCACCGTAACCGAGAATGGCAGGCGTACTTCAAATGGCCGCGACAACCGTTCCACTTCAACCTGTACCACAACCTCTGGCGGTTCCATGTCGGGCGATACCCCGGGTGGGAGCAGCAAGGACACCCGCTCTGTTATCGTCGTTGTGGCTCCCGTTACATCAACCGGCGCGGTTTCGGCAAACTCTATCGTATCGAGTACCACCGACCGCCCCGAAATATTGACCAGCGACGGCTCGCTGGAAATACTCGCTATGACATAGCCCGCCGCCGGCCATCCCTCCAATTGCCCAAGCACCGGTACCCGCTTCAAGCCCACCACCGAACGAATAGGAATGCTCACCCGCACGGTGGGCGGATCAAGCGATACGCCCGCTAAGGGATCGGCATTCGCATCGCGTGGCACCAGATCAAGCGCTGAAACATAATTTCCGCGCAACTGGTTAATATCCGCCACTGCAAAGGCCCCTATCACCCGCTCAACCCGGCTGCGGGGGCCCGTCACCGTCACAGAATCAACCTCTTGACCATTCAAACTTACCTCCGGCTCGCCCCGTTCGAAGCTAAATGGTAATGACCCCTGTACCTCTATGGTAATCGGTACCGTCCTGATGATACGTTCTTCGAGCCGCACCGACAGATTTTCTGGACTGGTCGCAAAATTACTGGCCCGCAAGGAGGAGACGCGCGCATCCACCTGCACCGGTACCTGATGATCGCCCGGCGCCAACTCATCCAGACTTACAAAGGCGCGTAAATCTTGCGGCCGCAAGCGACTCAACGAGGATTGATCGGTCGTCACTTCCACATCTACCGGTGAGAGATTATCCTGATCCTGGCGCGGCAACCCATTCGGATCAACTATGACGAGCCCAGGATCGAGCCCCACCACTTCGACCGGCAACCCTTCAAAGGACGTGCTTCTATCGGGATTCTCGCTAAATGAGACATATACCCATAACCCAAAGCTCAACACCAGGGCAAACACAATCCGCGATGCTGCCGTACGTATCCATGTCACCCGGGCGCCTCCTCTAAATCTACCTTGAGCAAACTGGCCAGATTGCGCCGCAGCCGGTCTTCATTTAAATTGCTGACCATTCGTCCATCATGCACCAGCGAGATAGCCCCCGTCTCTTCCGACACCACCACGACCACCGCGTCTGATTGTTCACTCATGCCCTTTGCTGCGCGGTGGCGCGTTCCATAGCGGCGCTGTCCCACAATATCCTCGCTCAAGGGCAGAACCACGTTGGCCGCCAGAATACGGTTATCGCGCAGGATGACGGCCATATCGTGCAAAGGGCTGTTGGGATAGAAAATATTTAACAGCAACGGCACAGCCAACCGCGCATCAATCATCACGCCTCGCTCGGCATACTCCTGCAACCGCGTATTCTGCTCTATCACAATCAAGGCTCCAACGCGCTGTTTGGAAAGCTGTACGGCGGCCCGCGTTATCCCATTCACGGTCTCTAGCAGGTATGGGTGGGAAGCCTGCCCAAATGGGCGCTTGAGCACGCCCCCGCTCCGGCCCAGTGTCTCCAATGCGCGGCGCAGCTCTGGTTGGAATAAGACCGGAATAGCGACAATGATCGCCGGTTGAAAGGCCCGCAATAACCAGTTTAACGCGACCAATTCTTCGCGCACCAGCGAACTGACGACCAGCAACGTGACAAGCAATACCCCGACACCACGCACAGCGCGGACGGCCCGCGTCCCTCGGATAACCTCAAACAGCCAGAAAAAGAGAAACCCGACCAGAAGAACATCAAGCAAATTCTGGGGGTGTTCAAGAGGATTAAACCGCCCCCAGACACGGGTTAGAAGATTCGACATAGCTTAAAAAAAAGAAACTGTGTACAAGAACCCAACCAGTACCCACCCGACCAGCAATGCTCCATCCGCCAGTATCGTCC
>DAOTUK010000273.1:0-4046 GCA_034437375.1 Chloroflexaceae bacterium | reverse complement strand
GGTTCGCTGGTGGCGGTGGGTTCGCTGGTCGCCGTCGCCTCGCTGGTCGCCGTCGCCTCGCTGGTGGCGGTGGGTTCGCTGGTGGCGGTGGGTTGTGGTCGCGGGATTGGCCCGCTATCATTATTACTGTTTGGATTTGCGGGTGCGGGTGTCGGCGATGCAGGTGATGGGTTTGCGGGCACGGGCGTGGGGCGCACGGCAGTGGGTGGCGGTACCCGCGTGGGGGGCACGGGCGTGGGGGGCACGGGCGTGGGGGGCACGAGCGTATTCGTCGGCGGATTTTCTAATAACGTACTGGTCGGTTCCAGAGTTTTTGTTGATGTGGTGATCCCAGAAGACGAGGGGATTTCTGTCGTCGTTGCTGCTGGTGGTGCGGTCGTGGCTACTGTAGTCGTTTTTTCTTCTTCCCCCATCGCCGCATTGCCTCCCATGAAAGAAATGACCAGGGCTATGACTCCAATCACCAGCGCCCCTAGCACGACCGCGACAATAGCTCCTCCCCCGACAATGGCCAACGGTAGGCGGGGCGATGTGCCCCCCGCTATGGCGGCCGGCCGCATCGCCGCTCCAACGCCGTGCTGGATAACGGCGGCGGTGGCGTTATCGCCCGTGCCAAGCTCCATCGCTCGCTTGACCAGATTTTCAGCGGCTTGTTGAGCCGACCCTTTGCTGGCCAGCAAGACCATGTCTTCCGGCGGGACAATCTCAGACACCCCGTCGCTGCACAACACCAGTATATCGCCCGGCAGGAGATCCATTTCAAAGCTAAAGTAGTTGTCGGGTTGGCCCGTTGCGGGGATATACAGGTTGTGGCCCTGCCCAAGCACATGGGTCAGATGGCGGGCTTTCTGGTGCTGGTAGGCTGCTTCGGGCGAGAGTGCGCCATCTGCGATTTGCTGGTTGGCCCAGTTATGGTCAATGGTAATGGGGTGGGCCTGGCCATCGCGCACGAGATAGGCCCGACTGTCGCCAACACTCACGAGCGAGGCCCGCGACCCAACGACGGAGGCCGCTACCAGGGTTGTGCCCACGTTTGTCTTGTCGGCTGCGCTGCTGTAGGCATAGACGGCGTTGTTGGCTGTATTGGCGGCCTGCTGAAGGTTCATCAGCGGTGTCTGCGCCTGTTGCTCGAAGTACTGGTCGCCGACCGTTTTGGTCGCCAGGTCGCTGGCGGCCAGGCCGGTGGAGCCGCCCCCCATACCATCGGCTACCACGACCAGTACCCCAAGGTGTTCTCTTCCTTCCACTGTTTTCATGGCGCAGCTATCTTCATTGGATGGGCGGCCGGCCTGGTGGGTCGAGACGCCTATATCGAGCGATACCGGGGGCGCCGGGTGTGATTGATGGGGAGCCGATTCATACAAAGCAGTCATAGTTTTTTCCTCATTTCCGTATGGGGAGAGCGCATGGTACCCGCACGTGGGCCGCTCTCAGGATATAGGGCCAGTACAGCAAGAGGGCGAGCGATGAGGTGGGGACAAATCCCGTTTTTTCCGATGATGGGCGTATGATAAAAAATACCAGGACTACGACAATGCTCACGAGGATCAGTACGGCAAGGCTAATTAAGGAGGCAACCATGTACTCGTAGGCTCCGTGTAGCAATGGACGTTTGACCATGCCCGGTCGTTCTATATGGGGTATTGCGTTCAAGTCCTGGAGTATGGATGGTATGGAATCATAGCGGTCGGCGGGGTCGGTGGCCAGGGCCCGCACAATAATTTGTTCTAGATGGGGGTTGAGCGCAGGGTTGAGCGCCGAAGGGTATTTTTGTGGGTCGAGGGGGGTGCCTGGGATAACGCTCCCTTCAAAGGGGTGTTGGCCCGTCACCATGCGGTAGAGAACAACGCCAAAGGAGAAAATATCGTTCTGGGGGTGGGGTGGCACGCCAGTAAACCGCTCTGGAGCGGTATAGAGCGGGTGCCCGGCGATGTGCTGGTTGGCAGGGTGTCCGACGGGACAGGCTGTACCAAAATCGGAGATAACCAGGTCGGGTACCCGTTTTTTCCAACGCGAGAGGGATGTACGAAACAGGAGGTTACTGGGCTTGATGTCCAGGTGTACCAGGTTCATGGTGTGCAGGTAGGCGAGCCCTTCTGCAAGTTGGGTGGCTATCTCGATGGCTTCTGTACACGAGAGCCGGGAGCGCGTCTGCAAAAATTGCTCTAACGAGCCGCCGGCCATGTATTGGGTGACAAAATACTGGGGGGCGTTGGGGGTTTGGGAATCGACACTCGCCAGAAAGAGCGGGTCTATCGAATTGGTACCGGTGCCTACAATAGGCAGCAGGCGAAGAATGTGCTGGTGGGAGAGTTGTTGCATCCAACTGACTTCATTGTGCAGAAAGGTGAGGTGTTCTCCATGGGCCAGTTTCAATACAACGGGGGTGGGGGGGGCCATATCCTGGTGGGGACGGGCAAGAAACGTTGCTGCCATCCCCCCGGATTCACCGGGCAGGACATCAACGACCTGGTATGGGCCTATCCATGATCCTTGTGTATAGACGTTCATACGAGTGTTACATTGCTTGGAAATACTATTGTGCGAATACAACCAAATTGTGCGGAGCCACCAGATATGCTACAATATTATTAGCTCTGACGGGATTTTAACTATTTCATGTTTGCGTTTTTTCTCAAAATCTCAATATTCCGATTTTCCACCCGCGTGTTTGTCCTCACGGGTGGATTTTATTTTGCTTACCATGCAAGAAAGAGTATACCACGAATGGGATGGAATTGCAACTAGTACACTAGGGGGCGCAGGGCGATTGCAAAGTCTTACGTCAAGCACGAAGGTACCCCTGGGCAACCGTCTGCGGTTGCTGCTGGAGCGCACGCAGCATCCATACGCGGGTCAACCCCTGCGTGATGGTGGCTTCCCACCGCCGTCGCATCCGTGCCACGTTGGTTCCCCCCATCCGATGTGCTAACCCTATCACGAGCGTATTGATCGTCGCCAGCACCTGCGGCACCGGGCCCCGCCGAATCTGCGACGCATCTTCTCGGAAGGTCACATCCCGCCGATAATGCGACCCATTTTCAATGCTCCATGCCCCCCGCACCTGTTCCAGCAGTTTTTTGGGACCGGCCACCGCCGCTGGTTGGCTCGTGATCCCATAGCGCACCTCCGTGGTCGTGTGCCCCGTCAATAGGTTCGTAACGTGGGTATCGAGACGAAATACCTGCTCCAAATACGGCCAGTCGCAGTACTCCTGCAACAAGCTACTGACCGTGATGGTGCGCTCTTCGAGCCGTCCATGCCCTTTCTCCACCGTCCTCGCACTCCGAAAATCAAGCGCGGCCGGTCCGCCCGCGAACGCCACCAAATCGGGATCAAAGAGCCGTTCCACGTCCGCCCGGAGCGTTGGTTGGTTCTCTTTGACCGGCCACAGATAATCGCCGCCCTGTTCGACTATTTGGATACTGAGCGCCCGTTGCGTCTGCATCGCATCCGCTGTGACGACCATGCCCGTCAAGTCGAACGATTGAAGCAGGCGCGGGGCCGCGACGATTTCATTTTCTTTGCCGTCCACCGCGACCTGGAACAACGTCACCCCCTGGTCTGGGGAATACAGGGACAGCAAATGGACGCCCTGGGTCTGACCGGTGGGGATGGTGCCGCGCAGGGTTTTGCCATCCATGACGAGCAGTACGGTACCGCGTTCGCGCACCTGGGGGTCTGGAGGAGCAAGCACCTCGGCGATGATCTGCATGAGCGCCTCCCAATCCTCCAGCGCCTCCAGTACCCGACGGATGGTGGTGGCATGGGGAATAGTCAGGGACGGGCGGTCAAAGAAGGCGGCCAGGGACTCCTGACGGAGGTGGGCCCACTCGGCGATACCGGCCATCGTATCTTCACCGCACAGCTTGGCGAGGATGACCAGCAACAGAATGAAAGACAGGGAATAGCGTCGCCCGCGCAGTGCGCGGGCATCCGTGAGGGTGTCCAAGCGGCGCAGCAGGGCATGGAGGGAAAAGACGATGGGTTCGTCAGGCAACAACTGATGGATGGGAAGTATGGTAGCATGCATACGCAGTCTCCTT
>DAOTUK010000272.1:0-11986 GCA_034437375.1 Chloroflexaceae bacterium | reverse complement strand
CCATGCGCAACCGCCGCCGCCCCCAGACCAACCAGCGCCACAAACCCCACAACCACCGGCCCATAGTACCAGAAGTAACTCGTCACCCCAAGCACCGTATACGCCGCCGCATAGAGCAGCGACCACCCCACCGGCAAAAGCCACGGACGCTGCCCCCGCAGCAGCACATAGCACAGCCCCACCAGCGCCAGCGCCAGGTGCGGGTGAAAGAAAGGGACAAGCCAGTAATTGCCCACCTGCGCCAACAACCCATCAAAAAAGCTCTGGCTTATCGGCATCATCCCCTGATGCTGCTTGGCGGACAGCGTCACAGGAAAGGGTGAACCAAAATAGGCGACCGCAAAGATAACCCACGGAGCCAGCACCGCCCCGTAGACCACCCCCGCCCGCCACAGTACCGCCCTATCGCGGCGACCCGCCAGCGTCGCCAGCGCCAGACACCCCGCCGCCACCACCCCATCCGGGCGCGCGAGCGTCGCCAACGCCACCAACACAGCGGCACGGTCATACTGGTTGCGGGACCAGCAGAGAAACCCGAACAGCACCAGCGTATTGTACAGGCACACCTCGCCCCCCAGAGCCGCAACCAGCAGCGGCACCAGGGGATAAAGCAACAACCCGACGACACCCACCAGCGGCGTGCGCCACACCTTGCCCAGGAGCCAGAACGCCCACCCCCCCCAGAGCCAGACTGAGACACCCGATAGCATTGCTGGTCACGGGAATAGGCAACCCGACCAACCGCGCCGGCACCAGCAGCAGCGCATACAACGGCGTGGTGGTGCTCAGCACCCGCTCGCCCGCGTTGTAGACAAAGCCAATACCGTCGGCAATATTGGCGCTATAACGATAGGTAATGTAGGGGTCATCAAAGCCGCGGGCATGATAGGTACCAAACAGCGCCAGCGCAACGCATACCACCCACAGCAACGCAAGCCTATCGGAGCGCGTTATTCGGGGACTATCGTTTCTTCTCATACCTGGCGCTTATCATACCACAGACCCGCGCCATCACCGCGTTACCGAGATGTACAGACTATCGGCGTCGGTACGGGCCGTCACATAATCCAGCAGAGCCTCGCCCCCGCGCCAGGCCGTCTGGCCATTCAGCAGCAGCGTTACCTCATCGGCATAGGCGACGGGCAAGATAATCTGCCCGGTTGTCCCCTCCGGCGCTTCAATGCGAAGCGTTCGTTCGCTCGTATGAAGATACGCCGACCCCACCGCAAGCCGCCCCTGGGGGAGCGGCAACGCCCCCGCCACATTGCCCGCGTCACTGAACGCCGGCTGCACCTGCCACTGCTGCGGGCCGGTCTGGCGGGCCCCCAGAATATACGTGGTCAAAAACCAGGTTGGTGCCCCCGACCAGGCGTGCGAGAGCGACTGGGTATACGACCTGTCGGCGTTGAACGACTCCCACCACGTCGTCGCGCCCCGCTCAACCATATGTCCATAATACTGCTCTATAATGGACAGCGCCTCGTTGAAGCGGTGGGCCCGGGCCAGCGCTTCCAGCACCCAGTACATCCCATAGGTTTCGACATTGGGCGCTTGTGGGTTATCGGAGAGCAGCGATACCAACGCATTGGCGACGCGCTGTTCCTCCGCGTCTGGCACTATGCGATAGGTCAGGGCCCACGCCTGCGCCTGGGGCGAGGGAGGGTGGCGCTGGCCCTCTATCAGCGTGGCGTAGTAGGCTCCCTGCTGCGGGTCGTACAGGAGCGCATGCGCCTGCCTGCGAACGTGGGTCGCCTTCTGTCGCCACTGGCCCGAGCGGGAGCGGTCATCGGCAACCGTGGCCAGCGTGGCGGCCTTGTCCAGCGTGCTGGCATAGAGCGCATTGAGCGGCATAGATTGCCCAACCCGGTTACTATCGGGGGCGGCCCAATCAATCAACGCCGTAGTTGACCAGGGGCCCGACGGTATATCCAGCAGGCCGGTGGTATCGTGCTCATACGAGGCGAGATAGTCCAGAAAATCGCGTAGCGCCGGGTAGCAACGGGCAACCGCCTGCTGATCCCCTGTCACCTGCCAGTAGTCGTAGACGCTGTGTACCCAGAGCATGCCATAGTCCAGTAACCGGGCCTGTCCAGGGTTGGGGGCCAGGGCCGGCGGCCGCCCATCGTGAAACGCCTCGGCCATCAGCCGGAGCCCACGGGCCACCAGGCGCGTATCGCCAAAGGCGGCGCGGTTGACGTGGTTGGCGACAAAGGCATCGCCCCACCACTGCCCCCGCTCGCGCCAGGGGTCGGCATAGCTATCAGCCATCGTAGGATACAGGGTATCCACGCCTATCTGCCAGATAGTATTCAAGCGCGGGTTGGATGCAACAAAATCGCCCTGCTGCACCAGCGGGTAGCGATCTTCGTACACCCGCAACGCCTCGAACGACACCGGCTGCTGTCCCCACACGGCGATGAGGATGTAGCGCCCGGCGCGCGTGTCAATGGTTGAAATCGTGCGTGGTGTCCCATCCAGTACCCACGAGTCGGTCTGGTTCCACTGTGGATGGTAGGAGCCGGGGTAGGGCAGCGGACGCCGCTTGCGCCAGAGCCGCTCATCCCATCCGATGTCCACCACCGTACCGGAGGGCCCCGCAACCTGCGCCACGAGCCGCCCATGCACGACGCGCCCCAGATCGAGCACCACATAGGCCGGGGCGCGCGTCACATCCAGGTTCAGGTAGGGGCCGGGGGTGTGCTGCACGGCGTCGGGGGCGGAGGTAGGGTTTGCCAGCAGAAGCCGTCGCCCGGCGTGGGTACCCTGCGCAAAGGGCAGATCCATGGGAACGATGTTGTGCTGCGCAATCTGGAGCGGCCAGTGGGAAGCCTGCGTGCTGGATATGGTCAGTGTATGCTTGCCCTTTGCCAGGCGGGGTTGGGCCGCCAGCACATCGGGCGGATGACCGGCGCGCCTGGTCAGGGTCACCGGCTGGCCATCAAGGGCCATACGCAGACCGGGCTGCGTCTCCTGCTCAGCCTGCATTTCAACGTTGGCCAGAGGGAGCGGGGCCGGGCGCTTTGCCCAGAGCTGGGCCATAGTGGCCGGTTCGCTTTTGCCGGGCCAGGCCAGCGTCGCTACGGTGAGGGGGGTCGTCGCCCGTGCAGTCACCGTGATGGTATGCGTTCCGGTGATGATGCGCGGGAGTTCGCCCAACACGTTGTCGGGCGAGAGCAGTCCAGCGTCATGCAGACGCGGGGCCATCGGCACCTGTTGCGGCAAGGCGATTGAGCGGGGTTGATAGGTGGCGGTGCCGGCGGGCACAATCTCGGCGCGGGGCCACGCCGCATCGGAATAGCCCGGCTCCATCCAGTTGGCGGGGAGTTCCCGCAGATCGAGCAACTCCGTCGGGCCAAGCAGTTGCCAGGCGTGAACCAGCGCGGCATCCTCGCGCCACGCCGGGGTACGCATGGCTTTCCAACGCGGGCCGGTGCGGATGGTGCCACGCCTTCCGTCCGGGGTTGTCGTGGTGATGTGGGCCCGCAACATGGGCCGGGTGGATTCGGAGCGCCGGATGTTGGGGGCCCATTGCACCAGCACGGCGATGAGATGGGGGCCCGGGGCGAGCCGCCCCAGAGCGTAGGTGTCGTACTCTCTGGTCTGGTGCGAGAAGCGGGCCGGCCCGCGTCCAACCCACGCGCCATCAACCCAGACTTCGTAGCGCGTGTCGGCAAAGATGGCCAGGTCGGTGCGTGGTGAGGGGGTGTCCAGGCGAACGGTATGGCGAAACAGGCTGACTTCGTGGGGCGCGGGTGGGGCGGTATGTGACCAGATGGGCGGGTTGCTGGTAAAGGGGTCAGATACGGTTATGGCGGGGAGGCTGAGCGTGTGGGTTATGGCTGTGGGAAGGGGGGGCGTTGCGGTGGTGGGGATGATTGGCGGGAGGACAGGGGCCGCGTTGGCGGGCGGGGAAGAACGCGGGGCGGTGAGCAGGGCTATGCTGGCCAGGAGGGCCAGCATGGCGAGGAGGAGGATGGGGAGTAATACTCGTACTTTCACAACGGTTGCCAGCGTTCCTTTATGAAATTTCTTACGTAACTATCTTTGTAAAGCCCACCCATGTGAAGCATGCGGGTGGGACTCTCTCCCCTTTGTGCCAGAGATTATATCATGGAAGGCAACCGCACAACAAGAGCACCCTGTGCCAGAACGTTTTCCGCTCCCAGGGGTAGCCTTCGGTTGGTAATTCTTAGAAAATTCTTGGAAGAGGCCCATACCTTTTCAATATAATTTTAATAACCAGCAGGTATCCTGCAACTAGTGAAAGAAATATGGAGAACTTGTGAAGATTATGAAAGGAGTTTCACAATGTCAGGATACCGTCAATTCCTCAAGCGTCTGCCCCTCTTGCTGCTTACCTTACTCGTCTTTGGTACGCCGCTGGCCGCCCACGCCGAGCGTTACAAAGAATGGCGCGGCAAAGTAGAAAGCCATCCCCAGGAAGGCCACGTTGGCACCTGGGTTGTCGGTGGAAAAACGTTTGAAGCAACCAGAGATTCCCGCTTTGAGTACGAACGAGGACACCCTGAGTTTGATCGGGTTGTTGGTACGTGCGTGGAAGTATCGTACGTCACCCGCGATAGTAGTAATATTATCATAGAACTGGAAGAAACCGAGTCGTACGAGTGTGGCAGCAGCAACGACGACCGCGATGACGACCGCGACGGCGATGACGACCGCGACGGCGATGACGACCGCGACGACGACCGCGATGACGACCGCGATGACGACCGCGACGACGACCGCGACGACGACCGCGATGACGACCGCGACGACGACCGCGACGGAAAAGGAGAACTGCAATTGTACGGCATCCTCACGGAGAACACCGGCGGTCACGTTGGTACCTGGGTTATCGGCGGAAAAACCTTTGTCAGCACCGCCGCAACCCGCTTTGAAGGGGGCCACGGCAACGAATCGTTTGGTATCGGGCAATGTATCAAAGTGGAATATACCGTTGCCAACAACGTGAACACCGCCACCAGTATTGAACGCGAAGAGGGCTACCGCTGTAACAATGGTACCCAGACCAACAGCGGCTATGGCATTGTGGAGACGTTGCCCGCCAATCGTATCGGCACCTGGTCTATCCAGACCACCGGCCGTACCACCATGACGCTAGAGATAAGCACCACTACCCGCATTGAAGAGCAACATAGCGCGTTGTCTGTCGGCAGTTGTATTAAACTGGTATACCACAGCAACCAGGGCTCGCTCTACGCCGACAGCATCAAGACGCGCAATAACAACAACTGCCGCTCCATCAAGCAGGACGACGGGCCGCGGGTTCCCGCGCTCCCTGGCGACAACAAAGTCTATGCCACGTTGGAGCAATTCCCAGAGCCGCCCTACATCGGCGCGTGGATTATTGGCAGCACAACCTATAGCGCCACCGAACAAACCCGCTTCGAGCAAGAGGGTGGTCTGCCCTTTGTCGAAGGGGCCTGCGTCAAGGCTCGCTACCTTATGAAAGGCGACAACCGTATGCTGATTAAGGTGGAAACGGAAGATGCTTACCACTGCGGCAGCAAAACCAGCACAACCTCGAAGAGCTATGGCGTGGTTGAGCGTATCCCCAACACCGCCACCTATACCGGCACCTGGCAGATAGGCGGTATGCCCTATGAAGCCACCGAAGCCACCCGGATGGAGCAGGAGCATGGCTTCTTTGCGATAGGGGCCTATGTCGAGGTCGTCTATACCATCAGTGATGGCACCCGCACCGCCAGCAGCATTGAAACGCACGTCGCCCCCAACGCCGGCGCCTATAACAAGACCGGCACCTTTACGGGGCGCACGACCCAGGGCGAATGGGAAGTATGGACGATTGATGGCGCGCAGTACCGCTGTGATCCGGCAATGGAGGTGGAGCAACCCGCCACGCAGACAGCCACCACGCTGGCCGCTACCCCGGATGTCGGACAGCAGGTAGCAGTGAACTATTACGAGCATAGCGACGGCTATAACTACCTGACCTATGCCACCTTCCAGAACAGCAACGATACGAAGGCCCCCGCCGCCAATACGCTGTTCTTGCCCCACGTTCTGCGCTAAGAGCCGGTATCGCAGCATAGGGTCACCGGGGAGCGGATGTTGTACGCATCCGCTCCCTTCCTTATGTTGCGGGAATCTTCCTGGGAGCACGGGTATCTTGCCCGCTCCGGGGCGAGCGCGATGCTCGCGCTCCCAGGAACGGAGCATCGCTTCACCTTGCACCCATCGCTGGTATCAGCGCCCCCCCCTTGAATCATAGCCTTGCATGAAACGTGATTCTCGTCTATGCTACCAATCTTGTAAATGAGATTACGATAGAGGGGCATACCGGAACATTTCCCATGGGAGTATTCAAGAATCCAGGCAACAGCTACCGCCAGATCGGGTGGCGCTGGCTCATGGTGCTGGTCGTGCTGCTACCGGCCCTGGCCGCCGCCAACCTGGTGAGCCTGCGCCTGCACGGGGGAGACTACCCCGTCACGATAGACGATGGCTTCGACAAATTGCTGTTGTCGCGGGTACATAGCGTGGAGGAGGATGGCCAGGGGCGACGCTATCGCTGGACAAAGGGCGACGGCACAATTACCCTGCATAGCTTTGCCACTGTGCGCCGCGCCGTGCTGCTGCTTGGTACGGGCGGTTTGCCCGATACCTTCCCCACCCCGCGCATGGTTGAAACCATCGTTGACGACGCGCCCTTGATCACCCTGGCGGTACGCCACACGCCGCGCACCTACGCGCTGCTGCTGCCGCCCACGGCCCTACAGGATGGCGACCTGCGCGTCTCCCTGCGCTCGGACACGTCGAAGGTAGACCCCGACCCGCGCCCTCTGGGCATTCGTATAGATAGTCTGGGGTTGCGCTGGTTTGCGGGCGAATGGGCCTTCCTGCCCTGGGGGGTGCTGCTGGTACAGACGTTGCTGGTGGCAACGCTGCTGGCGCTGGTATGGCAGCTAGGGTTCCCCCGCTGGAGCATAGCGGCCCTGGCTGTGGCGCTGGTTATCGGGCTCGGGTGGATGACCGGGCACTATTTGCTGGTAGCCGCCGCGTGGCTGGTGCGCTTGCTGGTGGCGGGGGGCGCGACGCTGGCCCTCTTCCTGGGAAGTTCGCCATTGCTCGAACGCGCCGGCTTTGGCCGCGCCTATGAACCGGCGCTCCGCTGGCTCTGGCTTATCGTCCTCTTCTCGATCGGCTTGCGCATGGTGGGGAGCCTCTTTCCGCCCTTCGACTCGCACGATTGGTATATCCATCGCGCACGCATTATCAAATTCATAAGCGGCACGATGCTGGTCTACGACCACCCGGCCGAGTTTAGCAGAAAACTCACCATTGTACCCTCGGCTCCCTATATCCTCTTCCACCCCTTCACGCTGCTGACCCGCAACCTGGTGGTCGCTATGCAAGGCGTGTATACCTTTTTCGATGGTGTCACCACGCTGCTGGTGGGGTTGCTGGTGCGCCGCATCGGGGGGAGTGCGCGGGCCGCGTGGGGTGCTGCGTTGCTGGTGGCGCTCTTCCCGCTTACGTTTACGGCCGTGTGGTGGGGGTTTGGGCCCCAGGTTATTGGGCAAACGCTGGTGGTGCTGCTGGCGCTATTGCTCACCCGCCGCGCCCCCCCTACGCGGACGTTCTGGATGCTGGCCGGGCTTGTCTTGACGCTACTCCTGCTCACCCATATTGGCGCGGGCATCCTTGGTGGCTTTATGCTGGCCGGCTATACGCTGTTGCTGCTGCTGGTACGACGCCGCCAGACCCCTTCCTGGAAAGGGTGGGGGGTGCTTATGATTGCCTGTGGTATACTGGTTATCTTGCTGCTGTACATAGATGTGATAGCCTTGCAAATGCGCGGGTTGGCGGGCAACGACCGCCTGGGATGGGATGAGGGCGACCTATTCCGCGTTATCTGGACATTGCACAGCCTGTATATATCGTTTGACCCGCTCGTTATGCACCTCACCATTCCAACCGAGACGCTATCGTCCCCCGTCGCTATTGGCGCAACGCTGGCTCTGGTAGGGGTTGGTCTGGTGCTGCCCCTTGTGAGTATGGTCTTTCTCGTTGTGGTGGTCAAAGGGGTACACCGCCTGCTAGTAGGGGCATGGCTTGGCAGTGCGCTACTGTTCTTTGTGATAGATATGGTCTTCGGGCTACAAGTCCGCTACGCTTATTTTGCTGTGCCTATGGTCGTGGCGGGTCTGGCGCTCCTGCTTGACCATCTGATAGCCCGCCACCGGGCAGGCTGGCTGATTGCCGGCGCTCTTATCGGCCTGGTCGGTCTTGCCGGGTGGCATCTCTGGTTTGAAAGTTTTATACTCTGGATAAAACCATCGTTAAGGGGGTTGACACACTGATATGGAATCCTGGCGCTTGTTACCATTTGAAACGGCACCGGTTGCCCAGAACCTTGCAGCCGGTGACGCCTTGCTAGAAGGCCTGGCGCACACCAACCAGCCGGCCCTCCACTGGTACCACAGCGATACAACCGCGCTGGTTGTTGGCACCGGGCAATCGTTGGACGAGATACACCGGCCAGCGTGCGACCAGGCCGGTATCGCGCTGCACCGCCGTTCAAGCGGGGGGGCGGCCGTGCTTATCACTCCCGACCTGCTTATGGTAGACGTCGCCATCCCAACGGCACACCCGCTCCGGCTTGCCGATGTCACCCAATCATACCGCTGGTTTGGCGATGTGTGGGTCAATACGCTCTATCGCCTGGGGCTCCGCGCGCGGACGATTGGTGTAGCGGAGGCCCGCGAGGATACCCGCACGCTTGACCCGTTGCTGCGGCGCGTGTGCTTTGGGGGATTTTCGCCTTACGAGGTGCTCATCCACCATCGCAAGATTGTTGGCTTTTCGCAAGTACGTCGCCGTAACGGTATCTTGCTCCAGGCCGGGCTCTACTTGCGCTGGCACCCATCGGAGCTTGTGGCACTGCTGGCCCTTTCGCCCGATGCGCAACGCACCCTCACGGCGCTGTTGACGGCCCGTTCCAGCGGGCTTGCCGAGGAGCGCCAACACATGCGCGACCCATTGGAAGGCACACCGGATCGCGCCGAGGAGATAGCCTGTATCCAGCGTGCCTTTGCGGCGGCGCTGGAAGAGCGACACGGGGTCATGCTTGGCCAGGAGGAATGGAGCGCGGAAGAGCAGGCCGCCCAGAGCGCGGCCACCACTCGCTACGCTGCGCTTTCCTGAGCAAAAAAACTACCCTCCTTTTCGTCGTAACGATAAGGAGGGTAGCTGCATTGCTGTCCAGAACTAGACGAGATGCATAAACCTCTGTTCTTACCCCAACATTTAGTTGCCGAGGGTGGTACCAGCCCAGAGCTGTACCGTAGCAGTTGCAATGAGCTTGCTAGATTGACCATACGCAGTGAACGTGCTCGGGCCAATGGGCGAACCCGGAGTGGGCGCGTGGGTTGCGCGAATCTGGGCTACCAGGGCCCCTGGCAATGCGAAGCTACCATTCGCCGAAACCAGCTCAGTGATGTACCAGACGGAGCCATCGGACTCGGTCAACCAGATGCTAATGGTTTCACCGGGAGCAAAGCCAGAGCCGCGCAGTTCCATACCTTCAAGCTGGCGTCGTTCAGTGTGGCTCACTTCCAGCATCGCACCGCCAGCGACATCTACGTTAAACCCTGCGCGGACAATGAAGGTAGCAACGCCAGTACGGCCACTGGTGTTACCATAGCCCGTCAGGTAGTATTGACCAACTTGATCTTTTTCATCAAACTCGATTGAAACGTCCCAGCTCCCATGGTCTGAACGAACTAACCCCTGATCAATAACAGAGCCATCAGGGTAGGTCAGCCAGAGCGAGATAGTTTCTTTGCCCATGTACCCCTGGCCCTTGAAGCTAAAGTAGCCAAGTTGCTGACCACCAAGACCGCTACCTTCCATTGCCTGGATGGTGACCCCACTATCAACCTGCACTGGCGGCGGGAGGATGTCACACTCAGCAATGACATAGGCACCACTGTTTTCGCCACGAACGCTAAAGTAGTGGCGGCCAACCGGGTAGGAAGCATCCATTTCCATCGTCACGCGGGCAGTCCCGCGCGAGTTAGTTCCATGTCCACCACGATCAATCACGGTGAAGTCCGGCAAGGTTTGCCAGATACTCACAGGTTCGTTTGGAGCAAACCCGTTCACAACAACATCCAATGTGTACTCTTCTTGATGCACAATGGATGGCGGAACCACACCCACCTCTGCACTTGCCTGTGCCCGCGTCACATCAGCAGATGTGACGAAAATGCCCAAAAGCAGCGTGAGCGTAACGAGGCTCGTTATAAAACCAGACCATCTGGTGAGTCTCATACTTCTCAACTCCTTTCCAACTCCTTCACTTCTAACGCTTGTCCTTAAAAATTCAAACACCAACGACGTACCCTTCTGCGGGGACAGGAATACCAAAGACCTGCCCTTCCCAACCTACAGGAATCTGAAGATTTCGGTGTCCAGACAGCTAGTGCTTATAATATACTATTATAAGCCAAATCGTCAAGTGTGCCGTGCGACAGGAGGTAGTCGAAATATGGCTTTGTCATGCCTGAACGAAAGCGCCAGCATAATGCTCCTAACTATAGCCTATGTTATGGGTAGCGTCAAGTTTTTTCAAGGTGTGGCCAGCATGCGGC
The DNA here is from genome assembly GCA_034437375.1 of Chloroflexaceae bacterium. Taxonomy (GTDB): domain Bacteria; phylum Chloroflexota; class Chloroflexia; order Chloroflexales; family Chloroflexaceae; genus JAAUSY01. The sequence continues at coordinate 1,349 of DAOTUK010000272.1, read as the reverse complement.
TTTTCGGCATGCGCGGCCGTTGGGGTGCGCCTTTTGCGCGAGAAATGGGGGTTTTGCGAGGCCCAGGCCCTGCAAGCTCCCTTGCCGTCAGACGTTGTAAATGTCCTGGGGGAGATACTTGTGCATAGGTACCTGGCCATAAGATTTGACGCGCACTCGTTTATAGATATGATTCTTTAATTAACGGAAGCCGTTTTGATAGGATAGCAAGCAAGGTATGGAAACCAAGCTCTGGCGCGATTTTAACCTGTTTCTTCTGGGGTGTGTGCTGGTATTGCTGAGCATCAGTTTGCTGAGCGTCTACAGCGCGACGCTGCACGCCGTCACGGCCTATGGAACACCGCTCAATATTCTCTTCCCGCGCCACATTATCAATATTTTGATTGGTCTGGCCCTGATGATTGCAATGACCATTTTTGATTACCGCCTGCTGTCGGGCCTGGCTGTGCCCATCTACGCCGCGACGCTGGTAGCCCTGGGGTTTGTGTTGCTGGTTGGTATTGTGACCAGCGGGGCCCAGAGCTGGCTCAGTATTGGGGCCCGCACAATCCAGCCATCCGAATTTTGCAAATTGCTGGTTATTATTGTGCTGGCGTCCTACTGGTCGCGTTTCGAGGAGCAACGCCACCACTGGCTGGTACAGGCCGGCGGTATGGCCCTGGTCGGGGTGCCATTTCTGCTGGTGCTGGCCCAACCCGACTTTGGTACCGCTATGGTGTTTGGGGTTATCTGGGTGGTGATGGCCTGGGGCGCGGGCATCCGCTGGACACAACTGCTGGTTATTGCGGTGCTGGTTGTTCCGCTGATTTTTGTGGGGTGGCAGCATATTCTCAACGATGAGCAGCGCGGCCGCTTGATGACGTTCTACTGGCTTATTACGAATCCGTCGCGGGTAGACCCCGACGAGGGCTACAATATTATCCAATCGCTGAACGCTATCGGGTCAGGCGGGGTGTTTGGAACGGGGCTGACCAGGGGGTTGCTCAGCCAGGGAAATTATATTCCGGTACAATATTCCGATTTTATTTTTGCGGTGGTGGGCGAGGAAATGGGCTTTGTCGGGGGGACAGTGCTGCTGTTGCTCCAGGGGGTGTTGCTCTGGCTGACGCTCTCTATCGCCGGGCGTGCGCGTGATATGTTTGGGCGGCTTATCGCTCTTGGTATTTTTGGGTTGGTGCTGGCCCACGTCGTTGTGAATGTTGGCGTGACGATGAGCATTATGCCTGTGACGGGTATTCCGCTGCCCTTTATCTCCTACGGCGGTAGTTTCACGATTACGATGCTAATGGCTATCGGGCTGTTGCAGAGCATTTCTATGCGCTGGCGCAAGATTGTTTTCTAGCCCCGCC
>DAOTUK010000271.1:0-13488 GCA_034437375.1 Chloroflexaceae bacterium | reverse complement strand
GCGAGATGACCTTTCAGGCGCGGGTACTGGCGACCATCCTGCGCACCCCCCGCGCGTTTTGTATGTCCGCGCCGCTTCGTTCAATATGGGGGCCATCCTCGCGGCCCGCCGTCTGGGTATCCCGGTGGTGCTGGAAGTCAACGGCTTGCGCGGGTTCGAATATCGTATGCAGCACCAGAATGTACAGGGACACGCCCGTTTCATCTTCTATACCATACTAGAGCGCCTGGAACACCGTCTGGCGGATGGGGTCGTAGTTGTGACTCCCCAACTGGCCGCCATCGCCCGCCGCAACGGGGCCCGCAACGTCTACCAGACCATGAACGGCGTCAACCCCGCGCAGTTTGTCCCGATGGACAAAGCCACTGCCCGCCGCGCCGCCGGGCTCCCCCTGGATGCGGACATCGTGGGCTTTTCGGGGAGTTTTTCCCCCTGGCAAGGGCTCGATACCCTCATACGCGCCGTGGCGCTACTGCGGCCCCACCGCCCCAATCTGCACGTGCTGCTGGTCGGCGATGGCGAAGAGCGCCCCGCGTTGGAACACCTGGCCGCCCCGCTCGGGCCGCATGTCCACTTCACGGGGGCCTTGCCGCACCAGGAGGTTGCCCGGTCGCTTGCCGCCTGCGATGTTCTCGCCATACCGCTTGCGCCCATTGAACGAAACTGGCGTATGGGTTCTACCTCGCTAAAGGTGCCCGAATACCTGGCACTTGGGCGCCCGGTGCTTGGTTCGCGCATACCAGGCCTTGAATGGATAGCCGCGCAAGGGCTTGGGGCCCTCTTCACGCCCGGCGACCCGCACGCCCTGGCCGAACACCTGGCGGCCCTGCTCGATATGCCCGCCGCCGAACGAGCGGCTATGGAAACCCGCGCCCGCGCCACAGCCGAGCAACGCCTCTCTTGGGAGCGCGTTACCGATGATTTGATTACCTTTGTCGAGAAATTGTAATCTGGCCAACGTAACGGACGGCCCGGCGAAGCCGCGAGATACAGTATAATACAGCAGTGCTTTTTGGAAGCATGACTGAGTAGGAAACCAGACCCAATGACATAAGGAGGATTGTATGTCAACCAGGAAAGGGTACCGGCCACGAGGCCGCCCGTTGACAATGCTTATAGTGTGTATTGCGTTGCTCGTTGTATCGCTTATGCCCGCCCGCGCCAGCGCGCAGGGTGAATTTACGCCCCCGCCCCCACCGGGGCCGGCGCCGACCACCCCGCCACTGGAAGAGGATGTATCAAGTGGTGTCTTTGCGCCCCCGCCGGCCGAATTACCGACCCCACAGCCAATTGAAGAATCTGAACCTGTCAACCAGCCGGCCCCGCCCCCCCCGCCGCCCGCCGACGAGCCAGCACCACCGGCTGAACCGGCCCAGGAGGAGGCCGACCAACCCCAACCGGAAGGCGAGATTGAACAGATGCGGGCCTTCTGGGCTTCATCCTATAACGAAGGCTACCGCAACCATGCCGAAGTGGACGAGTTGATAGCCAACGTGAAACGGGCCAATGCCAATACCGTTATTGTGCAGATGCGACGACACGGCGACTCCTGGTATACCCGCAGCATAGAGCCACGCGCCGCCGACCCCCACCTGGCCCCCGCCGCAGAGTTTGACGCGCTTGACTACCTTATCCAGAAGGGGCACGAGAATGGGATCAAGGTTCATGCGTGGCTAGTTGTTACCGTTACATGCCGCAACCACGACGCCCTGCGCGGCCACCCGCAACACGTCTGTACGGCCCACGGCCCCGGCGTGGAAGGCCCCGAAAGCTGGACAACGCTTACCCATAGCGGTACTCCCGTTGGCGACCTGGACTTTGGGCACCCCTCCGCTATTCACCATATGGAAGTGGTGGTCGAAAACCTGCTGCACAACTACCCGCAGGTGGATGGTGTCCACTTCGACTTTATCCGCTATAGCGGGCGCGAGTTTGGCTATAACCCGGTGAGCGTCGAACGCTTCAACCGCGCCTATGACTTGCCAGCGAACAACTGGCCCGCCCCCACCGACCCGGCCTGGAGCCAGTGGCGGCGCGACCGTATGACCGAACTGATGCGGCGGCTCTATATCCGCTCCAAGGCTATCAATTTCGACGTGGAGGTGAGTATCGCCGCGATTACGTGGGGTGGGATAGGCACCTATTCGCCCGACGACTGGCCCAATTCCGCGGCCTATAACAAAGTCTTTCAAGACTGGCGGGCCTGGTTGGAAGAGGGGATTGTAGATTTTGCCGTACCGATGCAATATTTTGAAGAGGGCAAGGAACCCAACCGAAGCTGGTACAATGGCTGGTTGAACTTTGGCCGCGACCACACGGGCACCCGCGCCATCGTACCCGGTCTTGGCTCCTGGTTTAATACCCCCGACCAGAACCTGGCCCAGATACAACGCGCCCTGGAGCCCGACGAACATGGCCGCTATCTCTCTGGCGTAGCTTTTTACGCTTACCACAACCTGTTTGTGGGGAGCAATTTCGAGCGGCGGCGCGAGTTTATGGACTATCTGGGGGCGACCGTCTTTGCCCAACCGGCCCGCGCTCCCGCCTGGCCCTGGGTGGTTAGCCCGACAAAGGGGATGGTACAGGGTATCGCCACCATAGATGGCGAAATCATCCCCGACGCGCAGGTATCGCTTATTAAAGATGGGCAATGGGTGCGCGATGTCACGGCCTCGGTAGATGGGTGGTATGGCGCGGTGGAACTGGAACCCGGTACCTATGCGGTGCTGGTGAAAGCCGCGGATGGCCGCGAGGCTATCTACGAGGGTGTGAGCGTTGTACCCGGAGTTGTGGCCCATGGTTCATAACCAGGCACCCGAACCAATGCGTATCTTTATCACCGGTATAACCGGCCCGGTGGGCAGCGCTCTGGCCGACTATCTGCTAACGCTGCCCAACCTGGACATATCCGTGTTCAAGCGTTGGCGTAGCGACCCGCGCCCCATTGAGCACCTGTACGGACGGGTGACTATCTACGAAGGCGACATCGAAGACCCCTTTTCGGTAGACCGCGCCATTGCCCGCGCCCGCCCCGACTACATCTACCACCTGGCCGCCCAGAGCTACCCGGCAGAATCCTGGGACGCACCCATCACGACTATGCGTACCAATGTGGAGGGCACCATCAACCTGCTGGAAGCGACGCGGCGGCATTGTCCCCACACGCGGGTACATATTGCCGGCACCAGTGCGCAGTACGGGTGGGTCACGCCTGACGAAACGCCCATCCCTGAAACCCGCCCGATGCGCCCGCTCAGTCCCTACGGCGTGAGCAAGGTAGCCGCCGAATTGAGCGGTTTCCAGTACTACCACTCCTACGACATGCCGGTGATCGTGACGCGCTCCTTTAACCACGTGGGACCCCACCAGGGCGACCGCTGCGCTATCCAGACCTTTTGCAAGCAGATGGCCGCGATTGAGGCCGGCGTGCAGGAGCCGGTTATGCATGTGGGCAACCTGGAGGCCCGCCGCGACTTCTCGCATACTACCGACGTGGCGCGGGCCCTCTGGCTCCTGATGGAGCGTGGGCAACCGGGCGAGGTTTACAACCTCTGCGCTGGCGTGGCTACCCGCATAGGCGACATTGTGGACATGGTGCGGCAGCAGGGCAAGGTGGAGGTTGCGGTACAGATAGACCCGGCCCGTCTGCGCCCGTCCGACGAGCCGGTGCTGATGGGCGACAACCGCAAACTATGCGCGGCCACCGGCTGGCAGCCGGAGATTGCCATGCCGCAGATTGTGGCCGAACTATTGGACTATTGGCGTACACGGTTTGCGGCGGTTGCGTAGGGTCCTGGGAGGAACGACGATGCCCTGTCTGGTTTCGCTGGTCTTCGATATGCAAAGTACCGAGGGGCACCTGTATGCTTATAACGAGGCGCTTGGCACCGCGGCCCGCCTGAACGGGTGGCCCTACCTGGCCGCCGTAACGACCAACTGGCAGAGCCAACCGCTCCCGCCCGGCTGGATAGCCGCGCTCGAACGGCGTAGCTTTCAGCCGGGCCGCACCCCCCTGGGCAAGGCCGCCAACCTGTACCGCCTGTCCAATTCCATCGCCCGCGTGCTGAAACGCCACATCCTGCCGCGCAACGAACCGGCGATCATCTTCCTGGAACACTTCTACCCGGCCTATCTGCTGGCCCTGTTGCTGGCGCTCCGGCGCGGGCCCCGCGCTAACCTTTCGCTCTGGCTCCTCTATCGTGTCAACCTCTCCCAGGCGGGCCAGTGGGGACATCTGCATCGTATCCTGGCCAGAATAGCCGAACGTATGCTGCCCCCAGGCAAGTTGCTGCTCCTGACCGACAGCGAGCTGTTCCAGCATTGCCTGGCAACCCACTTTTCGCGCCCGGTGCATGTTGTGCCGGTGCTTTCCTACGTTGACATCCCAGACGATGGGACATCCTCCCCTACCCCCGCCGCAACCGCCGCTCTGGATTGCGGCCATCAAGATGGCCGGGTCGTTTGCTGGTGGCCGGGGCCGCCGCGGGCCCGGAAGGGGTTGGAGCATATGCACTTCCTCACGCAGTTGCGCGGGCCGGAGGCGCAGCAGCTTTGCCTTGTCGCGGCCCGTAGCGCACAGCTTGCGCAACAGCACCCCGACGGGTGCCGCGTGGCGCTGCTTGATAACCACCTGAGCCGCGCAGCCTATGTCGCCCAGTTGCTCAAAAGCGACCTTATTCTGCTGCCCTATGACGCGGCCGCATATGCCGAAAAAACATCTGGTATCTTTTGCGAGGCGATTATCGCGGGCAAGGTGCCGGCCGTGAGCGAGGGCACATGGATGGCCCACGAGGCCCGCCGGTATGGTCTGGATGCGGTGATTATTCCGTCGTGGGACGACCCGGTGCTGGCGGGGCGGCTCTCCGCGCTGGCGCACGATAGCCGCCTGCGGCAACCGTTGGCCACGATGCAACGCGCCTACCGCCAGAACAATGGAGCGCAGGCCTATGCTCGCGTGCTTCAGCACCTCTGGCAGCAATAGGCTCTGGCGTTATCGTTCATGTCTGGGAGGGGAAACCCCTGGGAGCGCAGGCGTCCCGTCTGCTCCGGAGCGGGCCCGATGCCCGCGCTCCCAGAAAGCATCCCTCTAATTGTGAACACGTACGGGAGAAGTGAGGAATACCTATGGGGACGCTCTATCTGGTCAGTACCCCTATCGGCAATCTGGAAGATATAACCTTGCGGGCCTTGCGGGTGCTGCGCGAGGCAAGCCTGATTGCCGCCGAGGATACGCGCCACACGCGCCGCTTGCTCTCCCATTACGAGATTACCGTACCCTGTATGTCGTACCACGAACACAACAAATATGCCCGCCAGAATACGATACTGGACGCCCTGGCCGCCGGCGATGTTGCGCTTGTCTCCGACGCCGGCACCCCCGCCCTCTCCGACCCCGGCCTGGAACTGGTGCAAGCCTGTATCCAGGCCGGCATTACGGTATCGCCCATCCCCGGCCCCAGTGCGCCCATGGCCGCGCTGGTTGCGTCGGGTTTACCCACCGATAGCGTGTTCTTCATTGGCTTTTTGCCGCGCCGCAGCAGCGAACGCCGCACCCTGCTAGACAAACTGGCCCCGCTCCCCGCGACGCTGGTTTGCTTCGAGACGCCCCACCGTCTGCTGGCCGCGCTCTCCGATGCGCAAGCGGTGTTGGGCAACCGTCCCATTGTAGTGGCCAGGGAGATAACCAAACTGCATGAAGCATTTATCCGCGCCCCCATCGCCACGGCTATGGAACACTTTACGGCGCACCCGCCCCGCGGCGAGTTTACGCTGGTTATTGCCGGCCCGCACACTGTACCCGATACCGACGCCGACCCGGCGGCTCCCGACGAGGCGACTATCATACAGCGCCTTCAGGCGTTGCTTGACCAGGGCTACCGCAGCAGCGACGCGGCCCGCCTGGTGGCTAAGGAATTGGGTATCCACAGGCGCACGGTGTATAGCCTTGCGCTCACATTGAAAACGGAACAACAATCGGAAGAGGAGGAAGAAAACGAATGAAACTGAACAAGAAGGTTATCCTGATTACCGGGGCCTCAAAGGGTATTGGCGAGGCCACGGCGCGGCAGTGCGCGGCCCAGGGGGCTAGACTGGTGCTGGCCGCGCGCAGCGCTGAAACATTGCGCAAGCTGGAACAGCAGATACGTGCCGACGGCGGCGAGGCTATTAGCATCCCCACCGACGTAAGCAACAAGCAGCAGGTGGCGCACCTTGTCCAGTCCGCCATCTCGCACTATGGCCACATTGACGTGCTGGTGAATAATGCCGGCTATGGTGTGTATGAGAACATCCGCAACCTGCGCTTTGAAGACCTTGAGGGTATGGTCAACGTCAATCTGTATGGTGCGGTTCACTGTGCCGAAGCGGTGTTGCCCCATATGCTGGAGCGGCGCAAGCCCGCCCAGATTGTTAATGTGGCCTCTATCTCCGGCCTTATCGCCTCCAATAACCAGTCGTTCTACTGCGCTACCAAGTTTGCGCTTGTCGGATTGACCCGTACTATGCAGATAGACCTGCGCGGTACAAAGGTGCGCTGCGCGTTGATATGCCCCGGCGCGGTGCATACCGATTTCATTACCGCCGATGTGGAGCGCCACCTGACCCGCTTGAGCCGGCTCATTCCCCGGCTTGACGCAGACGACGTGGCCCGCGCTATCGTCCGCGCTATCAAGCGCCGCAGCAATGGCGAAACGGTTATTCCTGCGCTGGTGCGTCCCTTTGTGCTGCTTTCGGGGGTGTGTCCCGCGTGTACCCGCACGCTCATGCGCTTGTTTGGATAGGCGGAGAGGCGGAGAGGCGAAGTGGCGGGGAGGCGGGGAGGCGGAGAGGCGGAGAGGCGCGGCCCTACAAGATGAGCTTTGGGGCCACGCCGCGAAGCGAAATAACCTGGAAGGGGGAGCCGACCCCAAGCGAGAGGGCTTTGCTGGCGTTGCCGCCATTGATTGCAATCTCAAGCCGTTGTGAACTACCGACCAGCGCCAGCGGCTCCCCGGCCGCTCTATCGGCATAGGTGCGGCACACGGGAAAGCGCAATTCGCCGTCCTCCCGCTCTAGCACCACCTCAACTTCATCAAGCGGGGCCAGCAGCATAGACAGGCTTTCGGTGGTCAGGTTGGATATGCAGTTGCCAAAGTGGTCTACCGCAATAATCTGGCCCAACAGGAGCCCGCCCCGCTCAAGGAACGCCACGGGTAGCGGTATCCGCTTTAGCATATCTACCGGCGTGCCCAGTTCCTGTAGCGGAACGCCCGCCGCCAGATGCGCGGCCACCGGCGAGAAAATATCGCGTCCGTGAAAGGTTGCGCTTACCCTGGGCAACCAGTAGCGCGGTTGGTTCAGTTCGATAGCGCGTATATTCTTTTCGCGCCACCTCGCCAGCGCCTCCAACCACACCTGCCCCAACACGCCATTATCGGGCCCGACATAGTATTCGTGGGGGGTGGCCAGCACAATAGCCCGCCGATCACTCCCCACGCCCGGATCAACTACCACCAGATGTACCGTGCCTTCGGGGAAATAGGGGGGGAAGGTTTCCAGCACCATCATAGCCGCCCGCACATCCTGGGGCGCGATGGTGTGGGTTATATCCACAAGCTGCGCGTTGGGGCATATGCCAAGTATGACCCCCTTCATCGCCCCGACGTAGCCATCGTGCATACCAAAGTCTGTTGTCAAGGTAATGATTGGTTGGCGTGGCATATCCCCCCTCCTCCGTCGCGCGGTGGCCCTACCCGCTCACCGCCGAAGCGTGATTATCGCCGGTCTTGCCCTTAAACCAGGTCTTCCACTCCTGATACTCCCACACCACCAGAATTTGTGCGGCGTTGAAAATAGAGGAGTAGGTACCGCTAATCAACCCGATAAGCATAATCGCAATGAAGTTGCGGATAGAGCTACCCCCAAAGAGCAAGAGCGCGGTCAAGGTAAACAGCGTGGTCAACTGGGTATTGATAGAGCGCGGCAAGGTCTGCACAATGCTGTGATTGACCACATCTGCAAACGTTTCGCCCGGATGCTGGTTTATCAAATTTTCCCGGATACGGTCAAATACGACGATGGTATCATGCACCGAGAAGCTCAAAATCGTGAGCAGGGCGGTCAGGAATAGCGCATCTACCTCTACGCCAAAGAACGCCCCAAGCATAGAGGCTACTCCCAGGACGATGATAACGTCATGGACCATAGAGATAATGGCACAGGAGCCGTAGCGAACGGGATGGGGCGCTTTGCGAAAGGCCCACGTGAGATAGACGAGAATAGCCAGCGACGCCCCGAACACCGCAATAATCGCGCTGCGGGTTGACTCCTGGCTTACCGTCGGGCCCACGCTCTCGATACGCTCAAGCCGTACCTCGCCCCCCGACCCAAACTGGGCGTTGATGGCCGTCATCACCTGTTGCTGCTCGCTGGTTGATTGCGTTGCGCTCAGGGCCCGCGAACGCACCAGCGCCGCAGTGATGGTCTTATCGCCTATCTCAACTTCGCTTATCTGCACCCGTGCTTCTTGAAACCCATGCTCTGCAAAGAGCGCCGACAACTCCTCGGTACTCAGATCGGCCGGTGTCACACTGTCTGGAAAGTGGATTTCCCAGATAGAGCCGCCGCTAAAGTCAATACTGGTATAGAGCCCCAGTTCAAACTTGCCGGTTGTGATGAGCGGATGCAGCAGTAAGAAATACAACCCTGGCAAAATAATCAGCGATGAGAGCGCAAACCACCAGTAACGGCGCTGAACCAATTTTTCCATAAGAAGACTATCTCCCGTGTACCACGATTTGAATAATTTTTACGATACTGTTTAGCGTGTTCCCTACCCGGCGGAGGCCTCTTTGGGGGTTATCTCCTCCGAATCTATTTCAAAGAACCAGAGATTCTGGGCCATACGCATGGGTGCGACAAGCCGCAACAGCGTCCGGGTAATAAACAGCGCCGAAAACAGGCTGATAAGAATACCGAGCCCCAGAGTCAAGGCAAAACCTTTGATAATGCTGACGCCAAAGCTATTGCCAAACATGTACAAAATCACGCTGGTGATCATGGTCGAAACACTTGAGTCGCGGATGGCCGGCCACGCTTCGCGGAACCCATCTTCGATGGCCGTAGCCAGCGACTTGCGGCGGCGCAATTCCTCTTTGAGCCGCGCAAAGATAAGCACGTTTGCATCTACAGCCAACCCGATAGAAAGCACGAAACCGGCAATACCCGCCAGTGTTAAGGTAACGGGAATAAGCCGATAGATGGCAAATGTGAGCGCTGTGTAGATGAGCAGCGCGATGACCGCCAGCAAGCCTGGCAACCGATAGTAGAGCAACATAAACAGCGCCACCACGGTCAAGCCAACCATCCCCGCCACCATACTGGCATCCACCGAATCTTGCCCAAGCGTAGCGGAAACGGTGCGCTTGGTCTCCACCTGTAGCGGAATGGGCAACGCGCCAAACTTGAGCTGGTTATAGATACGGTCGCGGTCTTCCTGGCTGTTGGTGGTAATAATACCGCCCCCGTCCGTCAACGAGGCTTGAATAATGGGGCAACTCACGACGATATTGTCCAGCACAATGCACATGGGATTACCCACATTGCTGGCCGTAAACTGGGCCAGGCGGCGTTCGGAATCGCCGGTAAAGTCAAACGCAACGGCCGGCTGGTTGCCAAGCGCCCCCTCTTGCGAGAAGGCCGGCTGTACCGAGTTGGTATCGAGGTCTTTGCCATCCGTAATACTCTCAAACACCGTCGGAGGCACGCCTGCCTGTTGCATAGCCATTTGCGGTGAGATTGCTTCGGTATTCGTAATACCCTGTTGCTGCCCAAGCAACGCCGCCACATCCGGGCTCGGGTCGCCCGTCGTGCGGATAATATTGCCCTCGGCCAGTTGTTGCCCCTGGGGGTCTACAAACTCAAGCCGCCCTGTACCGCGGAGCGTCTCTACCGCCTGCTCCGGATCGGCCACCCCTGGCAGCTCGACGATAATGCGATCTTCGCCCGACATCTGTACTACGGTTTCGCCAACGCCAAGCGCGTTCACGCGGCGCTCAATCACTCCCGCAGCAGTACGCATCTCCTCATTTGTCACTTGCTCGTCGCCGGCCCGCAATAGCACTTGCACGCCCCCCTGAAGATCGAGCCCCAGACGGGTATGCACATCGCGCCCCAGAAACGTATCCTCCGGCGCGAACACTACCCATAAAGAAACGATGCTCAATACAATGATTACGACAAGCGAGGTTAAATCCTTATTTTGCACGATACCCTGACGCTCCTTACCAAACGGTCTGAATCAAAAAGTCTGTTTATTATAGTTCTATGCCGAAGCGATGTCAAAATTACGACCACCACCACGCCGCGTACCCGCCCGACACAGGCACAGCTTACTGCACCCCTCACCCCTTGTCAATGCACGCGGGTAGCCTGGCCACCCTCCCGCGTGGTTGGGGGGGGCGCGGGGCGCGGGGCCATACCGCGGGTGCTTACCAGCAGGACGCCGGCCAGGATGATGCCGCCGCCGGCGATAGAAAGCAACGAAGGCACTTCGCCAAGCCAGAACCAGGCAATAACCGTAGCGAAGAGGGGGATAAGGTAGAGAAAGTTAGCCACGATGGAAGCGGGGGCCTGGGAGAGCGCATGGGACCACATGACATAGGCGATGGCGGCGGGGAAGATACCCAGGTAGATGGCGGCCAGCGTGGCCTCGGGCGGGGCGCTCTGTACCTGGGCCACCACACCGGGCGTAAAAACGAGGATAAACAACGTCCCGACCCAGATAAAGCAGGTGACGAGTTGCAACGCGCTATATTTTTTCAGCAAGGGTTTCTGAATAATACTGTAGGTGCTGATAGCGATGGCCGCCCCCAGAATGAGCAAGGCATCTGGTTCGAAGTGGAATTGTTGCCCCTCGCCAAGCGTAATCAGCGTCATACCCGCAAAGCTGATAAAGGTGCCAAGCCACCCCCACCGGCTCAAGCGTTCGTGCAGAAAGATTGTGGAGAGCACGGACGTGATGGCGGGGGCGGCGCCAATCAGCAGACTGGCCGCGCCGGCCGTAACCGTGACTTCGCCATAGGTCAGGGCGGTATGGTAGAACGCAATCCCCAGAAAGGCCGTCAAGGTGATACGGGGCCAATCTCTGGGGTGCGGCAGGCGCATGCGGGCCAGGACGGCGTAGACGGTGAGGGTGGCCGACGCGGAAAGGAAGCGCAGCAAGACGACGTGGCCGGGGGTATAGTGGGACAGGGCGGCGCGGATACCCGCAAAGGCAGAGGCCCAGAAGAGGATAACCAGGAAGAGCGCCAGCACCGTGCGCGGCGCAAGGCGGTGTGGGGGGGGCGTATCAGCGTGGGTCATAGGGGTAGCAGACCATAGGGCGGCTCCCCTCCCATAAGGAGGGGAGGGGGTGGGAGAGAGATTTCTTTCAACACGCAATACACACTTACCGTGCAAACTCATCCGGTGCCAGAGATTGCCGGCAGGCGAATGCTAGTATTGCCGTCGAATACCATTTCTGCGCTGGCTACGTACGGGGATGGGTACCAGTACGCGCTGAGGCTTTTGTGATGGTCGGGCGATCATGAGGCCAACAAACAGCGCCACCGCTATTATCAATACCACCTCCATGATCAACCTCCTTTCAGCGTCTACCAGGACAAGCACAGGATAGTTTCTATCCTTCCCTTATAGTATAGCCAATTGTTGGGCGGTTGTCCATAGCCGGTTAGTACTTCTTTTCGTTAGTCCTTGCTTTCTCATTGCTGATCTGGCCGGAAGACGTTGCAACCGCCTGGTATGACCACCAGGGCAATTGCAAAGTCTTACGTCAACCAGGATACCTGGGGAGCTTGAGGGGCCCCGCCCCTCAAAACCACCTTTTTGGGGGGGTGTGGCGCGGCTTCGCCGCGCCACACCCCCCTATATCTCGCGCTGAAGGCGCACATCAACGTTTGCGCATGCAGCAAAACCTGGTTGCTGGCGTTGCCCTGGCGACGTTGCAAACGCCTGGTATGACCAAAGACCGGGCCTGCATCCATCACCCGACGCTGGTATAATGGGGGTCAGGAGCCGTATGGGTTGCTGATGATTTGCTGAAAATGTGATGAGCGTTTGATGAAAGGATGCGTTTTGTGGATCAGTTTCGCGCATATGTCCAGGAGCAGCAGGGCCGCTTTCTCGAAGAGTTCTTTGCCTTTTTGCGGGTACCCTCGGTGTCGGCCCAGGGGCAGGGTATTGATGAGGCCGTCGGGGTCGTCCAACGCCGCTTGAAACGTCTGGGGGCCGAGGTACGCCTGTTGAGTGCGGGCGGGGGCAACCCGGTGGTATACGCCACGCTTGGGAGCGGTGAGCGCCGCCTGCTTGTCTACGATCATTATGATGTCCAACCCGCCGAGCCCCTGGAATTGTGGGATTCGCCCGCGTTTGAGCCGACTATTCGAGATGGCAAGATTTTTGCGCGGGGCGCGTCCGATAACAAGGGCAATTTGATGATGCGTCTGCAAGCCATTGAAGCGTGGCAGGCTACCAGGGGGGCGCTACCGCTCTCGCTGGCCTTTGTGATAGAGGGGGAGGAGGAGATAGGCTCGCCCTCGCTGCCGGCCTTCTGCGTTGCGTATGGCGATTTGTTGCGGGCCGATGGGTGCCTGTGGGAAACGGGCGAGGTGGATTTTGAGGGCCGCCCGGTGGTGGAATGTGGCGCGAAGGGGATGCAATATGTTGAACTGGTGGCGCGGGGTGCCGTCGCCGACCGCCATTCGTCGCTGGCCCCCGTCATCCCCAACCCGGCCTGGCGTCTAACGTGGGCGCTTGCCACGTTGAAGGGCCTGGACGAGCGCGTCTTGATACCCGGCTTTTACGACGCGGTGCGGCCGCCGAATGAGGCCGAGATGCAAGCGCTGGCCACTATTCCCGACCAGGACACCGATATGCTAGAAGATGCCGGGTTGCCGGCCTTTCTTGGCGGGGTGCATGGAGCCGACATGTGGCGCAAGCTCCTGTTTGAGCCAACCTGTACTATCTGTGGCCTGGTGTCGGGCTATACCGGCAAGGGGGCCAAGACAGTTTTACCCGCCGAAGCGCGGGCCAAGATTGACTTTCGCCTGGTGCCCGACATGGAGCCGGCTACCGTCCTGCGCCAACTGCGGGCCCACCTGGACACGCATGGGTTTGGCGATATAGAGATCGTTGATCTGTCCGGGTTGCGGGCGGCCCGCACCCCGCTTGAGGCCCCCATCGTCCAGGCGATGGTACAATCGGGCGCGGCGACGTATGGCCCGCCGGCCGTCGTCTACCCGACCATGCCGGGCACGGGGCCCATGGATATGCTGTGTCAACAGGTGGGCACGCCAGCGTGTAGCGGCGCGGGAGCGGGCTATAACGGCGACCAGATACACGCCCCCAACGAACACATACGCGAGCGCGACTACTGGGCCGGTATGGAGTGGATGGCTCGTTTTATGGAGGCGTTTGCGGCGGGGTAAGTGGGGGCACTTTCAAAGGGGGGCA
>DAOTUK010000270.1:0-1839 GCA_034437375.1 Chloroflexaceae bacterium | reverse complement strand
GTCATCGCCTCCCCCTCCCCCACAATGACGCCCGAACCGACCAGTACCCCCTCGCCCACCTACACCCCTATTCCCACGATGACCCCCGAACCGACCAGCACGCCAGCGCCGACCGATACAGCCGCCCCGGTCACCGAAGGCGAACCGACCAGCACGCCAGCGCCAACCAGCACGCCCTCGCCCACCAATACCCCATCCTCCCTGAAATCGGACACCTCCTCTGCGCCCTCTGTCCAGGATATAGAGCAAGGCGAGATAGTACAGTCGTTTACCTTTACCGACGCCCAGGGATGGGCCGATATGCAGGGCAATACATGGAGCGTGGGGCCCCAGGATGGCACCTATCAGATTGGCGTAAGCCCCGGCAGCGGCAATATATGGAGCTATCGTACCAATGTTATCGGCACCAGCTATAGCATTGGAACCGACGTGCAGGTAGATAACGGCGGAGCCGCCGGGCTTGTGCTCCACTTCATTGATGGCGACAACTACTTATCGTTTATGGTCAACCCCAATCAACGCAGCTACCAGATTGAACACGAAAGCGGCGGGCAAAAAACGGTTGTGCAAGAGCGCCGCAATAGCGCCGTCAAAACCGGCAACATGGCCCGCAACCGGCTTGTGGCCCGCCTGGACGGCACCGATATGCAACTGTTCGTCAACGACACGATGGTATTGGATGATACCCTGGATATGGTGCAACCTACCAATAAATATGGTCTGGTCGCCGTCGCCACCGAACAAGCAGCTATTGCCCGCTTCGATAACCTTGAACTTCGCACGCTAGAGTAGTATCATACCAGTGACGAGTGATGCGTGACGCGAGGACAGGTGATGCGAACGCACACTATGCCACGGATACAGAGCGGTAATCAACCGAACATGGTATCATACAAAGAGCATGGGTGAAACACCGCGTACGCCCACCAGCAAGGAGCCATGAGCATGACCCGAACAACCCGACGCAACGATACCCCCCTGGGGCTGGCGCTCTTTGCGCTGGCGCTGCTCTTGCTGCTGGTCTTCCCGCGTGCCACCCGTTCACAAACAACCCTGTCTGGCACATGGACGGGCCGCACCTCGCACGATCAACGCATCACCATAACCGTTGAAAACAATGTTGTGACGCTGGTATCGGTGGGTATCCACTCCCAAAACGGCCCCTGCTCTTCGCGCTATACGGCCATCCACCACGGCAACCTGGGCTTTATGCATGGCAACCACTTTGTTATTGCCATTGAAAACGACCAGGAAATACTCTACCTGGAAGGCGACCTGGTTGTTGTTCCCGTGACAATGGGTGAGCATACCTTGTATCGCGCCGAAATGAGCGGCTATCTGGGCTTCCAGAATAAGACCATCTCATACGTATGCCCCGGCCACGCCGAAGCGACCTGGTGGTCTACGGCCGATATTCCGCGTCCCTGGAACCCGCCCCTTGCCGCCCCCGTGGGACAACCGCCCACGGCCGGCATATGGCCCGTACAACCTACCGCTACTACCTGGACCAAGCCTACCGCCACCCCTACCCACAAGGTAGAACTGGATTGGGATGGCATACCGGCGTGGGCACAGCCAGATAACGGTGACGATGGTAACGACGATGGCAACAACGATGCGCCAACCGCCACCGGAACCGCGACCAGAACACCCACCCGTACCTCCACCCCAAGCCCCTACCCATAGCTCCCCCTTCTCTCCCAGATGTTACTGTTCACACCTGGGGGAAACCCCCTGGGAGCGCGAGCGTCTCGCTCGCCCCGGAGCGGGCAAGATACCCGCGTTCCCAGGAAACGCCCCATACGTGTGAACACTTGCCCCCCCCCCCCCCCCCCCCCC
>DAOTUK010000269.1:0-3933 GCA_034437375.1 Chloroflexaceae bacterium | reverse complement strand
CCCCATCACCCCGGAGACACCCTATGGTATAATCATACGCGGACATACTACCGTTTGAGGTTTCAAAAGATGTATGCTATCATACACGAAGATCTTGGCGGTATCAATATTATACCGAACAGGTAGGTTTCTATGACGACAAGTGAGAAAATAGAGCGATTGCGCGAGACAAAGTCTCGCCTCCTTGAAGGCGGCGGCAAAGATCGGACCGAAAAGCAACACGAGGCCGGAAAACTCACCGCACGCGAACGTCTGGGGTTACTATTTGACCCCGACACGGCACAGGAACTCTTCTTATTTGCCAAACACCGCTGTACGATGTTTGGCATGGCCGGCAAAGAACTACCGGGCGACGGCGTGGTTACCGCCGTCGGAGCCGTTGACGGACGCCAGGCCTTTGTCGCCTCGCAAGACTTTACCGTGTCTGGTGGCTCGGTCGGCGAAGTCCACGCCAACAAAATTTGCCAGACCATGGACATGGCGTTGAAATGTGGAGCCCCCTTTGTCCTGATCAACGATAGCGGCGGGGCCCGTATTCAAGAGGGCATAGACGCGCTGAGCGGGTACGGACGTATCTTTTACCGCAATGTCTTGTTGTCGGGGGTCGTACCGCAAATCTCCATTATTGCCGGCCCCTGCGCCGGCGGCGCGGCCTACTCGCCTGCCCTCACCGACTTCATCATTATGGTCAAAGGCATTGGAAAGCTGTTTATTACCGGGCCCCAGGTGATTAAACAGGTCACCGGCGAGCAAATCTCCGAAGAGGAGCTTGGCGGTGCCTACGCGCAGGAAAGCCAGAGCGGGGTTGTTCACATGATCGCCGAAGACGACGAAGACGCCATCCACCTCTGCAAGCGATTGCTGAGCTTTTTGCCGCCCAACAACCTGGAAGACCCGCCCGACTATGGCAGCGCAGGCGAAATGATCATCACCGAAGACATGCAGTTAAACAAGATTATTCCCGACAACCCCCGTGAAGCCTATGATGTCAAAGAGGTCATTACGCGCATTGTTGATCAGGGCGACTTTCTCGAAATTCAAGAGCACTACGCAGCCAACGCTATTATTGGCTTTGGGCGCATCAATGGGCACACAATAGGGATTGTGGCCAACCAGCCGGCCGTAATGGCCGGGGTGCTGGATATTAACTCATCGGACAAGATTTCGCGCTTTGTGCGCTTTTGTAATGCGTTTAATATTCCGCTGGTTACGCTCGTAGATGTCCCCGGCTTTATGCCCGGCGTCCAGCAGGAGTATGGCGGCATTATCCGGCACGGAGCCAAGATGCTGTTTGTCTATTCGGCGGCCACCGTACCCAAGATTTCCATTATCTTGCGCAAAGCGTATGGGGGCGCCTACCTCGCAATGTGCGGCAAAGACCTGGGATGCGACCGGGTGGCCGCGTGGCCCACGGGCGAAGTTGCGGTGATGGGGCCCGAAGGGGCCGTCGGTATTGTCTATCGCAGCGAGATTAAGAAGTCCGACGATCCGAAAGCCGCACGACAGAAGTTTATTCAAGAGTACGAAGAGAACTTTGCAAACCCCTATGTGGGGGCGGCCCGCAATCTGATTGACGACATTATCGAACCAAAAGATACGCGACGCTACTTAAGTCTGGCGCTCGAATCGTTGCGCACCAAGCGCGACCTGCGCCCGGCCAAGAAACATGGGCTTATTCCGTTGTAGTCTGGAACCAACCAGCAAACGTTGGAGAAGGAGGCCTCTGGTTTGAATGAAGAATTGATGTTTGGGGTGCAACTCACCGTCACGGGCATGACCGTTGTCTTCTCCGGGCTCGTGCTGCTGTTTGTCTTAATGACCATCTTTCAGCGCGTTGACCGCTGGTTGTTAGCCCGGTCACAATCAACCGACAACACCCCATCAGCAAGCGACACATTGCCAGACCATGACGGAACCGTGCCGCCAGAGATTATCCCCGTCATTGCGGCCGCAGTGGCGGTTGCAACCGGCCGGCAAGTGCGTATTCGGCGCATTCGCTATCGCGCACGGCCGGCGGAAACGTCGTGGTCAAAGGAAGGACGTCTGACAGTTATGGGTTCGCACAGAACGAGAACGTAACCTTTATTTGCGGCAGAGTAGAGAACGCTATACGATGTGGGGAACAGGCCAGGGGCCACCCATCGTTTAGCGTTTGTTATTCTCAGGAGGAGGGCAGGAGTGAAGAAGTTGCGCGTTACGGTCAATGGCGTAAGCTACGATGTCGAAGTAGAAGTATTGGAGGATGACGAGGAAGGAGGGTCGGCATATGGGTTCCCGCCGGCTACCGGCGTCGCGCCTCGCGCAAGCCGGTCTGAGCCAGCAGCCGGGCCCGTCAAGCAGATCAGCGCTCCGCCGAAGGGGTCTGGTTCGTCAAACGAAGTTACCTCGCCCATTGCCGGCGTTGTGGCCGAGGTAAAGGTAGCGGCAGGCGCGACAGTGAAGGAGAACGACTTGCTGATGGTCATAGAGGCCATGAAGATGCATACGAATATCAGTTCTCCGACGGCCGGCAAGGTGAACGAGATCAAGGTGAAGCCGGGCGATGCAGTACAACAAGGGCAGGTGTTGATTACGTTTGAGTAATACGGGGGAGGCAAACCTTGAATGATTTGTTACAGGCGATTTTTGAATATTTTCACCACAGCGGGTTTTATCTCATCCTGAGCAAGCCCGGTAATGTGGTTATGATTATCGCCGGGTTTTTCTTTATCTACCTGGCGATTGCCAAAGGATTTGAGCCGCTCTTGCTGGTGCCTATCGGGTTTGGCATATTGATGGGCAACATGCCGGCGGCGGTCGGGTCGGGGATTGGTATTTATGAAGAGGGGAGCGTGTTATGGTACCTGTACCAGGGGGTTGCGCGGGGTATCTACCCGCCCCTGATCTTCCTGGGCATCGGAGCTATGACCGACTTTTCGAGCTTGATAGCCAATCCAAAGCTGATTTTGTTGGGGGCGGCCGCCCAGTTTGGCATCTTTTCGACGCTGTTGGCGGCCGTCTGGTTGGGGGCAACGTTTCCCGTGCTTGGCTTGTCAGACCCCGACAATCCAGCGCGCTTGATTGAGGCCGCCGCGAGTATTGGCATTATTGGCGGGGCAGATGGCCCGACAGCCATTTTCATTACCACCAAACTGGCCCCCGATCTCCTGGGAGCCATCGCCATTTCCTCATATTCGTATATGGCGCTGGTACCCGTAATACAGCCACCCATTATGCGCCTGTTGACTACCCGCGAAGAGCGCTTGATACGGATGCCGCCGCCGCGGGTTGCCAGTCGCTTTCAGCGCATCATCTTTCCCATTGGCGGGTTGCTGGTCTGTATTTTTATCGCGCCAGATGCCTTGCCGCTGCTTGGGATGCTCTTCTTCGGCAATCTGCTGAAAGAAAGCGGGGTAACCGAACGCCTGGCCCAGACGGCCCGAAACGCCTTTATTGACAGCGTGACCATTTTGTTGGGCTTGACGGTAGGGGCCAGCACCCAGGCCGACATCTTCTTGACGCCGCAGTCGGTGGTTATCTTTCTCATGGGCGCCATTTCGTTTGCCATCGCCACCGCGTCGGGCGTGCTGTTTGCGCGGTTCCTGAATCTCTTCTTCAAAGAGAAAGTCAATCCGCTGCTTGGCTCGGCGGGGGTTTCGGCTGTGCCCCACGCCGCACGAGTGGCCCAGGTTGTAGCCCAGAAGGAAGACCCGCAAAACTTCTTGATTATGCACGCGATGGCCCCCAACGTGGCGGGGGTTATCGGGTCGGCTATTGCCGCCGGTACCCTGTTGCAAGGCGTCGGAGTTATTATACAAGGAATGTAGCCAGGGTAGACAGAAGGCCCAGAGCCACACGAGGGGGGATACCCGCGAGATGCTTGCATTTCCTGGGGTATCCCCCCCGTTGTATGCACCACGTCTATCTCCCACGCTCCCCCCCCAAACCCCCCAC
>DAOTUK010000268.1:0-20748 GCA_034437375.1 Chloroflexaceae bacterium | reverse complement strand
CTGCTCGGCCTCGTGCATCGCCAGCGACACCTCCTCATAGTCGCCTATCGCCCGCCCCTGCTGGTCAAACCAGGCAATATCGCCTTCAAATGGGCCCAACCACAGCCCCACCGGCGGTATCCATACCCGCCCCTGCTGATCGGGCGTGAGGGCCCGATAGCGCCCTTGCTGCAACTCGTAGCCGAAGAAGGGCGGCATTCGTGTGCCGCGGTAGCGGGCATTGTCCACTACCACATAGTAGGGCACCCCGATGCGCTCGTAGTGGTGATATTTGCTCTGCTGGCCCGGGCGTTTCGGCTGCAAATCCAGCATGCGCGTAGACTCGGACGTTACCTCCATAATCAGCACCGGGGTACCGCCGTCGGTATGCTGGTTGAAACTGCGGTGTCGGGGGCGCTCGCGCACGTCGGCAAACACCACAATGTCGGGCGCGTGCCCGCGCATGCCGGGGGTGGCCCATTCTATCAGCACATCATGCAGCACCAGCATAGTGGGTTGGTGGCGCAGGGTGGCGCGTAGCACGGTATAGAGATAGTGACATACGCGGTAGTGGTCATCGGTCTGGTTCACAACATCCTCCATCTGGGGGTGTAAGACATCCTCCAGGGTCAACGGTACGGCGTGCAATTCGGTCTGGCCGTTGACGGTGTGCGGCACCCAACGCCACCCATAGTAGAAGGGGTCATCGGCGGGGGGGGCGGGCGGCGCCTGGACGTCGGGTTGTAGGGTCATGGGTTCTCCTCCTTTGATAGGGGGTAGGGGTTACGGAAAAAACCGTCTCATTGGCATGATAGCAGGCACGGATAGGGGGTGTCAATTGGGTAAATGACGCGCTCAATGCTAAAGCACCATCTGTTTTGGGATACAATCGTATTATGGGGTGTCGGAGCAATATACAGGCAAAGAAACTGACATTGCAAGCACCCAGACCAGGCAATAGAATGCAGAAACCTGACTATACTACCAATAGTCGTATAGTTGCATTTGCCATGTAACCGAACTATAATAAAGTCAAAAGATAGTCTTCGCATCCGGTCTTTGCGAAAGAGCAATTTCTATGGCTCGTGTTTCTGTCAATATCAATAATGTTCCCCATACTCTGGCCGTCACTGAAAAGGGGTTGAACATTGGTCGCCAACTGGATAATGATATTGTGCTCAACCACGCCATTGTGTCGCGGCATCATGCCGTACTCGAAATGCGCGGTCGGCACGCCTGGATACGCGACCTCAACAGCCGCAACGGTATTTTTGTCAACCGCCTGCGCGTAAAAGAGGAACAGTTGAGCGATGGAGACACCATTACCATTGGCCCCTTCGAAATGCACTTCGAAGACCGCGCCGCGCAGAGCGTCCATTTTGACGACAACCAGTATTTCCCGTTGACCGCCGATAGCCGCGCAGTACGGGAAAACGAATTTCCAGCGCCGACCATAGACTTGAAAGAATTTTACATGATGAGCCTGCGCTTTAACCAGATTGTCGAAGTCGCCGAACTATTGGATGCTATTATGGAAGAAGTCTTAAACCTGGTGCCGGCTGAGCGTGGTCTGCTCCTGTTGATGAAAGGCCAGGAACTCGTGCCTATGGTCGTCTATCCCGCCGGGCAAGGCGATATTACCATTAGCAGCACTATTGTACGCCGCGCGCTTGAAGAGGGCGAAGCGGTGCTTACACGCGATGCGCGGCTTGACTTCGCCGGCTCCGAAAGTATTATCAGTGCCAATATCCGTTCGGCTATCTCCGCACCGCTCCTGCTCCGCGGCTCGGCCACGGGCGTTATTCTGCTTGATTCGCCGGGGCGCGAAAAATTTAGCGACCGCGACCGCGAGGTTGTGGCCGCCGTTGCCACCCAGGCCGCCGTTGCCATAGAACGCGCCAGTTTGACCGAAGAGCTTCGCCAGCAAGCCACCGTACGGCAAAATCTTGAGCGCTTTCTGTCGCCCAACGTCGCCAGCGCCCTGGCCCGCTATGTGGCTCAACACGGCAAGCTATGGGAAGCGCAAGAGCAAGATGTGTCGGTGCTTTTTGCCGATATTACCGGCTTTACCTCGCTCTCTGAAACGATGCTGCCCCACGAGGTACAGGACTTGCTCAACGAATATTTGCACGAAATGACCGACGTAATCTTTAAATATCATGGAACGGTAGACAAATATATTGGGGATGGTATTATGGCTGTGTTTGGCGCACCACGCCTGCCCGACGAACCCCCCAACGACCGCCACGCTCTGGATGCTGTCTCGGCCGCGCTGGAAATGCAAGTAGCCCAGAAACGCCTCGTTGAAAAACTCGATAGCAAAAAATTCTTCCGTATTCGCGTCGGCGTCAATACGGGCAAAGCCTATACCGGCTTCTTTGGCACACGCCATCGCCTGGAATATACCGCCATAGGCGACACCGTCAACACCGCATCGCGCCTGGAATCGGCCGCCCGCCCCGGTACCGTCTGTATTGGGGAAGAAACCCGCAACGCAATTGGCGATAGCTTTGTTGTCGAAGAAATGGGCAAACTCCAATTGAAAGGCAAAAAAATCCCCGTGACAGCCTATGAAGTGGTATCAAGGAATAAGCCCTCATGACCATTGTTGTTAGTGTTCGCTTTAAGGATAGTGGCCGCGCCTACTACTTCGACCCGCTTGACCTCGACATCGCCATGGGCGATATGGTTATCGTGGAAACGATCCATGGGCCCGAAATTGGGCGCGTCACTGGCGATCGCTTTGATGTGCCTGAAGAAGAATTACCGGGCGAGCTCAAGCCAGTGTTGCGCCACGCCGAAGAGGCCGATTTTGAACGCAAGCGCAAGCTCCAGGAAAATCTGGATGACGTATTGGCCCGTTGCAACCAGAAAATCCACGAGCACAACCTGGACATGCGCCTGGTCAAAGCGGAATATAACCTTGACGGCTCGCGCCTGACCTTCTACTTTACCGCCGACCAGCGCGTAGACTTTCGCTTGCTCGTGCGCGACCTGGCCCGAACCTTCCGCACCCGTATCGAGCTGCGCCAGATTGGCCCGCGCGACGAAGCCCGCATTCTTGGCGGCATTGGCCTGTGTGGCCGCCGTCTGTGCTGCGCGACATTTTTACCCAACTATGCCCGCGTCAGCGTCAAGATGGCCAAAGATCAAGATTTGCCGCTCAACCCATCCAAAATAAGCGGGGTATGTGGGCGTCTGCTCTGTTGCCTCTCGTACGAGCATAGCCAGTATTGCGAGCTCAAATCCGGTCTGCCCCGCCGCGGCGCACCAGTGCAAACCCCCGATGGGCCGGGCGAGGTTCTCTTTACCAATGTGTTACAGCAAATGGTGATGGTACAGCTTACCAGTAGCGGAATGCAAGAGAGCTATCCGGTGGCACAGCTCACGGCGCTTGATGATGCCGCCTGGCAGTATACACAGCGCGGAAGTGTGCGGGATGATTTCGAATCCTCCTCATTCCTATCGCTTGATATTGGCGACGACGACGGAGACATCTACGACGTGTACGATCTGGAAGAGGAAGAAGAACGCTCCCAATACCAGGGCCGCACGCGGCAAAAAAGGCAACCAGGCCCCCAACGCCAGCCATCGTCGGGGGAGCGGGCCGCCGGCGAGCGTCCTACCCCGCCCGGCAAACAGCGTCCCCGCCGCTCTTCATCCGGGCCGCCCCGGCGGGGCGCAAAAACTGACGACACCCCCAAAAGCACAGGCCAGCACCACGAGCCACCCAAACCACGGTCTGGCGGTGGCGGTGGTGGCGGCGGGCCCAAGAAACCAAAGCGGAACCGCACAAAGAGAAAGAAGCAATCATCATGAAAGCAGCAATGACCTTACTTGGCGTAGGAACCGGTGTACCAGACGCCGACCGCGGCCATACCCATATGGTCTGGAAGAGCGAGTCGGGCGGGTTGTTCCTGGTTGATGCGGGCGGTAGTACCTATCAACGGTTGCTCAAAGCCGGGCACGATCCGCGTGCGTTGCGCGGGGTTGTCTTGACCCATAGCCACTGCGACCATATTAACGGGTTGGCCGCGCTCCTCTTTAGCCTGGCGCTGGTGGGCCGCACCGAGCCCCTGCTTGTCTACGGCCTGGCCGCCACGTGTGCGCTGGCGCTCCGGGTGGTCGAAGCGTTTGAGCTAGAAGATTACATGGTGCCTGTGCAGTGGACAACGCTAGACCCAGGCGACGAAGTTGTCCTGGATGATGGATGGGTGCTCCAGACCACGCTTACCGACCACTCGCGGCCCTGTCTGGGGCTTCGCTTTCAACACCGCCAGAGCCCGGCGGCCCTGGCCTATTCTGCCGATACGGGCCCTTGCGCGGCGGTGGCCAACCTGGCGCAGCAGGCGGCTATTCTCGTGCATGAAGCGACGGTGGCCCAGCCAATGCCCGGCCATAGCACCCCACGGCAAGCGGGGGATATAGCCCGCCAGGCCGGCGTGGGCGAGCTTGTGCTGGTGCATTTTAGCCCCCACTGGACGATGCCCGAAGCACAGGCCCTGGATGAGATACGCGCCAGCGGATTTACCGGGGCGGCCGCCGTTGGACAGGAGTACCAGATATTGCGCCTGGGAGCATAGCCGCACTCCCCGGCTGCCCCGTTACCCAGGCCGGGGGCATGCACGATTTATCAGAACCCCTCTTTCTGGCGACCGGGTGCAAAATATCACCACGGAGACACAGAGGCACAGAGATGGCACGGAGCAGGGAGATCACGAGAGGCCTTCCTATTTCGGATCAAACACCGCGCATTGCCCCAACATACGCGGATGGCTTGACAGAACCTATCGGTGTCTATCCGTGTCTATCGGTGGTTGTATCACTATTCAGATGGATTTGGTATCATCGCACCGCTTCCTCCTGGGGGCACACCAGCATATACCCCCTGCCGCGAACCTTCTCAATATAGGGATAGCCCAGTTTGCGGTTCAGATTGCGCACATGCCAACGCAACACCGAATGGGCATCGTCAAGCTCACACCCATGGGTAAAAAACGCAATGTCATGATACTCGACTACGCGCCCCTGCGATGACATCAGCGAAACCAGCAACAGATATTCTGTGGGGGTCACATGCAGTTGTTGTCCCTGAAATGTTACATAGCGGCGGTCGGTATCTATAGACAAATCGCCCATACGCAAATATTGTTCGGAGGGGAGTAACGTTTCAGAGGGTACGGCATTCATAAAACTGGTGAGAGCCGCTATGTTATCGCTGTTCAGGAGATCTTCTAGCCCGCCAACCATACTGGCTATCTTGTTAAACGCACTCGCCTGTTGGGCCTGTTGTAGCGTCTCTCGCCGATGTGCTATAGCTCTGGCAATAGAGTCGAGCAATTCGGGAGGATTGCACGGTTTGAAGAGATAATCGTGCGCCCCGGTGCGCAAGGCCTCAACGGCGCTTTCGGTTGAAGCATAGCCCGTTAAAAGGATAACCGCGGGTGGCGAGCGCTGCTGGCGGGCCATCCGCAACACATCCATGCCATCTATATCTCCCATCCGAATATCGGTAACAACCACATCAAAAAACGCCTGTTGGGCATGCGCTCTGGTCAGAATACGCAACGCCGTCTCACCATTGGCCGCCAATGTTACCTGATGCCCGGCCTGCTCTATGGCACTCCCAAGCACGGTACGAGTCGTATCATTGTCTTCTACCATCATTACGCGGGTACTGTTCATAATTATGCTCCGTTGCTTTCTGTTCTTGTGGAAGTAAAACGGTTACGGTTGTGCCGATACCCGGCTGACTGTAAAGCCTGAGTTGCCCATGATATTCCTGGACGATTTGTTGGCACACGGCAAGCCCCAGGCCCGGTCGTTGCCCTCTTGTCGAGTAAAAGGGTTCAAATATTTTCTTTCTGAGATCATCAGCAATACCATGTCCGGTATCTTCGATCTGTATCGTAATCCATAGCGGGGCGGTATTGGTCGCAAGTTCGGTCTGGTGGTAATCTTGCTCCTGGTTCGGTATCAAGCGGGTGGTGACAGTCAGGCTACCGCCCTGCTCCATGGCATCAATAGCGTTTAAGACCAGGTTGAGGATAACCTGGGTTACGCGGTCGGCGTGGCCCCGGAAATAGGGCAAATCGGCATCAAGATTGCTCACCAGGGTAATCTTGCGGGTTACCCGTGGGCCGCTGGTAAGCAGCAACACTCGTTCAACCAGCGTATTGATATTGACTGGCACCACGATTTCAGACACCGGGTTGCTCAATTCAACCAGTTGGCGCAAGATACGGCCAATATGCCCCACCTCGTCAATGGCCCGGCTTAGATAGGTTTCACGTTGGGGTTTGCGGGCATTCCGGATAAGGTGCAGCATGGTCTGGATAGATTGTAAGGGGGTGTTGACTTCGTGGGCCACGGTGGCGGCGACCCGTCCAGTGCTGGTATAGCGCTCCTTCTGAATAATTTTGGATTGTATTTCCACCCGTTCGGTTATATCGAGGATGCGGATAATCATGCGACAGTTTGGATATGCGCCATCGTCGGGTGGTTGTGCCGGTTTATCGAGGGGAAGCGATTGGATACTGAAGACGTACTCAGTTCCACTGGGCGGGGTATACACCACACGATAGGTATGCGCCTGGCCGCTCTGGAGCGTCTGGAGCGCCTCTTCGCCGGGGAAGGGGGGGCTCATGCGTTGGCAGCATGTTATCCAGGGTTGGCCCACACATGCGCTCACTGGCTTCTCAAAGAGGGAGGCCAACCACTGGTTGCAGGTCAGAATAACGCCATTGGCATCAAGCAGCAACAAGCCATCCTCAAGCCCATCTATCAGCCGGTAGAGCAAGGTTCGGCTACGGTTCAACCGCTCGTTGGTTTGCTGAAGTTCGGCGTTTTTTCGCTGAAGTTCCTCGTTTGCCGCGGCAATTCTTTGCCGGGCTTGCTGCCGCTCGCTCATGTCTCGAATATAGCCAAGCATCCCCTGGATATGCCCGTGCTTATCCTTCACAACGCTGGCCCGTACCTCGCCAGGAAAGATGGTACCTTCGCGGTTGATCAGCATGTGGGTTACGGTAATGTGCTGCTCTTGCACCAGGCGTTCCATATCCGCCAGAACCTGGGCATGGCTCTGGGGCGCAAACAGGTTGAGCGAAGGCTTGCCGATAAGGTCTGCGGGGTTGTCGTAGCCAAACATGGATGCAGTCCGAGGCGTACAATAGGCCAGATTGCGGTTCATATCGGTCAATCCAATGGCGTCGGGCGACGCTTCGAGCAGGGCGCGATACCGATCTTCGATAGTGGCTTGGTCGGCAATACGTTGTTCGAGCTCGTCAATGGTCTGGCGGAGGAGCGTCTGTGTTTGTTGGGCTTGCAGCCGGATGATGGCCTGGCCCAGACAGGCGGCGATTATTTCGAGGGCCTGGCGGGCCGAGTGCGGAACTTCGGGCCTGGTATACGACGCCACGTTGAGACAGCCAATCAGGGAGCCCTGGTGGTGCATTGGGAGGAAGGCGCCGGCGCAAATACCATTTTTCCGGCCACGGGGAATAAGGACTTTTTCATATTCGGCGCAGGGGGCATAGATGGGGGTACCAATATTGAGCAGGTGTGCGGCTTTGGAATGGGCGTTGTAGTAGGCGGGGTAGCCAGGGCAGCACCGGAACTGGTCGTCGGTAAAGGCGCGGCGAATGGTGCCCTGCGATTGATCAACCAGGTACACACAGCCGCAGTCCATAGATGCAACAGCGATTGCGGCTTCGATGCAAAGGGCAAATAGATTGTCAAATGAGGTGACATTGCCTAGCGCAAGCACAAGTCTGTGTTGCGTATCCAGGATACTTTCAGCGGTTATGAGTCCATTCTGGTTCGTCATTGCGCGTCTCTTCGTTGCGGTTCCAATGTGTCCAAAAAGTTGTTGGCTCTATCATACCAGATAAGTGAGAACATGAACAGACATAAACGTAAAATTTTGGTTTAATTATAGGTTGGAAAGTGGGGAGAAATTGTGTGCATGTACATCCCAAAAACACCACCAGCATATGCTGGTGGTGTTTTTGGAGAATATGGCGACCC
This sequence comes from Chloroflexaceae bacterium, assembly GCA_034437375.1. GTDB lineage: Bacteria > Chloroflexota > Chloroflexia > Chloroflexales > Chloroflexaceae > JAAUSY01. The sequence goes on along the minus strand of DAOTUK010000268.1, from coordinate 12,744 downwards.
CGATGCGACTCGAACGCATAACCTTTACCTCCGCAGGGTAACGCTCTATCCAATTGAGCTACGGGGTCATCGCTACGGTGTATATTGTACCATTGCTCTGGACATATGGCAAGTAGCGCGGGGGGGGGGCAGAATTTTTTTCGCTCCTGGGAGCGCGCGCGTCTCGCTTGCCCCGGGGCGGACAAAGTACCCCGCGGTTTCCAAAGCCTCTTGCTCTAGCCGCGCAATTCGGTAGACGATATATCCATACGGAAGTATTCTTCTGGCAATTCGAGAAAGAGATCGTGAAACGAAGGGGGGATAGGGATGGACGAGAGGGTTCGAAATTGCCCCTGGTAGAGCCGCCCCGCCACCAGAAAGCGGCATTTGTTTGCGCGGATCGCGGCCAGTGCCGCGTGCATACCCTCTTCGCCATTGTAATAGTGGGGCGACACCAGACGCATAGCCGTATCGTAGCCCACCACAAAGATGCTGCCCGGAAAGAGGGCCGCCTTGTCGCGGAAGAGGGGAGCCCGCGAAAGCACAACTGTATGTTTAGCGCTAAACTGCGACAACCGCCGCTGTATTTCTGCGGTAGAGAGCGTTCCCTTATCGGCGTTCACAATGGGCAATTCAAAGATAACCGGTATCCCAAGGAAGACCGCCGCCGCTTCCGATAGACGGACGTGCCCTTCGTGCAATGGGTTGAACGAGCCAGAGAGCAGGGCGCTATTGAAGGGGATGTCGGCAAGCTGATCGCCGTCGGGATAGACGGTGACGGTCTGGGCCGAGTGTATCATCAGGCGGTCGAGCGGTTGGGTAAAGCTCTGGTGATACTCGCGCAGGTTCTCTCCAATCGTTAAATCAAGTGGGAGGTTGAATTTCAACCCACAGGCTCGTACGATGGCATGTACCATCAGGTGGCTTACCAGGTGCTCTTCGCCGGCGCGGTCGCGGTAGCCCTTTTTCATGCGCAAATTGTAGGCGATAATCCCTTCGGCACTCTGCACCGCAATAGCGCAGTGGTGTTCGCCCTGCTTGGTATAGCTCGTGGCGATAGTGGCCGTACATGCTACCCCAAGCAGAAAGGCGGCGCGGCTTGTACCCACCAGGTACACGGCTCGCTCATAGGCTTTCTGGGCCATCGCGGTGGCGGTTTCCACCGACACAAATGTCTCTGGCTGTGAGCCAAGCAAATCGGTCAACGAGTCGGTGGCGTAGCGGTCGGTGGCTTCCAGGATGGTATTGGATGAGCCCCCCACGCTATGGAGCCACCACAACCCAAGACTACCCGCCCCGGCAAATTCTAGCACCAGTTGGTAGGGGGTGGTGTGTATTTGTGCAATGGCATTTTCAATCTCAACATTGAGCATACATATTCCCATTAGCGGTGACGGGTGTGGCATAAGGCTTTGGAATGCGCTTCAGTCTGGAAGTAAGTCACGTCATCACCCGAACCTGGTATCAATCTTTCCCTTGCCTGGTATGGCATGGCGCAAAGTGTCATGTCTCTATATTACCACAGGAGCCGGTATCGTTTCCTGATACCGGGCCCACTGTTGCCACAGCCACCACCCGGCCACGGCCCCATAGTACCCAAGCAGGAGCCACAGCGGGAAGGGTGGCAGCGGTAGCGACGCGCCCGGTACCGACGCAAGCAGGGCCGCGCCGCTGGTCATATAGGTGATAGGGAGCCAGGCTACAAGCCAGAGCCCCTGCGCCACCCACCCGGCGACGATGCCAATGCCGGCTATGCTGCCAAGCAGTGCGGCCGGTACGTTGATAGCCAGCGCAATGGCACAGAGCATCATCACGTAGGGCACGGCCGGTACCAGCAGGACATTGGAGAGTGGCGAAACTAGCGACAGGTTGCCGAAGTGGTAGAGGATGAGCGGTAAGGCCAGGGTCTGGGCGGCCAGGGTTACCGACAGCGGGTCTGTTATCCACCCGGACGCCCACCAGCGCAGGGGCGGCCAATCTTCAAGCCACGCTTGTATTGGCGTGAGAAAGGCAAAGATGCTGGCGGTGGCGAGCATGGAAAGCTGAAAGCCCAGATCCCAGAGGATGTGGGGATTCCAGAGGGTCAATCCCAGAGCGGCGGCCATAAGCAGCGTCCATGGTTCAGTTTTGCGTTCGGTGGCGGTGGCCAGGACGGTGAGACTGGCCATCAGTGCGGCCCGTAGGACGGTGCCGGTGGCTCCGACAAAGAGCGCGTAGATCCAGATGGCGACAAGCGAAAACCAGAAGGTCTGGCCACGACTGAAGCGCAGGCGGGTGGCAACGCCGGTGATAACAGAGGCGACCAGGCTCAGGTGCCAGCCGGAGATAACCAGTACGTGGGTGATGCCGTTGGCGGAGAAGGTGGTGTATATGCGGTCGGGGATGGTGGCTTTGAGCCCAAGCAGCATGCCCCCCGCGACCGATGCTTCCGGCTCTGGTAGGGCCCGCAGCATGAGGCTGTGGCAGTGGGTGCGGAAGGCCAGCAGGGCGACCAGGGCCGGGTTGCCGGCGTTGCCGGGTTGCGCTGTTACGGCTGCTGGTTCCTGCATCATGGCGAAGATGCGTTTGCGGGCCAGGTAGCTGCGGTAGTTAAAGGCGTTGGGGCGGCGGGCGGGGGGCGGTTCGCGGATGATGCCCCGGACGATGAGGCGCTGGCCGTAGTGGTAGGTGGGGTAGGGCGGCAGGTTGACGAGCAGCAGGCCGTCAATGGGGGCGGCAATGTCTTCGCGTCGCGCCGCTTCGGTCTTGAGGATAATTTGTTGTCCCTCTTCTGTCCATTTCGGGTCGGCGGATACGATGCCCTGTACCAGGATTTCGCCACGGTCGGCCAGGCGCCAGATGGTGACGTCGTCGCGCAGGTGGGTTACCGGCTGGTAGCGCAGGCCGCCCAGGGCTATGGCGAGGAGGAGGAGGGCGGCGAGGCGCAGTTGCCGCACGGGCCCCGCTATGGCCGCACCGACCAGTCCGGCCCCGGCAAGAGTCCAGAGGAGCCAGCCGGGCGGTAGGAGCATGTCGGCGGCGAGGATGCCGACGAGCCAGGCGAGGGTTAGTACGATGAGCAGGGGTCAGGCTCCCTTCCCTATCATTGTAAACAACTATACCAATCGCAGATCAAACCTATTGGTTGCTGCTTCTTCTAGCAGTTGGGAGTATAGATCTTTGTTTTTTTGTGTTAGAGTGTTGATATTGATAGGAGGTGTCGAGGTTAATTTTAGCACAGCACGAGAGGCTATAGGTGTTCCATCAATAGTTACTTGCTCTAGATTGGAGAAAAGAACCATCTTCACCAGACCATCTTGTATATCGCTTAAACTGGGCAAGGCATGTTTTCTCGTATGTTTACCTTCTATCAAAAACACCGTGTCATTGCGGATTTCTATTTCGTCTACTGTGAAATAGTACCATCCCCCAAGGTAGTTCCTGATAGTAATCATTCCCTTGCTACCTGACAAACTTTCTTTCGGCTGTAAGGTCACGCTCTCTCGATGTTGAGCTATTTCTGCCAGGTGCCTTGAGGATTCCATAAATGTTTCTTTATTGCGGTACAATGCATGTACTTTCCTTTGCACCGAAGGAAGAGAATGCATAGAAACTCCAAGCTGTTGGGGGATATTCGTATAGGCTTGTACGGCCCGATTGCTAATATCTTTGACCTTATCAATCTGATCTATATTCCAGTGAAGCGCACTTGATTGAAAAGAAGATATTCTCGCTAACTCCTGTTTAATATATGCTCTATCAAATCGCTGATCGGTAATCTTATGGGTGTATCTTCTACTTTTTTGGGCAGTATTATAATATGCAATGATAACGTACACATCCAGCAAACTCATGAGAGAGATGGTATCCCATTGAAGAAAATCTCTATCTCCTTGTTTACCTTCATCCTTCATAATAGGAATGATGGTCACTTTCCTACCGACAAAGTTGAGCGTATTGTAAACTCTGGCATATGGATACGATCTTGTTCTTTTGGCTGAAACCCACCAACTGACAGCTATACGATTATCCCCACCGATATTGAGAATAAATGCCCCATGTGTTTCCAAAGCCTGAGATAGCTTATTCAAAGGATACTCTTGCAATGGAGAACACAAGAAATACGTGTAGTTTATGCCGCGTATTTGCGCCTGTACATGTAGACCATGCTGCTTTGTTCCCATTTTTGTCCCTATAATCTATGCTGCTTTGTTCCCATTTTTGTTCCTGATGATAGTATCAAATGTATCATCCATTTGGAACGTGTTATCTACTTGAGATGTACTATCATCAAACCGTAGCTTTCTTCTAATAATTGGCTCAAGATTATGGTTAATCTCTATGCCAATACTATTTCTACCCTCCATTCGTGCTGCAACAAGCGTTGTGCCACTACCTGCAAAAGGATCTAGTACAGTCTCATCTTTATAGGAAAACAACTTGATGAATCTGTAGGGAAGCTCAAAAGGAAATGCCGCGATATTTTTCTCTAAGTCGGAATTTGGAAGAACATTGGTCATTTCCCACAACGTCAAAAACCATTTGTTTTTCTGAAACTCCTCAATGTCGACTCGTGAAACTTCTTTTAATTCCGGTGACACAGATTTATAGCGAAATTTTCCTTTTTGAAAGATCAAGATACTTTCAAGCAAGTTATCTGGATAGAAATACATTGGATAAGGATGCTGTAACTGCACACCACTTCTTCGGCTAATCCTGACATAGCCTTCTGGTTTGCGCCAGACAATTTTATCGCGGTAACGAAAGCCAGCATCAAGAAAAATTCTGGTTGCATCGGCTGTAATAGGGTATTTTTCGCCATTGATCAACATATCATCAATGTTCAAGACAAAAATACGTCCTGATTGGAGTACACGGTAGGACTCCCTGGCTACATTACGGAGAAGTTGAAGATACTCCTCGTAATCTTTATACAATCCCACATAATCAAAGGGGGCATTAAAATAGGGAGGGGAAGTAATCGCAAGATGTACCGAACTATCTTCAATTTCGGGCATTTTGGCGCTACTTCCAAATATAATTCTATGGTGTGTTGGCATTCATACTCCCTTTTCTATGCAAATACACTCGTGTTTATAGTATAACATCATAATCGCTCCGCTCATCCGGCCACGCCCGGCTTACCGCTTCCGCCAGCGTTTTCCACTGCTCCAACCAGTCCTGTACCGGTGATATTTCCGCATGTGCCAGTAGATACGCATCAGCAACCGGTATACCCATCTCGCGCTTTGCCTCGCGTATAGCTTGCTGCAAGGAGGCGTCCCACACATTGGTCAGATAATCGTTCCGCAGCGACTCCAACCCCCTGCGTACTGCTTCAGTATCGCCCTCCTCAAGCAAGCGTTGTAAGGCTGTCAACGTTTCATAGTGTGCATTGATGGTTGTCTCTACCCAATCCATTGGGGGCTCCCTTCCCTACGTCGTCGGCGCACCGCTCTGCACCAGCGCCGTATCCAACACCTGCCGAAACGCGCTCATATCCGCATTCAAATGTTGCAAATTCTCGGCTACCTGGTTGGATGTGGAGGTTGCGCTTACCGCGTCGGTTGTTCGCAAACGCACCGTCTCCGACAAAATATTGTCCAGGTTGGCATCAATATTCTGAAGCTGCGCCATAATGCGACCAATGAACGTTTCCAGGTCGCGGGCATTGCTCTGGCGGCTTACCAGCGCCTGCCGCGTCTGCTGAAGCTGTTGCTGCGTATAGGGGTCGCTGGTCTGGTTCATTCTAGCATCCAGCTTATTTATCTCATCCTGGATCTGGTGATAGTTGATCTGGGCCAGATATTGCTCAATAATCTGCCCCTTGCCGGCCAGTACATGCGCCTGGTCTACCAGGTCGCGGGAGTTATTGGCAATCGGTTGCAGAATGTTTGCCAACGGCCCCCTGGCCTGCCCTATCGAGCGTTCAATGTCGCGCTGCGAGCGATCTATCTCATCAATGATAGCGCGGAAGGTTTTGCTGGTAAGGCGCGTGTGGGTGGTGGCGCGGCGGGCCGTGGTGGCCAGAGCCGGGTCACGCGATGCCAGCACGACCATAACCAGATAGACCAGCACCCCAAGCGGCAACAGCCACCATGCCACCGTCAAGCCCGTCACGATAGCCACTACCACCACCGCCAGCGCTATTGGTTGACGCGCCGCAACAAACAAGGCTCCCATAGCTCTGTCCCTCCCTTATTGCCCATACCGGCGCCGCCAGAGATCGAGCAACCCATGCAGCACCTCGGCGTCTGGTATATCTATCTGGGGCGGCAAGTCCTCTGCCCGTACGTTATACTCTGCATACCGGACAAAGGGGCTGTCGCTACTGCTGACTGACACGCGCGAACTGGCGGGACGAAAGCCATATTCAATGGCCAATGCCTGTATTTCTTCGCTCAACAGAAAGTCGCGGAAGAGCCGCGCCGCCTCGCGCTGCTCATCGCTTACCCATTCGGCATTGAGGATAGTGTAGGGGTGGTCGCTGAAAATGGTCGCCGGCGGATAGTAGACGCGCAAATCTTGCCCCCACCGGCCGCGGGCCGCCTCCACGTTTTCTATAGCCAGATTTTCATACACTACCACAAAATCATACTTGCCGGGCCCAAAGTTAATCATATTTTTCATAAAGGTGCCGGTGCTATTGCCAAATTCCAGCACCGAATTTTCAATGCCATCAAGCCATTGCTGATACGCCTGGTCGAGAACATCTTGTGTGGTGAGTCCGGTCGTTTTGTTGTGGTAAGCGTAGGTCAGCAGCACAAGGGTCTGGATGCCGCTATTCGACGTTTCGGGCGAGGTATGCCCAAACTTGGCAACGCCCCACTCCGGGTGGCCAAACGCGCCCCATCCTTCTGAATTGGAGAGGACTTCATGCAGATGGTGCCAGAGATCTTCTGGCCCGTTGGGCCAGAGTTCGTGGGCCCGCTCCTCCCAGGCGACTACGACGAGCGGCGTATAGACCAGCGGTTGGGGCGCGTTGTTGTCGCTATGCAGAATGCTGCTGCCCTGGCGCGCTTCCCACTCGCTGCGCAGAAGCTCTACCTGGATGGAACTGGCCGGACTGAAGACGACTGGCTTGCGATTGCCGCCCACAATCTCCTGTACCCCCTCGCGGGAGCCGACCCCCTCTAGCGTGATAGTCACCGGGGCGCGGCCCACCTGCGGGTTGGTTTCCTCAAAGCGCCGCACCGCCTCTTCAAGCCAGGCCTCCTTTTCTGTGCCATAGGCAATGGACAATTCCACCGGCGCGCCTGGTGGGCCGGCAAAGATGGGTATGGGGGCCGCGCTAAAGGGCAACGGCCCCAGTAGCGCCGACATCCCCACCACCACCAGCGCCAGAAGCAGGTATCCAGCGCCTATAATCCGCGATAGAGCAAGCATAGGCCACCTCATACAAATGGTATCATAGGTTCTATGTATATAATATCATGGGATATGTCGGAACAAAACTGGCGCACGTAAGAGCAGTGACGAGTGATGCGTGATGCGAGGACGGGGGATACGCATGCGCTCAATGCAGAAGAGCAATGATGCCTGTAGCGTGTGGCGTGTGCGGCGCATACGCTCAATGCAGAAGAGCAATGATGCCTGTGGCGTGTGGCGTGTGCGGCGCATACGCTCAATGCAGAGAAATACATAGCAGTTATCACCCGAATTTGGTATTAAGAGCACAAGAGCAAAAGGAGGGCCTTATGAGACGAAGAAAGATTGTTATGCTGAATATACTGCTGTGCTTCTTCATGCTTGCCTGTATTGGGGGCGGCGGCGGATCAGACAGCGGTGAGAGCGATAGCTCCAACGATGCGGCGGACACGCAGGTACCAGCAAACGCGCTCGAAATTACAATGGCCTATAGCCCGGAGAAGGAACCCTGGCTACAAGAACGCATGACCGTGTTTAACAACCAGCAGAACCAGGTTAATGGTCAGACCATTTTTGTCACTGGTTCCAACGTATCCAGCGGCAAAGCGCGTACCGAGATTAAAAATAACCAGATCGCCCCCACCATCTGGAGTCCCTCGGCGTCAACGTGGCTAGAGGTATTGAAACAGGAGACGGGCAACCCGGATATTGCGGTTTCTAGTGAGCCGCTGGTGCTCACCCCGGTGGTTATCTCTATGTGGAAACCGATGGCCGAGGCGATGGGGTGGCCCGAAGAGTCTATCGGTTGGGGCGATATGCTCGAATTGATTGACGACCCGGATGGGTGGGGCCGGTTTGGCCACCCGGAATGGGGCAAATTTTCGTGGGGCCACACCGACCCGGAAATCAGTACCACAGCGCTTTCAACGCTCATTGCGGAATTTTACGCCGCTACGGGCAAGCAACGCGGTCTGACGGTTGCTGATATTGAAAATGAAAAGAGTACCCAATTTATCCGCGACCTGGGCAAGGGTATCAAGCACTATGGCTACAATACGCTGGTCTTTAGCGAGAATATGCGCAAGTTTGGCATGAGCTATATCTCAGCCTTCCCCATGGAAGAGATTACCCTGATTGAGTTTAACCAGACGAACCCGACCGTCCCGCTGGTTGCTATCTATCCCGAAGAGGGGACGTTTATGCATGATGATCCCTTTATCATTATGGCCAGCGCAACCAGCGACGAACAGAGCGCCGCGCAGCAGTTTTTCGACTTTCTGACTAGTGAAGAGAGCCAGCGGTTGGCGATGAGCTATGGCTTTCGCCCTACCAATACCTCCGTTCCGCTCGATCATCCCATCAGTGAGGCTATGGGCGTTGACCCGCAAGGGGTGCAGAATATTCTCGATATTCCCCCCGCCGAAGTGATTGTGGCGACCAAGAATACGTGGAAGGAAAACCGCAAACGGGCCGATATTCTGCTGGTGGTAGATATTTCTGGCTCTATGGATGGCGAAAAGCTCGAACTGGTCAAGGCCGGGCTAGAGACGTTCTTATTAAATCTGCTGCCCGAAGACCGCGTTGGTCTGGTCACGTTTTCTGGGCAAACGATGGTGCCCATCCAGCCGGCGCCCCTTTCCGAAAACCGCATCGCGCTTCAGACGGCTATTCAAAATATGCAAGCGCTCGATCAAACGGCTCTGTACGATGCGGTGGCCGAAGCGCAGGATATGATGCGTGCATTGGAACCCACGGAGGATCAACGCATTCAAGCGATGATTGTGTTAAGCGATGGCGACGATAACGCCAGCGCTATTACGCTTGATCAACTGGCCCAGGAGCATGGCGAGGCGGGTATCAGTATCTTTCCTATCGCCTATGGTGCCGATGCCAATATGACTGCCCTGGAGCGGATTGCCGATTTTTCGCGTACCATTGTTGTGCAGGGGAGTACGGGCGATATTGCCCAGGTGTTTGAGAATATGAGCCGCTATTTTTAGCGAGACGTTGTAGGTATAGCCTGCTGACACCCGCAGGCGCACAGCATTGTTCCTTTGCTGTGCGCCTGCGGGCGTTTGTGGCCCCCCCGCTATGGCCGCTCAATGTTGAACACGATCACAAACTCGCGGGCCTTCTCCACGCTATCAATGCGGTCGTCATCATAGTCGCTCTTCTCATCCTGGCGCACCTTCGGGTCGGGGCTAAAGAGGTTTTCGGGAATAACCTTCGGTCGGTCGGCCAGGTCATGAATAACCATTGTCCATAAGCCCGGCTCGGCGTCTGGCGGGGCCGTCCATGTCCATTCATACCGGTGGTTATCACCAGTTACCCGCCACTCTCGAAAGTCGGACATCTCCGTCAACACCGTACCATCTGGCGCATTCACCCAGTAGGAGGCGCGGTCGGTGGGGATGTCGTTGGCGTAGAAATGGAAGGTCGTCCCCGGCGGGCCGCTCTGGGGATAGACGCCATACACCTCTGGCGGGGGGGCGTCGCGTATAATGGTAAAGGTGGCCACGTGTGTGATGCGGCTCTCGGCCCCCCGCGCCACCATGCGCCAGTTGCCGCCCGTGGTCTGGGGGGGCGCTGTCCACTCCCACGACACGGCCCCATCCTTGTCGGCTTTCAGGTCAAGCGGTATATTCTGTGGCTGATCATAGCGTTTCTGGTCGGTGTGGGGCACATCCAGCCATACCTCCACCTCCTCACGCGCAAAAAAGCCGCCGGCTGCAAAGGAAAAGGTTGTGCCGGGCGCACCGCTCTGCGGCGACACTACTAGCATATCCTTGTCGGGGCCCGTCACCTGGAAGGTTACTGACCCTTCCTTGCGGCTTGCGTCGCCCCGCGCAGACATACGCCACTCGCCTACCGGCTTGTCTGAGTGAACCTCCCATGACCACTCTACCACCCCATACTGGTTGGCTTCCATCTCTTTGACATTCTCGTAGGGGCTACCATAGGGGTCGGTGGCCCAGAAAAAGATGGTCTCGCCCGGCGTATAGCCCGATGCGCGAAAGTGGAAGCGCGTTCCCAGGGAGGCCGCCGGGGGCGATACGGTAAAATCGAGCCCCGGTGCGGGCGTGGGCGACACTTCCAAATCCGCTATGGTAACGGGAATAGACCATTCCAGACGGCTGGTCATGCCGCGAATGTTGATTTGCCACGCGCCGTTGAGCGCGTTGGCCGGCGCTGTCCAGTTCCATTGATAGGTGCCGTCCTGGCCATCGGCATAAATCCATATATCCGGCTGGTAATCTTGTCGCGTTCCGTCGGGTGCAACAATCCAGATACCCAGACGTTCAGCCGGCGTAAAGCCCCTGGCCTCTAACTGGAAGGTTGCGCCACGCGGGCCCTGGTTGGGCGACACACTAAAGCCCGGCTCCGGGCGTGGCGGGGGGCTATCTTTCGGCTTTCCGCCCACCGGCTCGCCCTCCACAATCGTAAAGGGTATCTTGACTTCGTACAGGCTCAGGATGCCCCGCGCCTGGAAGAACCATTGCCCCGGCGCGGCGTCTGCGGGGGCCTGCCACACCCGGTAAATCTGGCCGCTACCATCCACCGAGATGCCCTGCACTACATCCAGCGTGGCCCCATCGGGTTGGATAAACCACGAGCCTACCTGCTCGCCGGCCTGAAATTCCCCCCGTGCGACAAAGGTAAACGTGGTACCGGCGGGCCCCTGGGGGGCGGGCATAATCATATAGGATGAGGCGATGGCGTGGGGCGTTTCGGGCGCGTCCAGCACAAAATGCATGTTCACCTCTTCGCGGCTAAAGGTGCCGCGCATGGTGAGGTACCATGTGCCGCCCCGCGCTGTTTGCGGGGCCGTCCACGACCAGGAGATCGTGCCTTGCTCGTTGGCGACAAATACTTCGTCTATGGTGGTGACGGTATTCTGGGGGTCGGTGAGCCATACTCCGATAACTTCATGGGCCCAGAAACCGCTGGCGGTAAAGGTAAAGGTTGTGCCCTGGCCGCCCTGTGGTGGCGCGACCACGCCGCTGGCTGCGCGGGTAGGCACAGCCAACCACAGGCCCAACGTCACCAGCACAACGACAAGCCCCGCAAACAAGCGATAGCGTTGTTTCCCATTCATACGTCGTTCTCCTCACACCGATACGTCTTCTTCATGACGATAACGTAGCTCCTTCAACATCTTGTGTTGCTGTTTAAATCGTTGCAAATTCCAATACTCATATTCCCAGTCCAAATACGCAGATTTGCCACCCGGAAAGTTGTCGGCGGACACTTCTTCGGACATAGCGTGCGCTGTGGACATCTGGTAGGCTCTCTCATACGCTTCTAATTCCCTTTCCGAAAAGAAAACACGGATGCGTAAGCGCTCTACCTCGCGTGCAATAGCGATTTTTACGAGCCGTTCTACCTCGGCTGCATCTTCGTCAGTTTCCAGATATACTATTCCCATAGCTTCCCCTCCCATACGGCGCAGGATTGCGGCGGTAGGCCACAACCAGCGACAATACCAGGATACCCAGAGCAATACCAGAGTAGAGGAGGGCCCAGAATACGGCCGGCAAGAAGGTGATGTCTGCCATGCTTTGCGCGTCGGTGGGTATGCCGCGGTGATAGAGCGAGATGGTGATTAACCCGAATACACTATCGAGCGCGTTGAGCATGGATTGGACGGCCAGGAAGAGCAGTAGGACATAGGCCCAGAAGTCGCTGAGTTTTTTGCCGGCGGTAATCAAACCGGCCGTCATAAGCGCCCCCACAAAGAAACCAAAAATATTGCGCATATACAGCACGCACAGGATACCAAGCAGGATACCAAGCCAGAACAGCACCCGCCGCGCCGAAACGCCAAGCGAGGAAACAATAATGAGCGCCCCGCCAAAGAGCGCACTCCCCACATAGCCTGCGCTAATCACAATCCAACGGACACCCCCTGATGAGTAGGCTAACCCGGCCCCGTTGGGGAAGATGACAAAACGGTGAAATTGTCCCCCGGTGACGAGTGCGGCCAGACCGTGCCCCAGTTCGTGAACGACGGTATTGAAGAGCAAAAAGGGGTAAAAAAGAATTGAGATAACCGGTACATGCGAAAGTACCAGCGAGAGCAGCACCAGACCAATGACGAACCATAGCTCGCGCTGCCGCCATCCTTGAAAAAAGTGCGCTACAGTCATTGATTGCCTCCTTATTCCTTGCGACACGCACCTACCGTCAGTATACCGCAAAAGTGGGCACGTTCATACCCCCTGGCCGGCCCCCACCATGGGCAAAGTGCGCTATAATAGAACATATGCATGCTCTACCTATGAGACGATTGTTTGTGGTCAGTTTGTTGCTGACGCTCGTCTGTATCAGTCTATTGATCGGGTGCGATACGCTGCTTGGGCCGGGCGAACCGCCGCCCCCTACCACTACGCCGACCCCTGCGCCGCCCACCCCCACCCC
>DAOTUK010000267.1:0-33739 GCA_034437375.1 Chloroflexaceae bacterium | reverse complement strand
GCGCGTATTCTACCAGACCCTGACCTTCTTCTTTCGCAAAAAAGCTGCGCAACATAATAACAATCTCCTCAAAATTAGATAAGTGCTTTCCGCATCTGCGGTATGGTGTTAGTATACTGCGTGGCGCGGAGAATCGCAATAGGCTATTGGTACTATCTGCAAGGGGTACAACAATCTGGTGGGGAAGAAAGGTACAAAATCAGCAAGGGCGGGAGCGTGAGAAAACAAAACGGTCTTACCATTTTGGTAAGACCGTCGCCAATCAAGCAAGCAAGGAATTATTGGCTGCCAGTGTTCAAGCCGCCGTCTACGCTACTGAAAACTTCACTGACTTTGCCACCGAGCAGAGTCAAAATACCGATAACGACGATGGCGATAAGAACCAGAATAAGTGCGTATTCTACGAGACCCTGACCTTCTTCCTTGGCGAAAAAGCTCCGCAACATAACAAGTACCTCCTCAAAATTAGATAAGTGCTTTCCGCATCTGCGGTATGTTATGAGTATACCGCGTGGTCGGGAAGTGTGCAATAGGCTCTTGGTACTGTCTTTTGATAGTACTTACTTTCGAAAGGTACGATGGGCGGTAGTAGGGCGGTAGGTCGGCGGGGCGGCAGGGGGACGGGACAAAGGGGAGGCGAAGCAGACTTTACGTCCGCCCCACCGCCCCCCACCGCGCCGCTATGACGGCATTGGCACCGTCGCCGCAACGCGCGTTCCCCGCCCAATAGCACTTTCGATGTCGAACTCGCCACGCAACAACACCTCTATCTGCTGGCGCATACTGGCCAGGCCCTTGTTGCGTCGCTTACTCTCATCAGACATCGTTTCATTGACATGGAATCCATTACCATCATCCTCAACAATCACTTGCAGCGCATTATCAGACGTATTGATAAGCACGCGGGCCTGGTGCGCTTCGGCGTGCTTGGCAATATTATTCAGCGCTTCCTGGATAAAGCGAAACAGCGTTATCTCATAGTGGCTCGGCAACCGCCCCTCTAGCCCATGCACCATAATGTTGACTTCAAGATTGTTACTCTCGCCAAACTCCGAACCAAAGCGCCGGATAGTGGGCACAAGCCCCAGGTCATCCAGGGTCATCGGGCGCAGGTCGAAGATAAATTTACGAATATCTTGCAGCGTGGTATTGATAGACGATTTCAAGCTCGTCAGTTCGGCACCGGCCTGGACCGGGTCACGATCCAGCAACCGCTGGCATATTTCCGCACGCAACACAAGATTGCTCATAGACTGGGCCGGGCCATCGTGCATCTGCAAAGAAATGCGTTCCTTCTCATCCTCCTGGGCCTCGATGATGCTAGTAATCAGGTTGGTATCGCCGCCCCCAGACTGGCTACTGGCCGCAACAGCTTGCGCGTCTACCATATCGCTCCCCAGGATAGCGTCGAGGACATCAACAAACTCGCCGATCAATTCCAGACGCTCTTGCATTGCTTTCTGCTTGGTCTGCAACTGTTCCAGTTGCCCCCGCATCATCTGGAGCCGCATTTGTACCTCTTGCGCCGTTGTGTAGAAGTTCTTAATCTCGGCTTTGCCATAGCGTTCCAGGTTTACTTCCAGGTCGCGCACGCGCGTTGAAACGGACACCTCGCGTTGGGACAGCTTTTCCACATCGGTGGTATTTTGCCGCACCATCACATCAATCTCGCCCAGTTCGCGTTGAAGACGATCCATCTCCGTTCTATACGTCTCGCGTGCGCCCTCCAATTCTTCGCGTGTTCCCTCAGCCATACATTTTCTCCTTCTATGCGTGTAGCAGTCGTTGACCGTGTACGTTGTTGCGTTTCAAAACCAGTTACATCCAGCCAAACCGGAGCCGCCAGACATTGATAAGCGCCTCGATAACAATGCGCCGCGACATTTTCGATTGTCCCACCCGGCGGTCTGGAAAGATGATGGGAATTTCGCCAATACGGAAACCGGCCTGTCGCGTACGATAGGCCATCTCTATTTGAAAGGAATAGCCATTTGACCGCACGGCCCCCAGATCGAGCGCTTCGAGCACCGTACGCCGGTAGCAGCGAAAACCGCCCGTGCTATCGGCCACCGGTAACCCCAGAATAAGCCGGGTATAGATATTGCCCCCCCGGCTAATAAATTGCCGCAGCAATCCCCAGTCCGTTGTCCCCCCCCCCCGCACATAGCGCGAACCGATAACCAGGTCGTAGCGCGTTTCGGCGGCCTCCAGCAGCGCGGGCAGGTAGGCCGGGTTATGCGAAAAGTCGGCATCCATCTCAAATAAAAACTGCGCCCCCTCGGCCAGGGCTCTGCGAAAGCCCGCAATATAGGCAGTGCCAAGCCCCTGCTTACCGGCCCGCGATAGAAGCCCGATGCGCGGTTCCTCTTCTTTCAAGCTATCAACGATAGCCCCGGTACCATCGGGCGAATTATCGTCTACCACCAGCACCCGAAAGCGGGGGTTTTCCAGAATGCGCGAGAGCAGCGCTGCAATATTATCGCTCTCATTATACGTTGGTATGATAACCGTACAATCGGCGGTTGTCACGGTATCCTGGGGCTGCGATGGGGTAGTAGGTTGGGCCTTTATGGTCTCTTGCATAGCATAACCTTTGCTCTTGTGACATGCTGTTTCATGGTATTATACAACGGGTACCGATGCTACAGGCGACTATGAAGAGACAGTTTCCGACAATTGATCATGTATGGCTGGTTGCGGCCGTTGCGCTTATTGCGATGCGCCCATTGTTGACCCCCATTCCCCCCCACGATTTCTGGTGGCATATGGCCATGGGCCGCGAGATTGTCCAGACGCATACCATTCCGGCCCACGATAGTTTTTCGTATACCCAGGCCGGGCAACCCTTCTACAATCAGGGCTGGTTGGCCCAGGTAGTATTGTATGGCTTGCATAGCCTGGGCGGGGTACCGCTTATTCTGGTGGTGCAATCGCTGGTGGTGGCGCTGGCGTATGGGTTGCTGCTGGCGCTGTGTATCAAGCGGAGCGGAGACCTGCGCTTGAGTACCACAGTGCTGCTCTTGCTCGTTGTACCTATCTCCTTTGATAATTGGAATGTGCGCCCCCAGACCTATGCGTTTCCGTTGTTTGTGGCATTTTTCTATATTGTAACGCAATGGCGACTGGGCTACCGCTGGTCGGCGGTTGGCAAAGAGCCGCCAGCGGATGGGGCTACCCCACCGAAAACGTACCTCTGGATGTTACCTATGCTCATGGTGGTATGGGTCAACTTGCATGGGTCGTTTGTTCTGGGGGGGGCCGTGATTGCGTTGACGTTTGTTGCCGAATGGGTACGCCGTTTCGTTACGGCGCGGTGGGGGGATGGGGCGGCGCTTGCGCCTGCTGCGCTGCCGTCGCTACGTTCGCTCTTCGGGTGGGGGGTGGCCACAGCCGCGGCCATGCTCATCAATCCGCGCGGGGTGGGGGTGCTTATCTATGTTTTCAATTTGCTTGGCACCTCGGCAGTGACAGATCTTGTAACAGAGTGGGCCCCACCCACCACGCGCGACCTGGCCGGTAAGCTCTTCTTTGGCTTTCTAATTATCAGTGTGCTGGTGCTGGCCTATAGCCGCCGCCGGCCCGACCCGGCGGATATGCTGTTTGCGATAGCCTTCGGGTGGTTGGCGCTTGGCGCGGCTCGCAATGTGGTCTGGTTTGGTCTGGTCGCTGCGCCGCTGCTCGTGGTGCAGATTGCCCCCTGGCTCCGCGCCGAAGACACCCGGACGATACGCCGTTCGTCTGCTGGTGTGCCCCTGCTCAATGGGGTGCTGATGGGGTTTATGGTGCTGCTGGTCGTGCTGGTGTTGCCCTGGATAAAACCAGCCCTTGGGTTACCGCCGCGCCTGGGAGCGCTCATTTCCGAAGACACGCCGGTTATGGCGGTAGAAGCACTACAAGCCGACCCGCGCCGGCCATCCCACCTCTTCCATGCGATGAGCTATGGAAGCTATTTGATATGGGCCGCGCCCCAACAAGGGGTCTTTATAGACCCGCGCATTGAATTGTACCCCTTTGAACAGTGGCGCGACTATATTGCGCTCAATAATGGACATAATGTTGATGCCCTGCTGAACAAGTACGCGATTGATGGGTTGCTATTGGATAACGAGCAACAGGCGGCATTATTACATACCGTACGCTCCCGCACCCACTGGCAGGTGCGCTATGAAGATGAGCAGACCACCTATCTGGGGCGGGTGCGCCTCTCAGAACAAGGGCCCTAGCCAGGTCGCGGCCTCGCCCCTCGCCTCCCGCCTCGCCTCACCCCTTGCCTCACCTCGCCTCGCCTCGCCTCCCGCCTCACCCCTCACTGGCCTTACTGGTAGGGCACTACCCACTGGCGATGGGTGGCCAGTTCGGGCGACCAGTCGCATACAAAGATAGTGCGCCACGTCTCAACGTTGACCGGGTAGGGTAAGCAGTGGTCGCGGAAGGTCTGGTTAAAGTACAGTTCGCCAAGCCAGGGAGCTTCTTCTGCAATCCTGGTTATAGACTCCTCGTTGACAGGCAGCGCAAAGGTGCTAACAACCACATCCGGTTTCAGCGTTCCCAGAGAATAGTCAAAGTCAAATTTGTTGTGGCCGGGCAAGTCGCCGTGCAACGCGGGCATGTGGGCAATGGTGGGATCATTCTTACCAAGCATATCTATGCCATACACGTCGGAATAATAGAAGGGGATACCGCCCCAGAACCCGGCAACTTTGCCATCCGGTGGGACGTTATGCTTCAGCACCAGGGCAATGTTGATATTGCCAATGGAGACATACCGAGCATGCATGGGGATATTGTGGCCCGGCACTAGCAAGGGTATGCTGATGATGCACAGGGTTGTGAGCAGCAGGCGGGGAGCGGGCCACGCTACCAGGCGCTCAATGCTGATAAAGGTAAGGATGAAGAGCAGCGGCAGTATGGGGATAAAGAAGCGGTGTTGGGGGAAGACATCACCGCCAGCGTAGGCGATATAGCCGGTATAGACCAGCAGCGCCCCGGTAAGCAAGCGTTGCGGCCAGGCGGCTTTGTAGACAGCGCCAACCAGCACAACGAGCAGGGCGAAGGCATAGTCGCTGGCAAATTCGGTAACATACTGGATACCGTGGGCATAGCGCCCCTCCCAATTCAATACTTTGAGGTGGGCCGTGTTGGGGATGATGTCGCCGTAGTAGGCGACGCGAAAGAGCATATGGGCAATGGGGAAGAGGAGCCACACCCCCGCGTACAGAGCGACCCGTTTCCGTTGCTGGTGGAGCAACAGCGAGAACCCATAGAGCAGCGTGGTCAACACGAGCGCATCGGAGCGTATCAACGTCATCACGCCAAGCAGCAGGTAGGGCGGCAGGGTTGGCTGTTGCTGCTGGATGTCGCGCAGGATAAGCGCCAGGGCCAGCAGCATGAGCAGGGCAAGGATAACGGTTTCAGTGCCGGCCACCGACCAGTTTTTGAAGTTTAAGCACAATACGTAGGCCAGCAGACTGGCGACAACGGCGGCGGGGCCACCCTCCAGGAGCGTGGTCACGCGGATAATGAGCGGCACCACCGCGGCTGAAAGGGCAATGTTGGTGAGTCCGATAACCAGGGCCGTCTTGGAGAGGGGAATGGGCAGGAGGTGAACCAGGGCCATATAGAGCGTCCAGAGGAAGTTGGTATACCCTTCGACATATTCGCCAGGATTCCAGACGAGGCCTACGCCGCTGGCCAGGTTGTGGCCATAGCGCATAGAAATCATCATGTCGTCTATGAGCCACCAGTAGCGCTCGCCCCCAATAACGGTAGTATAGCCAAACAGCACGGTTGGTAGCCACAGGGCCACGAGTATGACTATGCCAATGGCGGACAGGAGGTACCTTTTCTGCAAGAAAGCGCCTATGCGCTGCTGGTAGGGTTGGACAAGCCAGAGCAGCGCCGCCAGGAGCAGGACACCGCGCAGGAGCAGGTCGCGCCCGACCATAAACAGGTTGTACCCCCATCGAACATCCGGCGGGGTGCGGGGGTCTATCCCCAGAATATCCAGCAGGAGCGCATGGGCGCTTCCTCTGGTGAGGGCGGCAAAGCCGATTGCAACGAGCAGCAATCCGACCAGGCCGAGCAGCAATAGTGCGGCGCGGGTGGCGAGGCGTTCAGTCCGTTTCATACTATGATCCGATGGGCTATGAACACACGGTTGCTTCCGATAGTTTTCACTTGCCCGAACTTAACTTAACCAACTCATCCCATTTGATAGAGCCATCTGGATAACAAAACGTAGCGATGAATTCCTGGGTAAATCTGTTGATGATCCCACCATACGCTTGCTGGAATCGCTCGTTCTTTTCCTTTGCCCGATGCCCCATTGGTTCAACAATATCAGTATACAGGCTTTCTACACCTGATATGTATGCCCAGAACTGTTGTCCACAGAGCTTGAGGTACGGCACACTGCCAACGATTTTACCTTGTTCGTCTCTCAACTTCCCTACTTTGCCTGGGCGAGAATCTTTTCCATAACAACATCCATTGACCGCAATAATGTGCAGGGTAGGATTATTACCATGTAGGGTCTGGGTAAGATTATGGAAATTGATAGACATCTTGTTGATTTGATCGCTATTACCCCAATTCGGACCAGATTTTATGGAAACGATGTGATATTGTCCATCCTTTTCAAATTCCAGATCTACGCCAACATGCGTTGATTTCCATCCACCATAAACCCTGCTACAGACAAAAATAGCAAGTCTTTCCAAAAAATCGCCAAAATTTGTTTCTTCTCGTGATACAAGAAAAGCATCGGTAATATATTTTACTATGTCACTTGCAATAATGAGATTCTTGGCCTTGAAGAGATAAGGGTTCTTTCGTCTCAACACAGAGCGAAGTTGCAGCTTCTGTAACTCCTCCAATTGTTTGTCGTGAAAGATACTCATATTTTGTTCGACAAATTGCGTGATTTCGGTGTTACTAATCGCACTCATATCTGGTACCTGTTTCAAATAACCGGGGTTGAAGAGATCGCACACTCTCCTGCGCCATCTCGCAATAGTCCGACCGTATATCTATACCGACAGCGTGTCGCCCAAGCTCCTGGGCTACCGCACACACCGTCCCGGAGCCAACAAAGGGATCGAGCACCCGATCTCCCTCTTGCGTAAAGAGCTTGATAAACCATTCTGGCAATTCTCTGGGAAACACAGCACTATGATTGCGGTTTGAGCATTCGGTAGCCATATGCAGCACATTGGTTGGGTAAACCTTGTCGCGCCCAAGCCACTTTGAAACATTCTTTCCAAACCCGCTCCCAACCCTGGAAGTATCGCGGATTTTATCTGTCTCACTCAGATGTTCCAGGCGCTTCTGGGCCCAATCTCCAACGGGAACCATAACCGCCTCCTGGTACATATGAAATTTCTTTGTCTTGTTGAATTGGAGCAAGCGTTCCCACGAATCCCGGAAACGGTTGGGCCACTTTCCAGGATAACAATTCTTCTTATGCCAGATAAACTCTTCCGTCCAGAACCAACCCTGTTCTCGCAACGCAAGAATAAGTTCGAGCACATAGGTATGCCGCTCTCCATCTATGGCTTGCTCTTTGATGTTCAAGATAAAGGTTCCTGTTGGCTTCAATACCCGTAAGAACATGGCGGCGCGGGGCAAGAACCACTGCACATACGCATCGGGATGGATACCGCCATAGGTTTTTGCGCGGCGGTCGGCATAAGGTGGAGAGGTGATGATCAGGTCAAACGCATTATCTGGAAAGGTTTGGAGCACCTCAAAACAATCGCCCTGAAGAATACTTGTTTCAATCACTGGCACCACTTCCCTACGTTACACATATCATGCATGTCATTGTAGCACAAAGACATACCGATGCCAGCGCATGATCGGCCATTCGGTCGTTTGCCTCTTCGCCCCCAACCTGGTATAACATGAGCGGACACCAACCACAGCGCGTCCGCCACCGGGCGCAAAGAGAAAAAACCGTATGGCACAAGAGATACTCGCCACCCTCAACCCCCAACAGCGAGCCGCCGTCACCCTCCCGCCCGGCCCCATCCTCGTCAAAGCCGGCGCCGGCACCGGCAAAACCCGCGTCCTCACCATGCGCATCGCCTACCTGATAGAGCACCACAGCGTCGCCCCCGCCAACATTCTCGCGCTCACCTTTACCAACAAAGCGGCAAAGGAACTACGCGAGCGGCTGACGCACCTGCTTGGGCGGCGCGTGCGCGGGCTAAAAAGCGGCACCTTCCACGCCACCTGTGCCCAGATACTCCGCGCCGAAATACACGAACGCCTGGGCAACTACACCGGTGATTTCACGATTTACGCCGAAGATGAACAGCTCCAGGTAGCCGGCGAAGCCCTGGCCGCCGCAACCGAGCGCCCCCCCACCCAACTTGAACCACGCGACCTGCTGCGCCACATCTCCCGCGCCAAAAGCCGCCTGCTCACCCCCCGCACCCTCCTACGCTCCGCCAGCAACGACCCCCTGCACGCCTTTGTGGCCGGCTGCTACCGCCGCTACCAGCGCACCCTGGCCAGTTCCAACGCGCTCGACTTTGACGACCTGCTGCTGCTCACCTACCAGCTTTTCACCGAACACCCGGAGGTGCTGGACGCCTACCAGGAACGCTGGCCCCATATCCTGGTAGACGAATACCAGGACACCGACCCGGCCCAACACGCCCTGCTCGAACTGCTCTCGCGCCCCCACCCCGGCGAGATACGCTCCCTCTTTGTCGTAGGCGATGGGATGCAAGCTATCTATGGCTTTCGCAACGCCGACTTTACCATTATTGGCAACTTCCTCAAAGACTTTCCCGACGCAACCGTGTGCGACCTCACCACCAACTACCGCAGCCTGCAATCTATTCTCGACGCGGCCTACGCCGTCATCAGCCACAGCAAGAGCGTGGCCCCAATGGCCCTACAATCGGCGGCCACGCAACGTGGGGAGCGGTGTCTAACCATCATTGACGCGAAGGATGCCCGCGACGAGGCACAACACATTGCCGCATGTATAGCCGACCTGGAGCGCGAGGGCCGCCGTCTGGGGGAAATAGCCATCCTCTACCGCACGCGCCACATGAGCCGCACCATAGAAAGTGCGCTGCGCCATGCCCACCTCCCCTACCGCATCAAAGGCGGCACCGGCTTCTACGACCGCGCCGTCGTGCGCGATGCGCTGGCCTACCTGCGCGCTATCGCCAACCCACCCGACAACCTGAGCCTGATGCGCATAGCCACCCGCCCGGCCCGCGGACTGGGGGCCCAATCGCTCGCCGCGCTGGCCAGCTACGCCACGCAAGAGGGGCTCTCGCTCTCGGACGCTATGGGTAGCGCGGCCGCCCGCAAACACCTTTCCACCCGCGCAGCCCAGGGGGCCCAATCGCTCGCCGCGCTCCTGGCCCGCTGGCGACAACTCACGCGCCAGGGCTACCCCCCCGATCACCTGCTCAGCGACGTGCTCGAACGCAGCGGCTACATGGCCGCCCTGGCCGAACGCATGTCAGCCGAAGAATTTTCCGATGCCCAGAGCCACTTGCAAGAACTGGTAGCCGCCGCCCAGGAGCATAGCGACCTGAGCAGTTTTTTGCAAGAGGTAGCGCTAATGACCCACGCCGATGAGGATGACGAGGGCGAACAAAGCCGCGTGGAATTGTTGACCATCCACGGAGCCAAAGGGCTCGAATGGCCCATCGTCTTCGTGGCCGGGTTAGAGGAGGGAACACTGCCCCACGAGCGCAGCCTGGGCAGCGCCAGCGGCATTGAAGAAGAACGGCGGCTTTGTTATGTCGCGCTCACCCGCGCCGGCGAGCGGCTCTACCTCTCATGGGCCGCCGGGCGCAACCGCGGCAAAACCGCCAAACCATCCCGCTTCCTGCGCGAGATAGAAGAGTATGGACGCAAGCGGGCCCGCTGATACCAAATCCGTCTGAATAGAGATACAAGCACCAATAGACACGGATAAACACAGATAGACACAGATAGACACAGATAGGCTCGGTCAAGCCATCCGTGTGCATCGGTGGTTCTCTCTGTGTTCACCCGAATTTGGAATGACACGCGCCCCCCTCCCACCCCCCGCCTCACGGGTGTACATACTCTCACCAATTCTATGGTACCATGGGCCCCATCACGCATTGAGAACAAAATCACAAAGGTTTTTGAGTAATCCAAAGGAGGATGACGTATGGCAGATGTCCTATGGCGTAGGATTGGGCGCATTGCTGCGCTCCTGGTTGCGGGGGCCTTGCTTCTCAGCATAGCGGCCTGCTCGTCGCACCAACTGGTTGGGAGCGGATTGCGTGTTTCCATTGAACAGGAAACCCCAACCGAAACAGACGAAGCGGACGAAACCGCCACCGCCGAAGCAGAGGAGGAAGACGAAACCGCTACCGCCGAAGCAGAGGAGGAAGACGAAACCGCTACCGCTGAAGCCGACGAAACACCGACCGAGACGGACGCGAACGAAACCGCCACCGCTGAAGCCGAAGAAGAAGACGAAACCGCTACCGCTGAAGCCGAAGAAGAAGACGAAACCGCTACCGCTGAAGCCGAAGAAGAAGACGAAACCACCACCCCCGACGCCGACGAAACCACCACCACCCCCGACGCCGACGAAACCACCACCACCACCACCACCCGTACACCCCGCCCCACCCGCACACCTACCGCAACGCGCACACCCACCGCAACGGCTACACCCACCCCCACCCCACGACCCGACCCCGAAGTGAGCCATGGGCCAGTGAGCGGCGAAGTCAGCGCCACCTCCGCTGTCCTGTGGGCCCGCGGCAATCGGGCCGGCACCCTCACCTTTGAAGTAGCCGAAGCCGACCAGTTCACCGGTATTATTGCCGAGGGCACCGTAGAGGTGGACGAGTCCACCGACTACACGGGCGAAGTGCTCGTCACCGGATTAAACCCCGACCAGCAATACTTCTACCGCGTGTCGCTCTCAGCCGACAACGACACCAGCGACGCCAGCGAAGCACAATTCACCACCGCCCCCGCCAGCAGCACGCCCGGCGAACTGAGCTTTGTCTTTAGCTCCTGCGTCGGAGGGCTAGACCCCTGCCGCGACCCGGCCGAAGGCTGGCCCATCTTTACCACAATGGCCGATGAGGAACCCGATTTCTTCATTCTCACCGGCGATAGCATCTACGCCGACGTCGCCTGCGATACAGACGCAACCACCCCCGGCAAGGAAGCACCTGCCACGGAACTGGAAGGCTTCCGCACCCGCTATCGCTACCACCTGGAAGATGCGCAGTACGCTTCCTTCCTGGCCCAAACGCCCGTCTATGTCACCTGGGACGACCACGAAATACTGGATAACTTTGGCGGGACGGAATTGCAACGCTACAACCCGCAACGCTTTGACGATGGTATTCAAGCCTACTTTGAATACTGGCCCATCACCACCGCGACTATTACCCCCACAACGGACGTAACCGGCACAACCGCGCTCACCCCCACAACCACGCTCACCCCCACAACCACGCTCACCCCCACAACAGGCGTAACCGACACACCCACGCTCACCCCCACCGTCACGGTAGCGCCGCTCATCGGGCCAGAGGATGCCGAACACCGCATCTACCGCACAGCATCCTACGGGCAACACGCCGACTTCTTTATCCTGGACACACGCTCCTACCGCGACCCCAACGCAAACTGGGACCCCAACCCGAACACGGGCGAGCCCAAGACGATGCTTGGCGAAGAACAGTTTGCCTGGTTGCAGCAGTCGTTACAACAATCGCAGGCAACATGGAAATTTGTCGTGACCAGCGTACCGCTTTCCTACCCGACCGGCTTCCCACAACCAGAGATAGACGGCCGCGACGGATGGGCCAACTTTATGGAGCCGTCGGGCTATGAAACGGAATTGATGGCGCTACTCTTCTTTATCGAGCGCAACAACCTTGACAACGTGGTCTTCCTGACCGGCGATACCCACTGGCCCTTTGCCCTGAGCTACGACCCCGACCGCGATGGCGAAGCAAACTTCTACGAATTTGGCGCCAGTCCAATGAGTGCCTTGCCGTTGGCCCCGCCCACCATACGCGATCAATTTGACAACCCGCAGACAGCCATTGACCCGACCTTCAATCCCACCGTCCTTTATGCCGAAGGCAACTTCTTCAACTTCGGGCATATTGCCATTGATGAAGATGGCGTCTTGACCTTCCGCGTGGTTGACGAAGAAGGCACCGAACGGGAAACTATTTCGTTGCAACCAGAAGGATAACGATACCAACAGAAGGAGTCGGTTTCGCTATGCACTATGCCGCACAACTTGCTGAACAGCTCAGGATAAAGACAGATGAATTGAACTGGCTCCTGATGGAAGCAGAAGCCCGGCTCGCGCTTTCCCGCGAATGGACGGAGGAGGCGCGAGCCGCGGGCGACCCACAGTGGGCCACGCGCTATACCGAGGACATCGAGCTACTAGAGGCGTCTATTAACCACATCCGCACCCGCCTGAGAATGCTGCTAGGGTAGGGGCCTCGCGCTGCCCCGCCTCACGCCTCGCGCTACCCCGCCTCACGCCTCGCGCTGCCCCGCCTCACGATTGCCAGATACGGGCATAGAAGGAGCGTAGAAGCTCGTCGGTGAACGGCTCATGCGAACGTACGGTGATGTGGCCCAACTTGCGCCCCGGCCTGGGAGCCTTGTCGTACAGATGCAGATGGGCCCGGGGAATAGCCAGTACCGCGGCAGGGTCGGGTATCGTCCCCAAAATGTTGATCATAGCGGCGTGTCCATCGGGTGTCGTATCGCCCTGGGGCAGGCCGGCAATGGCCCGCAGATGGTTGGCAAACTGGCTGGTACAAGCCCCCTCTATCGTCCAGTGGCCGGAATTGTGAACGCGGGGAGCCATTTCGTTAGCCAGTAACGTCTTCCCAAATTGAAAAAGCTCTATCGCCAGGACCCCCACATAGTCCAGCGCAGTAAGCACGCGGCGGGCAAACCCTTCAGCTTCGGCTTGAAGGTGTGGCGTGCTCTGCAATGCCGGGGCAACCGAATGGTGCAAGATGCCGCGTTGATGCACATTTTCTACCAGCGGGTAGCAAGCGATAGTCCCGTCGCGTCCGCGTACGGCCAGCACAGAAAGCTCGCGCTCGAAGGGCACAAAACTTTCCAGGATGAGCGGCACAGTGCCCAAATAGTTCCACGCGGGCTCGATGTCGTCGGGGCTATGCAACACCACCTGGCCCTTGCCATCGTAGCCCAATCGCCGCGTTTTGAGCACGGCCGGTAGCCCGAAGCGCACCAGCGCCTGCCGCAGGTCGGCCAGGCTATCTATGGCCATAAAGGTGGAGGTGGGGATACCCAGGTCACGGAAGAAGCGCTTTTCATGGAGCCTATCCTGCGCCACTTCGAGCGCGGACGGGGGGGGATAGACGCGGCAACGCTCAGCGAGAAAGCGGGCCGATTCCACCGGTACATTTTCAAACTCGTAGGTGACGACATCTAACCCGTTGACAAAGTGCTTGAGCACGTCGAGGTCGTCATAGCGGCCGACGATATGTTCGGCTACCCCGGCGGCCGGCGCGCCCGGTGTCGGGTCAAGGACACGAAAGCGCATGCCAAGGGGATAGCCGGCCAGGGCCAGCATGCGGCCCAGTTGACCACCGCCCAATATGCCAATATGGTACGTCGTCATTGACTGCTCCTTACCGTTCCGAAGCGGCGAAGATGCGAAGACAGGTCACGCCAGTTTCGCATAGCCGCGCCGCTCATAGCCCCGCCTGGCGTGGGTCGGGGGTACGCAATACCGTTTCTGTCTGGGCCGCGCGGTAAGCGTGCAAGCGCTCCCGAATGGGCGGGTACTTATTGGCCAGGATAGCCGCGGCCAGCAGGGCCGCGTTGACGGCGCCGGCCCGTCCAATAGCCAGCGTACCGACCGGCACCCCGGCCGGCATCTGCACAATGGAGAGGAGCGAGTCCATCCCTTGCAAAGCCTTTGATTGGACGGGCACCCCAAGCACCGGTAGGGTGGTACGGGCCGCGGTCATACCGGGCAAGTGGGCGGCCCCGCCCGCCCCGGCGATAATCACTTCAAGCCCGCGTTCTTCGGCTGTACCGGCATATTCAAAAAGCAGGTCTGGTGTACGATGAGCCGATACTACCCGCACCTCATGCGGAACGGTCAACTCGTCCAGCACAGCGACGGCGTGCTGCATGGTGTCCCAATCTGACGTAGACCCCATAATAACCCCGACAAGCGGCGTTGTCATATCGCCAATCCTTTCTACCATAGCAGTGGCCAGGGATACGAATACCAGGGATACCCATATCACCCAGGAAAAAACGGTTGGGGGGGCAACTCCACCGGTGTCTGAGCGGGGGGAGCGTTACTGCTGTGCTTCTGGTTGTGGTTTCTGCTTCTTTTGCTGCGATAACTTGGTCATCGTGTTCATGGCAAAGACGGCTATCCCCTCCAACTCCGGATCGTACTGGGCCACCCCTTCGATAATCAACATATCTTCCGGGTTTTGTATCGCCTCTTTAACGCGGTTCCACTGTTTGCGGTTAATATAGACCATGTAGGTGGAAGGGTCTTTGGGCGGGTCGGGCAATCCTTTGGGCAGGGGTGGTATTTTGGTATCACGCACCATAGTCATGATGAAACTGCGTTTTTCGACAACTTTACCGGGGCGGCCTATCAGGGTAATTTTCACTCTTGCCTCTCCTTTGTCGGGTGACAGCTCCTGGATAATCGCTAACCGATCCGCCCATTTGAAGGGGGGTTCTTGCTGATTTGGAGGGCGGTTCCAGCCGGAATAGAATATGCGGAAAATGTCCTTTTTAGCCAGGCGTCCGCGTACCAGGTAGAAGAAGACGCCGCCAGGCGTACGTTTGCGGGTACCATCGTTAATGGTTAGCCCGCCCTGTTCTTCTATTGCAAGCGCCTTTTGCAGCATCTCCAGCGCAAATTCGGGGCCAAATTCATCTACAATGCGCTGGATGGTGGTAACGGGTTGCTCTTCACTTTCACCAAGTTTCTGCGCTATATGAGCTACGACTGCTTCCGGGTTTGTTTGTTCCACCATAGAAAAAGCCTTATCTGTGTACTCTCACCGTACGGTTCAGGCTATTATACCGTGTTGTAAAGGATCTTGCCAACCTGTAGCCGGAGCAATTGCAACGTCTTACATCAACCGGCATGCCTGGGGAGCGGACGGGGCGGGGGCCCGCACAATCACCTTTTTTGGGGGGCGCAGCGCGGCACCATAATACCAAACACACTATGCCACAGAATACCTACAGGTAATCAACCGAGCATGGGGTAACAGCATACTCTGCGCTCCTGGGAGTGTCGGCGGGACGCCTCCTCCGGGACGGGACAGATACCCACGCTCCCAGAGCGGGCGGCCGCCGACTAGAACGTCTTTGGGGTAAAATCGGGCCGGTTCAACACATGCATCAAGCCATCTATCACGCCAAGCACCACCAGTCCGTGCTGCTCCGCTTCCAGGGCCTGCGACCGGTCTACATAGAACGTGGCCAGGGCCCCGATAATCTGCCTGTCGGCATGCTCTGGCATAAAGCTGCGGGCCTGCTCCAGAGTACGCAAGAAATCCTCGATGTCCCCTTTGCGCAAACGGCTCTTCACCTCGGTGATCATCAGGTAGTTGCCACACATCGCCAGTACGTCATATTCCTGAGCGTGCCCATCGGCCCGCTTGCGAGCGCTCCGAACGCCAATCATCTGGGGCGGCGCATCGCACGGAATGACCTGTTCCACGATACCCGGCATACTCGGCGCAACGAGATCTTCGACCAATCGCCCGATACTGTGGGTAATACTGGCCAATTCCCTCCGCAAGCTCTTCCGGTCTGCTCTGGCTTCCTGGATCGCTTGTTGAAAGCGTTGTTCGAAATCGCGCCGCCACTCATTCCGGTCGTGTTCCAACTCACGCTGCCATTCGTCCCGGTCATGCTCTAACTTGCTTCTCCACGCATCGCGGTCGCGCTCCAGCTTGCGCTGCCATTCGTCCCGATCTTGCTCTAACTTGCTTCTCCACGCATCCCGATCGCGTTCTAACTCGAGTCGCCGCTGTTCCGAACGCTCCTCGAAGTCTTGTCGCCACTGCGCGGAACGCTCCTCGAAGTCGTGCCGCCACTGCTCCGAGCGCTCCTCAGATTGACGCATTGCAAGCGACAATTGACGGACAGTTTCGGTTGTTTCGGCAACCATACGCTTGAGGTCGTCCATGCTCAATTCCAGACGTTCCACGCGGGGTGTTAATGGTGCTATTGCCATACGCTGCTACTCCATTCTGGCTGTCTAAATGTGGCCGGCAGGCCCGGCACGCGCAGTTCTATGATACCATATGCCGGTAGAGACTGTGTAGCGTTGCGCGGGGCAACGCGGCCGTGTCATAAAGGCGGCGCTATCTACTCGGTAGGCTGCGACAGCCCATGCTATAATGGAGGCACGGACAGGCCACAGTACCAGAGGAGAAGACATATGCTTCACGAAATAGCCGTGAAAACCCATGCCCAGGAATGCATGGTAGTGATTACTGAACAGGTGGCGCAAGTGGTGCGCGAAACGGGCGTTGAGGCGGGTACGGCGCTGCTCTATGTGCCCCACACCACCTGTAGCCTGACCATTCAAGAAAATGCTGATCCGGGCGTACAGCACGACATGCTGTTGATCCTGCGGCGGATAGTGCCCCGCACCGACCCGAAGTACCAGCATATTGAGGATAACTCGGCGTCGCACCTGCAAGCGAGTATGATGGGCTTTTCCCATTTCGTCTTTGTGGAACAGGGCAAGCTAGTGCTTGGGCGTTGGCAAACGATCTATCTCGCCGAGTTTGATGGGCCACGGACGCGCAAGGTGTTGCTGAAGGTGCTGCCCGATTGATGGAACGAAACGGACTGGTGGGGAAAACAGCCATTGGAAACCAGCATAACGGAAAGAAGGCAATGGGTATGGCGGCGTGGCCCGCGCACAAATGGGTAGCCTATCCGCTGGTGCTGCTCGTGGCCGGAGCCGTGCTGGCCCTGTTCGGGGCCGGCCGCGCAACCGACCCGCCGGCCGTCCCAACGTTGCCAACGCGGGATAGGATGTACCACCTGCTGCCGACGCCAACCGCGCCAGTGTCGGCGGTACTGCTGCCGGCCGTGTTGCAACGCGGTGCGGCCGCCCCTTCCCCGCCTGCCATCCCCCCCACCGCCTTGCCCCCGGCCAGGGTTGCCGCCGCACCAACAGCGCCCCCCGTAGCCCCCGCGCTTTTGCCAGCGGCGGAACCGTTGCCACTCTCCCGCCACCTGCTGTCCCAGGCAAACGAGCCGCTGGATACACCGGCGGGGGGGCACATCGTCTACCGTGTCGGCAGTTTTGCCCAGGCCGAAATCTACGTGATGCACGCCGACGGTTCGGCCCAGACGCGCCTGACCACCAATGCGTGGGAGGATTGGGCGCCGGTCTGGTCACCAGATGGGGCCGCCATAGCCTTTACCTCCAACCGCACCGGCAACTACAACGTCTACGTGATGCACCGCGACGGAACGCAGCCGGTGGCGGTGGTGGATGATCCGTTGCAGAACTGGGAGCCGACGTGGGCGCCGGATAGCGAGCACCTGGCCCTGGTTTCCAACCCCGGCGACAGCGATAGCCTCTTTACGATACGCCGCGACGGTAGCGAGGAGCAGCGCATAACGCATAGCAGCGGGCTAGATCGTTCGCTGGCACCGGCCTGGTCGCCGGACGGAGGGCGCATCGCCTTTCAACAGCACCACGACGCCAACGACGACATTTACGTCGTCAATGTGGATGGCTCGCAGTTGACGCGGCTAACCAGCGAGGATGCCCACGACATCGCGCCGGCCTGGTCGCCCGACGGGGGGCGCATCGCGTTTGCCTCCGACCGCGGCGGCTCCTTCGACCTTTACACCATGAACGCCGACGGAACGGGCGTCACCCAACTGACCAGCGAAAACGGCAACGACGTATCCCCCACGTGGTCGCCCGACGGGGAGCGCATCGCGTTTGCCTCCGACCGCGGCGGCTCCTTCGACATTTATGCGATAGACGCCGACGGATCAAACGTTACCCAACTGACCAGCAGTGCGGCCCACGCGAGCGAGCCGCACTGGGGCCCTTGAGATAGAGATACCCCTTTTTTGTAACGATACGGAGTAGGTTACCAGATTCATGCAACGGATGATGCTTTCGGTTGTGGTGGTTGGTTTGGCTATGCTCACGCTGTCGGCCTGTGTCGGGCGCTCACTGTTGAGCAATGTCGCAGCCAGCGTCACCACATTAAAGCCCTCTGAGACGGGCGAAACGATTGACTTGCACTACACCATCGGATGTACCGCGCTGGTGTCTATCTACTTTGAGCACACCGAGAGTGGACAACGCTACCCCCTGCGCGAGCAGGAGCCACGCAGCGCCTCGCCCGATCCCTACGTGCTACGCTTCGATGGCACCGCCCCGACCGGCGATGCGGTCTCCCCCCAACGCTTGCTACCGGGCGGCGCGTATGTGGCAGTGGTGCAGGCGGAGAGCGAGGATTGTGGCCAGGCCGAGTCGCGCGTTCCCATCACCATTCTGGACAGCGACGAACCCCTGCCGGATATTGAGCATTTGCTGGTCTGGCCGGATACTATCTCGCCCAACGCCGACGCCGTCAACGATGTAACCGAGATAACCTACCGTCTGCCCGTCACGGCAACAGTGGATATTTCGATTACCACGCCAGAGGGGCAATCATTCCCGCTGCTCACCCGCGAGGAGCAGGAGCCCCGCGAGTGGAACCATGTCTGGAATGGCCGCCGCCCGGATGGGGCTATGTTGCCCAATGGCGTCTATACCTATACTGTGACAGCCGAGGATGTGTATGGCAATCTGGTGCGCCGCGAGGGAACGGTGACGCTGGAAGAGGTGGGCGAACCGGAAGCGACGATTACCTATGCCAGCATTGCGCCGCGCCAGGTGATGCTCGGCGGGACGTTGACGATTACGCTGCGCATCAAAAATACGGGTACGGTACCCATACGCACCTATGGCCCCGCCAGCGGCTATACCTATACGACCAACGAGGTGTATTCGTCGGTTGAGGATGGGCGCTATACCGCGCACGCGGGCGGGTTCTGGCGCGTGGGAGCCGATTGGGACGCGAACAGTGGCGATGCGCCGCGACGCTATCCCTTCCGGTGGGCCCTCTCTGCGCGGCCGCCGGGCGAATGGAAGAAGCCGGGCCAGGAGGATTGGCTGATGCCGGGCGAGGAGGTGGAGGTAATTGGGAATGTGGTCGTGTTGCAACGCGAGACGAAGATGGGCTTTTATGTGGGGCTGATTCAGGATGGGGTGGGGTTCTTCCAGGATCGGACGGCGCGTACGATTGTGGAGGTGGGTTTCTGACGGGGGGCATACCAGTGACGGGTAATACGTGAGGCGAGGATAGGTGATACGCATGCGCTTGCTGATGGAGTTGGATCGTTCGGTGGATCTGGTTAGTCTGGATTGGGACGATCCCTTTGCGGAGTTTTTGCGGAGCCGGGGGGAGTTGCGCCGTGTGGGGTAGGGGGCTATGGGACGTTGACGCCCATTTCACGCAGGTATTCCTTCGCCTTCTCGCGCCAGTAGGGATGATCACTTAATTCACGATATTTTTTGAAATCCACAACAGCTTTGTCTGTTCTTCCAGATCCTGGTGCTAACTTCCCCGCTAACTCCGGCCGCGCCTCCCGTATCTGCTCCACGAGCCTGACTAATGCACCGCGACGAACACAGTATTCAAGCAATAGCTGTATCTTTTTCAGCCTCGTCATCTCGGCAGAAAATGCATCATACACCTGGCGATAATGATCAAAACACAATGCCGTAAACTCATCATCGCTGAAAGCGTCCGTTAATATCTTCCTGATCCTTGCCGTGTCTATCTGTTGCATAGCACTACCTCTCTCCTCAAATAGTCAGCGTTCATCACTCATCGCTCCCCCCTACCACCGCGCCGGCTTGTAGGCCATAAACAGCGCCCCCCCAGGCGCCGCAGGATCTTTCGGCGCGTACAACACCCCCTCCGGATAGCGCCGGGTAATACGCTCCAGCTCCCCGTAACGCTGTGGGGCGAGAATGAACATGGGGCGGTGCCGAGCCGGTACTGGCGGCAAAGTGTCCAGGTCGTCCAGCGGCTCACGCAGGTCTGTGCCCGGCACGTCGGGCGCAAGAAAGCGAATCGGGCCATGGTTAAAATAGGTCTTCCCCCCCAGGAAATAGACATACACGCCGTCGGATTGTCGCGCCAGATACGTACCTATCTCGTTACTCATCTCCGTCGTTGCAAAATTTGGCCGTGGCGTAAACACCTGAAAATAGAAATGGAGATTCCATACCAGCAGCGGCAGCACCAGCAGCGCCCCGATAACCGGCACGCTGCGCGGCGACAGACGCATAGACCGTTGCACTATCAGCGCAAACTGCCCGATAGCCAGCGCTATCAGCAAGCACAGCGCCGGCGCCGTCGTCACATAGCGGGCCGACGACGGCGGCTTCCAGAACAGCACCCCCCCAAAGAACGCCGTACCAACCAGCCACGCCAGCAGCAGCACCATATCTACCCGCCGCCAACGCAGCAGCACCACCCCCAGGCCAAAGAATAACCACACCGACGACACCGCATCTAGCAGGGGAATACCGGGGTTATACTGTGCATCGTCGCGCTCCGGCTCAAGCGTAAAAGCCCCGAAGGAATAATGTACCTGCTCCCGCATGAAATCAACCGGCTCGCGCCCCTTGATCTGGTTTTGTACCCACTCACCAGTAATGCCCATCACATCCATACGGGCCGTAAAAGTATCCGGACGCTGTATATAGTGGGACAACAGCGGCCCGAAGCCAAGCACAACCCCCACCGCCAGCAGCGCCAGATACCAGCGCAACCGCAGCAGATAGCGCCAGTTGGTCACAAACTGGTGCAGCAACACCACCGCGAACAGCACGATAAAGAGCCGCGTTCCCATATAAAAGTGCTGCGCCACCCCAAGCGCCACCCCCGCCAGCGCAAACCCGACCGGCGAGCGCTTGCGCCACCCATAGAACAGCGCCCCGAAAAAGACCATCCCAAACAAACCATCGGCAATGTTATTGAGCGCGTAGCGGCTATAGTGAACGTGCAGATGGTACACCGTCATCAACGTTGCGGCCAGCAGGGCCGTTGTGCGTCCGTGTAGCAGACGAGCAAACCCATAGAACGCGGGGATAGTAGCCGTTCCGATAAGCACCGACAACATCCGCAACCCGCCAATATCGTCGCCGAAGAGGTGCAGCGAGAGGGCCTGAAGAAAAAACCACATCATCGGATGCGAAAGCCAGCCGGTGATAAAGGGGTCGGTGTGCTGGCCCGCCAGCACCTCCCGCGCCACCATACCCATTTCGCCCTCGTCGCCGCTGATGTTGTTGGGGATCGTATCAATGGCCACAAAGCGTAGCACAAACGCAGCTATCGTCAACGCCAGCAGCGCCACCACTTCCCACCGCGCGATAGGCACCGACTCCGGAGTAGAGACGCCCCGCTGAGATAGCGCGGGAAGCGGGCCAATCTTGCGCTTGCGTAGCGTCCGGCGGGCCGTATGGGGCGGCTCCTGCTCATACGCCACCTGCGAGCGCAACCCGGCCCATCCGCTGGCCGTCGCGGGGGTTACCGAGCGGCGCTGTCTACCCGTCCACCATACCCCCGCCACAAAGAGCAGCATCCCCATACCCCACGCCACCAGCACCGGCCAGGGCCGCATCGCAGGCACAGGATGAATCCAGAACGCAATCAAGCCCAAGGCTACCCCACCCATCGCCAGACCAACCCCCACGGGAGCCATGTCCACCACGCGCATGATCGGTTGGAGCCAGCCGGGCAAGGGGATAGTGCTGGTACGCCGCGTCCAGCGGCCCATCAGCACAAACAGCCCCCCCGCTCCCACCAGCAACAGCACCCCCGGTACCAGCAACGGTGGCCGTGCCAGCAGCAAAGCCTGGCCACTGCCCCCCAGGAACAGAATAGCACCAAGCAATATCAAGCCGCTTAGCTGTGGTTGCGGGGAGCTATCGGGGGGGTGCTGATCCATTACTGGCGCTCCTCTGGGCTCTGTTGCTCCTCGTGCGGTTCATACGCCAGAAAGAGCGTTTTGAGTCCCGTCTTATCGCGGATAGTGTGCAGCGTGCCGTCTGGGTAGGCCTCGCGCACAACCTCCAATTCCCCCTCACGGTGGGGCAGGAAGATAAACACCGGGCGGCGGTAGCGCGGCACCGGGGGCAAATCGGCGGTCGTGTGGATTGGCTCAAGCACCTCTGCCCCAGGTACATCTGCGGCCAGAAAGCGGATCGGGCCATGGCGCAAAAAGATTTTCGGAGCCCCAAAGTAGTATACAAAAGTGTTTGATGGCTGTTGTTCCATATAGATGCCCACCTGATTGCTGGTGTCTGTACCGCTAAAGTTAGGGTGCGGCCCAAACTCGTTGAAATAGAACCACATATTCCACAGCGCCAACCCCACCACAACCCCCGCCGGTATGCGCCAGAGCCGCTGCATGGGGAGCGCCAGTGACCAGTGCAACAGACGGGCCAGGTGGGTGAGCGCCAGTACCACCACCAGACAGAGCGCCGGCGCCGTCGTCACATAGCGGCCACTCTCTGGCGGGTTGGCCAGCAACACCCCGCCAAAGAAGGGTGCGCTCCCTATCCACACCAGCACCAACCAGGTATCCAGCGCTTTCCACCGCGACAATACCAGCGCCAACCCAAGCACAAACAGCACCGCAGAAACCGCGCTGAGCAAGGGAATACCGGGGTGATATTGTGGGCTACGCTCTGGGACAAAAGTAAACGCCCCGTAGGCATTCTTGAACTGGTAGGCGAGAATTTCTAGCTCGCTCTGCCCATTGGCCCGTTTTTCCCGAAACCATGACCCTTCCAGATAGCCCACCAGGCGGATGCGCTCGTTAAACTTGTCGGGATGTTCGGTATAGTAGTGTAGCAGGGGCCCGAATCCCACAAAAAAGCCCACCACCAGCAGCAGCACATGCCAGCGCAGGCCCATCAGGTAGCGGCGGTTGAATAGCAATTGATGCAGCAACAGAAGCACCACCAGCACCAGAAAGAGCCGCGTTCCCATATAGAAATGGAGCGCCACCCCAAGCGCCACCCCCGCCAGCGCAAACCCGACCGGCGAGCGCTTGCGAAAGCCATAGAATAGCGCCGCAAAGCAGATAAGCCCGAAGAGCGGGTCGGCAATGTTGTTAAGCGCGTAGCGGCTGTAGTGGACGTGCAGATGGAAGCAGGCCAGCAGCAGCGCGGCGATAAGGGCCGTCGGACGACCATACAGCGGGCGGGCAAAGAGGTACAGCATCGGCACGGTGGCGGTGCCAATAAGCACCGACAGCATCCGCAACCCGCCAATATCGTCGCCGAAGAGGTGCAGTGAAAGCGCTTGCAGAAAAAACCAGAGCGTCGGATGGGAGAGCCAGTGGGTTGCGAAGGGATCGTCCAGCGCGCCGGAGAGCACCTCCCGCGCCACCATACCCATTTCGCCCTCGTCGCCGCTGATATTATTGGGGATAGCGGCCACATTGATAAAGCGCACCAGAAAGGCCAGCACGACCAGCACCACCAGCGCCACCACCTCCCACCGCGCAACGGGGCCCGGCTCTGCGTTCGCAATCCAGTCCCGCGCCGGCTCGCCGTGGGACAGGCTCCGCTTGCGTGGCTCTGGTCGCCCCCCCCCAGGCGCAGGGCGCGTCGCCGGGTCGCCCCACACCCGCACCTGTCGCCCCCCCTCGCCCCGCGGGGTCTGGGCATCCCAGGAAAGCACCGTTCGCCCCACTCCCACTGGTTGTCCTGGGGAAGCGGTACTGCTGCTGTGGGGTGTATCGGTCGTACGGGGCCGGGGCGTATCGTCCGGGTCGGCAGTCCTGCTGGTAGGGGGGGGCGGCGGCGGGCGGTATGCGCCACAACGCCAGGCCCCGCCGAGAAATAGCCCGATACCCGCAAGCCACGCCAGCAGCGACGGCCAGGGGCGCATATCCGCCTGGGTATTCAACCAGAAGGCTGCGCCGCTACTGGCCAGACCAGCGCAAAGCAGCACCAGCGCCAGAGGCGACGAGCGCACAAAGGCTATTATGGGGTGAGACATTTCGGATAGGGATGGAGGCTCAGAGTTGCGGCGGGCCCATTGCCCAAGCCCGATAAAGAGCGCCACGGCCAGCAGCAGCAACCCCCACCCACTCAAGCCCCTGGAAGACTCGTCTAGCAGGAGCAGTTGCCCGACCCACCCCACCAGCAGCGCCGCAAGCGCCAGTATGAGCATGCCAATGTTTCCAGCTTTGTTCATACGCTATCTTGAGAACGACGCACCACCGCTAGTGCGGAACAAAAACCTCCGGGTCGGTTGCATACGAATATCCTATAATGTCGCCCTCGTGGTTGCGATGCACCCGCAACGAGAGCGGCGTACCAAACGCGGTTTCGAGAAAGGCCTGCACAGACTGATGGTCTGTTGCAAAGAAAAAGAACACATACCCTTCATCGCCGGCTATGTCCAGGGCCCCACGCTGCAACGCCGCCGGTTGCACCATCTGAAAATCGGCGCGGGTTGCAAAATGCTCCATCATCCACGGCTCGCCCGAATCGCCAACAAACCCCACGCTATCAGGCTCGCTTGTTACCAGGACAAGGTGTTGTGGGGTCTGGGCATTGATAGCCGTAAACCCAATGATGTCACGCATGGTTGGCGGGTAGCGCTGCGGCACCTCAACCAGATAGTTGTGCAACCCGGACAGCGCCACGGCGGCAACACACCCCGTTATGATAGCATAGGAAAGGAGCGTGTGCCATGCGCGGCGGGGGGGCGCCGCTGGCTCCCGCCGCCATTCCCTCTCAGGGGTAGGTATTGAGGCTCTGATCCGAGTTTCCCGCCTGGGAAGGCCGGCCTCTGGCCCGCCCCGGAGCCGGCGTCCCGCCGTCGCTCCCAGGTCTTCGCCCCGGCCCGCATCGTTGGCGAGCGTTCCCCGTGCCAGGGCCACAATCCCAAGCGCACTCAGCAACGCCACCACCGGCGCAACCGGTACCAGGTGGGGAAAGCGTGGCGGGAAGGTGTGTATCACACTGAGCAGAACAATACTGCTGAGCAACCACACCAGCAGTAACACCGCCGCCGGCCGCCTGATATGGGCCAGCGCCACCCCAAGCCCGGCCGTGTAGAAGAGCGTACCAAGCGGGCCCGGTATTGCACTGGCGATATAGTGCTGCGTGGCCATATGGGGGTGGTGGAAGGCCAGCAGCGAACGGATACCCCCGCGCACCAGCAGCTTTGCGTAGAGGTCGGGGCGGTAGAAAAAGGTATAGCGTCCAATCTGGAGCGGCGGATAGTCGCGGTACAATTCCTCCTCTGCAAAAACGGTGTTGGCATAGCCTTCGACAGGATACAGATTTTCGAGCATCTTGCGGTGTACCTGGTTGGGGCGCATCACCCCGGTATAGATAACCAGTGGCAGCACGGTAAGAATTGCCCCCGTGAGAAAGACCATGCCCAGGATAACGATAGTCGGGGCCGTACTCTGGGGAGCGCTGCTGGTTTGGGCAAACCGCAGGCCGCGGTCATCAGACGGTCGGGGGGGGGCAACCAACGCCGCCCGCCCGCGCCACAGCGCCACCACCAGCAGATAGAACAGAAAGAGCAGCGCCACCACCAACCCCATCCGCCCGCCCGTATAGGTATAAAAGCCCATCCCGGCCGCCACGCCCGCCAGAAAGAGATAGCACCCACTCCCCCGCCGCAAGCCGGCCCAGAGCAGGTACAGGGTCAATGTCACTGGTAGCAACGCTTGCGCATTGTTGTAGCCCATACGGGCAAAGGCCAGGAAAAAGGGCATTACCAGCAGCAGCACCCCCGCAACCACGGCTACCCGCCGGTCGAAGAGTTCGCGGGCCAGCAGGTAGAGCGGCACAACCGCAACCACCCCGGCCAGCACCGACGAAAAGCGCCAGGCCCACAGCGTCGCCCCGGCCAGATCGAGTACCCAGGCCTGGTAGATGCTGCTGAGGGCCGGGAAGGTGTAGACCAGCAAATCAAACGCCACCGGCTCGAACCGGCCTGCGTGGATACTGCTGGCATAAATCCAGAACCCGCCCTCATCATCTATCATACTGGCGGGCAAGGTTTGCAAACGGTAGGTGCCAATGGCAACGCCAAGCGCGAGCAGCAGCAGCAGCGCCACCCCGTCGGCCCACTCGATGTTGGGCGAAAGGGTCGTGTTTCCATTGGCGCGGTCAATCAGCAGCGCGGCCAGCACCCCCACCGCCAGTACCAGCAACCAGACCACCGGCAGCATATGGTTATAGCTCCCGTGCGATACCTGGCAGACGAGGTAGGCCAGCGGAAGCAACGCCAGATTGGCCAGCAACACAACCCACCCGTTGCGTTGTGGGGTGGGCAGGGTAATGCGGGTTGGGGCGGGGAGCAGACGCGCCTGGGGGAAGGGCATAGCCGCCGCGCCCCACGCGCACAACGCCACACTGCACAGCAGCAGCACGCCCCCTACCAGCGCATTGTCCAGGTTGGGTTGGTTAAAGCGGTAGGATTCGTGCAACCACGCCCACTGTGGCGCGGTCAATAGCGAGAAGTCGGCCACCGGCTCACGCTGTTGGACACAGACGTGTGCAACACCGGCCAGGCATAGCCCTATGGCGAATATGGCAATACGACGGGGTATCATGGTTTCTGCTCTCTATTGTACCCTATCCTCTCCATACGCGCATCCCCACCCGGGCCATTGGAACCACGATGCCTCACCGCGTACGGGTTTCCGGCATATTCCTGGGAGCGCGAGCGTCTCGCTCGCCCCAGCGCGGGCAAGGGGCCCACGCTCCCAGGAAACAGCCCCTACCGATAGACCAGCGGCAGGTAGAGCGTCTCGATAACCCCCGCGTCCCGGCTGGTGTCCGCTATAGCAAATTCGGTATAGTCGCGCACATCCACACGGGCCGTCATACTAGTTGCGCCCCCAAAGGATTGCAGCGCCTGCCACCCGTCGCCCCTATCGCCCCCGCCGTCGCCCGTCTGGTTGGTGCTGGTGCCGCTATCGCTGCTGCGATACCCAAAGAGCGTCAATTCTTCCTTATTGACATAGGGTGATAGCACCAGATCGGCGGCGCGATAGGAGAAGCGCATCTGAAGCGGCCTGGCGGGTTGCACGGGCATACTCTGCGCACTCTCACGCCGCATATCGAGCGTAAAGAAGCGCAACACGTCCCCACGCTCAAACGGATGCTGCGCCAACGTCGTGGCGCTCGACTCGTACAAGAGCGTGGTCGTCACCGGCAACGTCCCCGCACTGGCCGTTATGCGGGTACCATCGTTGACAAACACGCTCCCCCCGGCCAGCGGTATGCGCCCCTCGTTCGCGCCGGTCGGGGGCGTC
The DNA here is from genome assembly GCA_034437375.1 of Chloroflexaceae bacterium. Classification (GTDB taxonomy): domain Bacteria; phylum Chloroflexota; class Chloroflexia; order Chloroflexales; family Chloroflexaceae; genus JAAUSY01. The sequence goes on along the minus strand of DAOTUK010000267.1, from coordinate 6,322 downwards.
AACACCACATAGTCAATATTCGATGATTTCGCGCTCTTGCGCCCGCGTGCCTGGAAATAGTACGCGCCCGGCGGCACCCCACTGGTCAACGTCACCACTGGCGCAAGCATCCCCGCCGCGTCCGCTTTCACCGTCGTGATAATCCCATCAACCTGCGCCCGGGCCAGGCCAACCCGTACATCCACCCGTTCGCCGGCCTTGAACCCACTACCCGCCAGCGTCACCGCCGAATCCTGGGAGGGGGCCGGCGCCAGGTACTTGACGTTGGTTTGCAGGCGGGCCGGTATATCCTTCAGCGCCACGTTGCCCCACGACGGCAGATAGCTATAGCCATCGTTGGTTATCCAGAAACCGCGCCGTCGCGTGCCATCCTGCACAAACAAGCCCACATCGTAGGTATAGCCGCCATTGCGGGAATAGGAGGCGGTGAGGTCGGGGGTATCGCCGGGCTTCCAGCCGGGGCGGTAAAAGACGCCTTCCCCTTCGTGGGGATTCTGGAAGGCCCAGATAGGCGCTTGCATATCGAACACGCCGGCTTCCAGGTCTACCACCAGATGCCCAATGTCATAGGTTTCAAAGGGATTCTCGCGCACGCCGGAGTCGGGGGCGTCGCGGGGGTCAAGCGTACGCATACTACGGGGGTCGCCCACGCGGCTATAGAGAAAGGCCAGTTCGTTGGTGCCCTGTCGCCAGGCCGGATAGTTTACCCGCAGATAGTTACCCGTCGCTACCTCCTCCGCATCGTTCAACACCAGCACCCGCAGCGGCGGCGGCTCTTGCGAGAAATCAATAAAGCCAATAGCGTTGGCGCAAAAGTCGGCGTCATACCGTTCGTGGCAGGTGTCAGGGGGCGTATAGCGAAACATCAATAGCCCGTTGCTACCGTTCATATCGGCATTCTCAAATAGCACATCATCCCCAATAGCCTGGCCATTATTCGTAAAGGCCGGGTTGGGTAATATGGTGGTGTCGTAGTCGGGGTCGCCCGGCTCCTTCGTAGGGTCAAGCAGATGAATGGATTGACGGATGTCCCACTGGCCGGGGTCGGGGTTCGCCATATCCAGACGGATGCTGGTATAGAGGATACCGGAGCCATCGCCCAACCAGGCCGGGTCAAAGGATTGCTCAACCGCGCACGGGTTGCCGGTGCCATACCCCTGCTTGCAATTGACGTTGCTAAAGGTGAGTTGGCGCGGTTCGGTGGTCTGGTCGGGCGACAAGAGCGATTCGCGTTCGGCAAGCGCGGGGGGCGTGTCTGTTGTGGCCGCCCCCGCGTCGGGCAGAGCCACCAGCGCCACATCATCCACCACCAGACTACCCGACGCTGGCGTCGCGTCGTCCAGGTACAGCTCGAAGCGCACCCGTTGCCCTTGCAACGACTCTGGCAGCGGGTGGGGCGCGGATGCCTCAAACTCGTACCAGGTGCCATACTCCACAGTCTGCGGCGTTTGCGGGTCTATATACGCCTCATACAGCTTTGCGCCGGCCGCATCGTACAACGTGATATACAGCGTAGGGTCATTATCGCTGCTGCTTTCAAAGGCATACCAGAGGCTCGGACGGAGGGCCGCTGTCCCCTGGGGCACCGTGACCCACTGCTGCACCCACGACTCGTGCGTTTTGAGCCGCACAGCCTGCGCTCCCCCATGCACCGGTTCAGACACATAGGCGCTGCCGGCTTGAAACTGGTTGCTCCATGCGCCATCTGCGCCCGCCTCAAAGCCGGGGTCGCCAAGCAACTGCTGCGCCGGTGGAAGCGGGGTGGGGGTCTTGACGGGGGTGGTCGGCGTGGTGGGGATAGTTGGCGTGGTTGGCGTGGTCGGCGTCGGCGTCGGGGGTATCGTGGGAGTTGCGGTGGGGGTAGTCGGCGTGGTCGGCGTTGGCGTCGGGGTAGGGGTGCTCGGCGTGGTCGGCGTTGGCTCTGGCGCAGTCACCTTTTCATATTGCAACCCGGTGGAGCGGATGAGAAAGAGGTTTACATCAAGCGCCGTATGACTGCTGCTGTTACGGTCTGAAGCGTAGACGATGTACTGTCCGTCGGGCGACCAGCGCGGGTAGGAGTTGCGGTAGCCGTCGCTCAACAGCGGCAGCGAGGGCGGCGCTTCTTTCGGGTCGGCGATGGAGTAGAGGCGGTAGAGGTCAAAGGCTCTGGTATTGGTCTGGTTGGTATACACAATGTCGCTGAGCGAGGCGGCCGCGGGCGGCGGGGGCGGCGCGGGGACGTCCTCCGGGGCGGTGCCGCCGCCCCCGTCGGGATAGTGCCCGGTGTAGAAGGCCCGCGCGAAGGTGTGCCAGGTTGTGCCCTGCACGTCCAGCCGGTCATAGCCCTCGTCGTAGCGTCCGCTGCTGGCGTGCCCCACCGCGGAGGGGAGATAGATGGACAGGCCGCTACTGGCCGCGGACTGGGGCCCGTGCGTCTCGTGCAATACGAAATCGCCCGCGCTCAGCGCGTCGCGCACGGCCCGGGCCGTCGTCTGCACGCGGCTATCGGACACATGCGCCTGTACCTGTTGGGCAAAATCGCCCAGGTCTACAAAATCCTGGAAGTCGTAGACCAGCGCGGCATCGCGGGCCGTCTGGATTGCGCCGGCCTGGGCCGGCCCCACCGCCAGCAACGCCTCGGCAAAGGCATTGATGTGCGCTTGTAGCGCAACAAAGGGTTGTTCTAGCTTCACCGCGCTGAGGGTATAGAGGGTGTACTGGTTGTAAAAATTGGTATAGCCATCTACTACGGCCGCGCCGAAAGCGTCGGGGGAGAGCGCCGGGTTCTGGAGCAGCGCGGGCAAAAACATGTCGTAGGGCACGCCGGTGCCGGGCACATTCTCGGCTGAAGCCACCTGCACATTGACCAGATCATCTATCTGAAGCGCCACCTCGTATTGCGCCATCAGGCAGGCGTCGAAGATAAGTACGTCGTATTGCGGCACGCCAAGGTGCTGCAACCCGCCTTGCAAAGCGCTGCGAAGCTCGCCCATATCCCAATAGTTGCCGGAGCGGTCGTCTGTTTCGATAGCCAACCACCCGCCGCCGTGGTTCCACACTACCACCGCGTAGCGTTGGGCCGGATAGTATTGGGATACAAAGCCCATAAAATCCACAAAGCTCTGGGGGTTGCCGCTGTCTATGTTCGCGCCGCGCACCCCGTCCGGGGTCACATCGTTCAATTGCCCATCACCCACCTGCACATATTGGGTTGCGGCGTTGTTGCGGTCAACCAGCGCCACTACGTTGACGTTTGCATTGGTGCCCCCCGTAGCCGCCATCTGGTACAGGTTGACATCGGCATAGTCTGAGAGGTTGTTATCGCCGGCAATGTAGACCGCAAACGTCCAGGCCTTTGTGGCCTGGGGCCGCGCTGGCCCCTCTACCACCGGCAGGGGCGGCACGGGCGGCGGGGCCAGCGCGGCGACGTTGGTACCGGGCGGCAATCCACCCACCACCTGGAACGATGCGCTACTGGCGTTGACCACTGGCGCGTTGCTGGACAACAGCGCGTCGGCGGCGCCGGCCTCGAGCGCGGTAATGGTGTGCTCCCCATTGGTCACGCTTGCGGGGATTGTAAAGCGATAGCGGAAGGTGCCGTCGGATTCCGTTTGCAGAAAGCGGCGCCCCGTTACATCCACCTCGTCCCAGGCAAGTTGTATGCGCGTGTCGGGCGCATACCCGCGCCCGATCACGGTAGTTGTGCTGCCGGGTTTGCCGGTGGTGGCGGTGATGCTCAGGCGGCCCGTGCGCTGCGCGTGGAGTTGATCCGCCAGGGCCGGCGGGGTGTGCGGTGCTTGCGCGGCCCGCGTCCGCGTCACCGGCAGGGCCGCCGCGGCTCCGCCCGGTTCCATAGCCGCCAGGGTGGCCGGGGCCATCTGGCGCGCGGGGGTGGCCGGCTGGATAGCGCCGCGCGCCTGGCCCGTCGCGGCCAGGTGGGGGTGGTGCAGCGCGTCACGTATTACGTCAACCTGGCGACGGAAAGGGGGACTGTCCGTTGCGCGGTAGGGCCGCGAGAAGGACAGCGGCCCCAGAGCCATTGCCAGCAGCAAGAGTACCATTCCCCAACGCAGCAATATCCGTTGCCTGTCCATAGGCCCGCCTCCTGGTTTCGTGTTACGACTTTGCCAATAGTTCTTCCAAGGTAGCCCGCACCAGCGAAAACTCCTCATGCACTCGTGTTGCGAGGGTTTCGCACGTTGCAAATGGGCCGCTCTTCCCGCAGCGCTCCAACTCCTGACACAGCGCCGCCAGGGCCATAGCCCCCATCTGGGCACTACTCGATTTTAACGTATGGGCCGCACGGTACAGCACCGTTCTATCCTGGGCCGCGACGCCTTGCGCAATCTCGTCGAGGAGCGGGGTCACACTTTCCAGAAAGAGCTGCATTATCTCCTCGCGCATATCGGTGGTTTCGTCGCCCATTTCGGCGAGAAAGCGATCAAGGACGGTATGGTCAATGGGTGGGGGCGCGGGTGTCGCCGCCGGCGATAGATCCTCCCTGCTCGCCCCCCTGTGTTGACCTTCGCCGTTGGGCCGTCTGCCCCCTCCCACCGCTTCGTGGGATGGGCCCGGCCCAACCTGCTGCGCGGCCCGCTTGAGCGCCGCTATCAACTCCTCCAACCGCACCGGCTTTGCAATGTAATCATTCATACCGGCGGCAAGGCACTGCTCGCGGTCGCCCTCTAGCACATGGGCCGTCATAGCGATAATCCAGGGATAGATGGATACGTCGCCATTCCCCCCCCGGTCTCGGAGAGCGCGGGTTGTTTCTATCCCATTCATTCCCGACATCTGCACATCCATCAGCACCACATCGTAGGCTTCCTGTTCCAGCGCGGCCAGCACCTCGCCCCCATGCGCGACCACTCGTGCGTGGTAGCCCAGTCGCGCAAGCAGCAACAGAATAACCTTTTGATTAAAGGTATTGTCTTCGGCTACCAGAATACGGAGCGGGTAATGGTGGGCTATCTGCGCAAGTTCGGCCCCTTCCCCCCGCAAGGAGCCAACCTCTCCCCATCCGCCCAATGTTTCCTGTATCTGGACATGTTCCACTTCGCCCGAAAAGAGGCTGACCAGCACTTCGTACAACCGCGCCGGTTTGACTGGCGTTGAAAGCACCGCTATCTGTTCGCCAACCATCCATTCTTGCAGCGACAACCGCCCGACCCCAAATGGTTCTAGCAGCACGAGCGACACGGGAGTACCGCCGACCAGGGCGCGAATATCTGCGACCAACTGGGGCCCATCTACGCCCGGCATGGTCATATCAAGCAGCACCACGTCGAACGACTGTCCCTGGTGCAAGCACGCCAACGCCTCGGAAGCATCGGTGGTGATAAAGGGGAGCATCCCCCAGGTGCCCACCGACTGCGCCAGCAAGGTACCCATGGTCGCGTTATCGTCAACCAGCAACACGCGCTTGCCTTCCAGGTCGGGGTGGATACTGCGCCACCATACCCAGGGTTGCTCGGTCGCGGCTGTCACCAGCACGGATACGTGGAAGGTAGAGCCCTCCCCCTCCACACTCTCAACCCACAACTGCCCGCCCATCATCTCGGCCAGACTCTTGCTAATGGACAGACCAAGCCCTGTCCCGCCAAAGCGCCGGCTGATAGAGTTATCTACCTGGCTAAAGGATTGGAACAACCGGCCCAACCGCTCAGCGGGGATACCGATACCCGTATCGCGCACGCTCAAGCGCAAGGTATAGGATTGCTCCCCCGCGCCTACCCATTGGCCCCCGACCGAAACCACCACCTCGCCGCGCTCGGTAAACTTGACCGCGTTGCTCAACAGATTGACCACTATCTGCCGCAGACGGTTGACATCTCCCACCACAATCAGCGGGGTTTCATCGGCAATCAGGAACGCCAGATCGAGCCCCTTCGAGGCTGCCTGCGCCGCCACCACATCGAGCGCTCCTTCGACACACTCACGTACATCAAAGGGGCGCTGCTCCAGGTCTACCTTGCCGGCCTCTATCTTCGAGAAATCCAGCACATCGTTGATGATATTCAGCAGCGCATCGCCACAGATATGAATAGTCTCAACATAATCGGCCTGTTCGGGTATCAGTTCAGAATGGCGCAGCAACGTTGTCATCCCAATAATGGCGTTTAAGGGGGTACGGATTTCGTGGCTCATACTGGCCAGAAAATCGGACTTGGCTCTGGTGGCGGCCTCGGCGTCCTCGCGTGCGCGTTGCAAATCCTCTACCATGCGCTTGTACTCGGTAATATTCTCCTTTATTCCCAGAAAATGGGTTATCTCGCCTTGCTCATTCACAATGGGCGAAATAGAGGCCGACTCCCAGAAGAGCGTACCATCTTTGCGGCGG
>DAOTUK010000266.1:0-14013 GCA_034437375.1 Chloroflexaceae bacterium | reverse complement strand
GGCCGGTGTTTTATCCGTTCAATGAAAGCGCCGCCCTTTTGTGCAATCGTGGCGACCAGCGTGGTGTCGGAATCCAGCAGCTCGAGGACAAGAGACCTGAAACGGTCGGACAGGCATTCCATTTTCCCGATTTCATCTATGATAACCACTCCCCCGTTGATTCCGTCAATATCTGTTTTCGCCGCTTTGCTTCAGAAAGCAAATCTTTTTGCTGTTGCTCAACCCCGCGAAGTTGCATATTTTCATTTGAATAGTAGGGTTTCCAGGCTACTTTCCATACCAACCATCCTAGCGCTACCAGGCCGATAGCCAGCAAGAAAATAACCATCCAACCCCAGAAGGTTAGTTCCGCCATAGTCATAGCTCCATACCTTACCGATCCCGTGGAATAACAATAGTTCTGCTACGATTGTAGCAGATCTGGCGGCAGGCGCGGCAAGGGGGGGCGGGTGTGGCGCATATGTTTCCGCTCCCAGGGGGGTGCTCCCCAAATGTGAATTAGGTACGCCGCATTGGGGCGGCCTATTGCTGCTATAATTGTGCGGAGAAAGCGAGAATACCAATCTCAAGGAGAGCCACGCTATGGATATGCCCAACACCAGCACGCCGCCATCTGCGATACTGCTCATTCATTGCCCCGATAGGACGGGTCTGGTTGCCTCTGTCACAGAGTTTATCCACAAAAACGATGGGAATATTTTACACCTGGAACAGCACGTTGATACCAGCCGGCAGGTATTTTTTATGCGTATCGAGTGGGATCTAACCAACTTTACTATTCCCGCCGATAAAATCGGTGAGTTTTTTCAAGTGCTTATAGCTGAACGCTTCGCTATGCAATGGAAACTCTACGTTACCAAGGATACCCCACGCATGGCGCTCTTCGTCTCGCGCCTGCCCCACTGTCTCTACGACATTCTTTCGCGCTACCACAGCGGCGAGTGGCAGGTAGAGATACCGCTGATTGTGAGCAACCACCCCGCCCTGGAGCCTATCGCCCAACGCTTTGATATAGATTACCATATCTTCCCCATAACGAAAGCGAATAAGGCGGAGCAGGAGCAGAAAGAACTGGCCCTGTTGCAAGAATATCGCATTGATGTTGTGGCGCTGGCCCGCTATATGCAAATTCTCTCGCCCGAATTTATTACCCACTACCCCAATCGCATTATTAACATTCACCATTCCTTTTTGCCGGCCTTCCCCGGCGCCCGCCCCTACCACTCGGCCCACGAGCGCGGCGTGAAGATTATCGGGGCCACCAGCCATTATGTTACAAGCGAGCTTGACGCCGGGCCAATTATCGAGCAAGATGTAGTCCGGGTCAGCCACAAGGATACGATAGACGATATGGTACGCAAGGGGCGCGATCTGGAAAAGGTGGTGCTCTCTCGCGCTATCTGGTATCACTTACAACGGAAAATTCTGGTATACGACAACCGCACCATTATTTTTGTGTAACGTGAGGGGGAAAGAACTATGATGGAAGAGAAATGCTCAACCGACTCATGCTTGCTCTATCCGCTTGGCGAGGTTATTGCGGCCAGTGCGGTGAACGCCAGCGCGGCCTTTGCCAGACGGCAGCAGGAGGCCGTGGAGCGCATTCAAGAAGATGAGCGGCTCACCAGCGACCTGACCGACGACCAGGCCCGCCCGCTCATTGAGTGGGCCTCCTATCAAGCGGCGATGGCCGCTACCAACGCGGCTCTGAGCGACGAGGCCGTAGCGCAGGCCGTGAGCGCTATCCGGCGGGCTATCTTTCGGGTGTCCAGCGACGCCCCCGACGAGCACGACCCCGATACGCTGGTAGCGCTGGCGCAGCAAGCATTGGAGAAAGGAACGTAGATTGTTATGCCGAAGTCTGGTTCATCGCGCCGCCGCAAATCATCGTCGCGCACGTCGCGCAAATCTGGTAGCCGCAAAGCGCCAACCATCTGGTCATTGATAGGCGTTGTGGCCTTGCTGGTGGTTGGCTATCTGGCCAACGAGGGCTATATAGACCTGGAAGAGGTAGCGAAGTATATTCCCCCCGATGTGCTGGAAGATGTGGGAGTATCGCTGCCGCAGGAGGAGCAGGCCCCCCCGCCAGTCATCGAGAGCAACTCCGGCTCGTTGCAAGTCTTTTTTACCACACCGTCGCTGGTCTACCCCGACGAGCGCGACCGCCGCACCCCGCCCCCCTCCGAGCAGGCGATGCTGGCGGACATTGACGCCGCGACAACCAGCGTTGATGTCGCCGCGTTTGAGTATGACCTGGAAAGTGTGGCCGACGCGCTCATACGGGCCCACGAGCGCGGCGTGGCGGTGCGGTTGGCGCTCGACCGCGAAAATCTGGAAAAGCCCGACGACTCGGAATGGGCCGGGCGGGTCGAGGCGGCCGGTATCCCGATTGCGTGGGAGGAGAGCACGGGGTTTCTGCATAGCAAGTTCGCCATTATTGATAATAGCATCGCATGGATGGGGTCATGGAATTTTAGCAACAACGGCACCTACCGCAACAATAACAACCTGATCCGCTTTACCATTCCGGCCATTGTCGAAAATTACGCCGCCGAATTTGCGCAGATGCACGAGGGCTACTTTGGCAACGATAAAGAATCGCTGGCTCCCAACCCGCTGGTACAGACGGATACCATGTTCATTGAAAACTACTTTTCGCCCCAGGATAGGCCCCAACCCGTGCTGGTGGAACAGATCCAGGCGGCGCAGCAAAGCATTCGTTTTCTGGCCTTCTCCTACACTAGCGACCCGATTGCGGAGGCGATGATCGAACGCCACAACGCGGGGGTAGCGGTGCAGGGGGTTTTTGAGACCCGCAACGCGAACGGCATCGGCGCGGAATACCAGCGGCTCAAGGAGAACGGGGTGGATGTGCTGGAAGATGGCAACTGTTACACCATGCACCACAAGGTTATTATCATTGACGATGCGACGGTGATTACTGGCTCGTATAACTTTACGCGGCGGGCGGAAGAGACGAACGACGAAAACCTGGTGATTATTGATAGCCCGGAGGTGGCAAGCCAGTATCTTGAGGAGTTTGAGCGCGTCTATAACCAGGCGCAAAACCCCACCCGCTGCGGGCAGTAGGAGAGAAAGCGATGGTAACACAACGGATAGCCCCAACACAGGAATGGCGCGAGTGTGACGACCCCACCGCATGGCCCGACCATACCCAATTACCAGAGACGGATGGTAGCTTTGTGAAAAATTTTCAAGAGCACCCGCAAAGTGTGCTGCTCACCACCTCGATTGAACCACTGCTGCGCCAGATCCACTCCCAATGGGATTATTGCATTGGGCAGGATAGCGGCATCTACTGGCGCTTGACCGACCCCCCCGAACAGGGAGCCGTGTCGCCCGACTGGTTCTATGTGCCGGGCGTAAACCCACTGCCGCCGGGCGAGTATCGCCGCTCCTACGTCCTGTGGCAGGAGCAGGCCATCCCGCTCATTGTGATTGAGTTTGTGTCGGGAGATGGGCGCGAAGAGCGCGACCGCACACCCTACCACGGCAAATTCTGGGTCTATGAACAGGCTATCGGTATCCCCTACTATGCAATTTATGAGGGACGGGCCGGACGGGTAACGCTGTACCGGCTTGGGGAGGATAGGCGCTATGCCAACGTAGAAGCAAACGAGCGGGGACACTATCCGATAGCGTCGCCTGGGGTAGAGCTTGGCATCTGGTATGGACGCTACCAGGAAAGCATTATGCCCTGGTTGCGCTGGTGGGACGCGGCGGGCAACTTGCTATTGACGGGGGAGGAGCGAGCGGAGCGGTTTGCAAAGAAGCTACGCGAAATGGGCGTAGATCCGGATACCCTGGTGTAGTTCTCAAAGTAATTATGACCGAGAGGAGGAACCCCCTATGATACGTACCCACCCCCGCCCCCTGCTTATGCTCCTGGCCCTATTCTGCGGCCTGGCCCTTGCGGCCCCCGCCGCTCTGGCCGTGCCCCCCGCCCCCGCCGATGACGACGACGATTCCGCCCGCATCTCGGTAATTGTGCGGGCCGAGCCGAGCGTACAGGTTCCGCCCGGCGGTACGCTTGCCTATACCATCACGGCCCGCAACACGGGCGATGTATTTGCCGACCGCGTGCATGTACAGGTGGCGTATGACCCGGCCCAACTCACCATCACCGACACCCAGTTTGCGCGCGACGGCGACTGGTTGAGCGATATGGATGCCGGTTCCTTCACGCTAGTGTTTGGCGGGGTGGGCCAGGACAAACGCCATACCGCCACGGTGTATGCCCAAGTCTCCGACACGCTGCCAGAGGGCGCGGTTATCAATCTATGGGCGAAGTATGACTGGCAGGCGGGGCAACGCTCGGGCCACGATAACCAGGCAAACGCGGCCCCCGTGCTGGTGGGGCCCGACCCCATCACAAGCCAGTGGGTATGGATGGAGGCTCGACCATTCCGCGCTCCGGCCGGTACGACGTTGCGCTTTTTTAGCGACCGCTTTGTGCCGGGCGAACGGCTGAAGATATGGTTGGCGTCGCGGGATGGGATACAGCGGCGGCGCGATTTTGATACCGAAACCAACGCCGACGGGCATGTGTGGATAGACTATCCCACCGAGGGGATGCCGCCCGGCTTCTACCAGTTTATCGCCCACGGCCAGCGCAGTGATCTGGTGGGGGGGAGTCTGTTTATTATTGGTGGGGAGTAGGGGAGGGAACCCGCCCGGGAGCGTGGGCGTCTCGCTTGCGCCGGGGCGGGGCCGGATACCCGCGCTCCCGCCCCGTCACCCTATCGCTCCCTACCCCCCCCGAATCGCCGCGTTCAGGGTACGCTCCAACGCCTTCACAATCTTTGCCCGCACCTTCGCCAGCGCCTCATCGCTCAACGTCCGGTCTGGGGCGCGAAAGGTCAGACGATAGGCCAGGCTACGCTTGCCCGCGCCAATCTGCGCCCCGCTATAAACATCAAACAGCGTCAGCGTTTCGAGCAGGTCGCCGGCGCTCCGGCGGATAGTCGCGGCCACCTGGTCGGAGGACACCGCTTCGTCTACAACCACGGCCAGGTCTTGCACCGTGGAGGGATAGCGCGAGATAGAGGCATAGACCGGCGGCCGCACCAGGTCAACCAGCAGATCCAGGTTAAGCTCGGCGGCCATCACCCGCGGCGCCTCCAATTCCAACCGCTCACACACGACAGGGTGCAACTCGCCTACCACACCAAGCGCCTGCGGATCGTCTTGCTTACCCGTCGGACGTATGACCACAGACGCAGCGCGTCCAGGGTGAAAGCGCTCATCATCGGTAAGCGGCACAAACGACACCATCTCGTCCAATTCCAGGCGCTCTAGCAACGTTTCGACCACCCCTTTTATATCAAAGAAATCAAGCACCGGCGGTGGGATCTGTTGCTCACGCTGCCACCCCAACGCCACCCGCGGGCCGGCCATCACCATGCCCACCATGCGCGGCTCGTAGGGCAACCAGTCCTCATCGCTGCGAACGGCGCCATCCTCCATACCCTCCCTGGGCCAGAAAACGCGGCCTATTTCAAACAGCAAGGCCCGCTCGCGCTCGCGCAGGTTGGTGGAAAGCGATTCGAGCAGATTGGGCAGCAGACTACGTTGCAAGTATTGCCGCTCTGGCGATACGGCGTTGCTCACCTTGAGATAGTGCCCCGGTGCCGCTTCCGTCGGGTTGACTTTGGCCACCGTCTCCATACTGGTGAGCGCATAAGTTATCACATCGTTCAAGCCACAACCGACCAGCATATCGCGCACCCGCTGTTCCAGCTCTAGCTCCGGGTGGGCATCTGAGACAGGCAATTCATCAAACATCTGGGTAGAAGGGATATGGTCGTAGCCATAGATACGGGCGACTTCTTCGCACAGGTCGGCCAGGCAAGTTACATCCTGGCGGAAAGAGGGCACCCGCACCCGCACGACAAAGGGATCAACACCCATACCGGTGGTATAACCGGCCATATCGCCAACCCCGGCGCTCCCCTGTACCTCACATTCAAAGCCAAGCGCGGCCAGCATATTGGCTATGTCGTGGGCGTTCAGGTGGATACCGACAATCCGCATCACCTCAATAGGCGATAGTTCAAGCGTTATCGCTTGCCAGGGTTGCGAGAACACATCAAGCAGACCCTTTGCCACAGTGCCCCCGGCCAGGGTACGCATCAATTCAAGCGCCCGCCGCTGTGCAACCGCCGCTATCTCAATATCAACTCCGCGTTCGTAGCGGCGCGAGGCTTCGCTTGGTATCTTGAAAGCCTGGGCCGTACGCCGTATCTGGCGCGGCTCCCAGATAGCCGCTTCAAGCAGTACGCGCGTGGTTGTCTCGCGTACTTCGCTCTCTTCGCCGCCCATCACGCCGGCAATAGCCAGCGGGCCGGCCGGGTCGCAGACGAGGAGCGGGGGAGCATAGCTGGCATTCGGCGGGGCCAGGTTGCGGGTTCTGCCGTCAAGCGTGATCAACGTTTCGTCGGGGCGGGCCAGGCGGGCTATCAGATGGCTGTTCTGCACACGGTCGGCGTCGAAGGCGTGCGAGGGTGCGCCCCATTCAAGCATGACGTAGTTGGATATGTCCACGATATTATTGATAGGGCGCATACCGGCGTGGTGTAGACGGCGTTGCATCCAGGGGGGCGAGGGCTTGATGGTAATACCATCTACTACGGCCAGCGTAAAGCGCGGGCAAAGCTCTGGCTCGTCCACCGTCACGCGGGCCAGTTTCTCAATCGGGGGCCCATCCATCTGCACCTGTGGGTCGGGGATATGCAGCCGGGCACCGGTCATGGCGGCCACTTCGCGGGCGACCCCGACAATGGAGAGGCAGCGGGCCAGGTTGGGGGTCAGGTCAATATCCAGCACCACTTCGCCCAGGAAATCGCACAGGGGGGTACCGACCGGGGCATCATCCTCTAAAAAGAGAATACCCTCATGTTCCTCGCTGAGGCCCAATTCTTTCTCGCTGCACAGCATGGCATCGCTCATCACCCCCCGCACGGGGCGCCCCTTGAGCGTGGTTTTCACTTTGCCGGGCTGGTGGCCATCGTAAAGCTGTGCGCCTTCGCGGGCAAATACCGATTTCAGCGGATGGGATAGCCGCCCCTGGCCTTTGTGGGGGAAGAGGTTGGGGGCACCCGTCACAACGGTATGCGGCTCGTCTGCGCCATAGTCCACATCAGCCAGCACCAGGCGGTCGGCGTTGGGGTGTTCGCGCACTTCCAGCACATTGGCAACCAGTATTTTGTCCCGATCCCATGGCAGCTCTGCGCCTTCTAACCCGACAAAGATAACTTCGGCTACTTCCAGACCAGCCATCGTAAGGCGGTGGGCCAGGTCGTCAACCGGCATAGGTATATCTACAAATTCTTTCAACCAGCTTAATGGCACCTTCATGCGTTCTCTGCATTCCTTTCTCGAAACAAGCGGCTCAGCGGATAGCGAAAACCGGGCAACACGTCCCCCCCCTCCAGGGTATCATCCAGGCCATACTGCACGATTTCGCGCAACGAACGGTACTCCACCACGGTTTGCGTCTGGGGGTACACCAGCCAGATCAGCGCGGTACCGGCGGCAAGGTAGTCGCGCACTTTGGCCTGTATTTCGGCGGCTGTCTCCGAGGGCGAAATAACTTCGACCGCCAGATCAGGCGCGATGTTCCAGAAGCCGGCCTGCTCTTCCGGCGGGGGGATACGCTCAGTGCGCACAAAGGCTACGTCGGGTACCCGGATAACCGCGTCTGGCTCTGGTTGCAAGACAAAGCCGGGTTCACAGGTATACACCTCGCCCAGGTAGTGCTCATCAACGTGGGACGCTATGGCTTGAATGAGGCGTACCGCAAAGCGCCCCTGCACGGGACTGGCCGGGCTCATCATGAGGAGATCTCCTTGTACCAATTCATAGCGGTTTTCATCATCGGCCAGGCGGTAGAGGTCATCAATCGTCCAGGGCCGGCCGGGGCGGGGGACATAGACCGGCTGTGTCACCGGCCCGATGTTGAGGGTTGGTGGGGGCCACGCTTCACGAGCGCGTAGAACCATAGCGTTCCTCTCCTCTGTTTGTCTGGTGTTGCTCATGCTGTTTTGAATATAGCCGAGACACGCGGCACTGTCAAACCGGACGATGCGTACGCCACAGAGTAGCAATATATGCTACCATAGTAGCGTTACACGAGACGAGCAAGCCGATAATGAGCGAGTACAAGGAAGTGGTAGCGCATGGTGAAACCAACGCGAGCGCAGATAGAACAGCAGATACAGCAGGAATGTTCGAGCCTGATACAGCTTGAACGACACGATTTGAGCCAGCTTGATCTCTCCCATCTCGATCTGCGCAATGCCAACCTGACAGAGGCCAACCTGAGCGGGGCCAACCTGCACAAGGTAGACATGAGCGGCAATACCATTTTTGGCCTCTTTAACGCCAACCTGAGCGGGGCCAACCTGAGCGAAGCCAACTTGAGCAAGACCAACCTGCGCAAGGCCAACCTGTACCACGCCGACATGAGCGGGGCCGATTTGCGCTGGGCCACCACGTTTGAGGCTAACATGATTGGGGCCAACCTGGCGGGCGCGTCGCTCTATGCGGCCAGCTTGAGCAAGACCAACCTGGCAAAAGCCAACCTGACAGAGGCCAACCTGAGCGGGGCCAACCTGAACAGCGCTTTCTTGTGGGCCGCCGATCTGCGCAATGCCAATTTGATTGTGGCCGACTTGAGCGGGGCCGACTTGAGCGGGGCCGATTTGCGCAACACGCGGATCAATGGGGCCCGCCTGACCGACGCGCTCTACGACGATGAAACCCGCTGGAGCGACGGCTTTGTCCCGGCTTCTGCGGGGGCTATCCACAAGCAAGAGGCGCGACAGGTGGGCGCCGATTTAAGCGAGAGTGTGTTGTACGGTATAGATTTGCACGGGTTTAACTTGAGCAAGGTCAACTTGAGCAAAGCCGATTTGCGCGAGAGCGACCTGCGCCATGCAACCTTGAATGGGGCCAACCTGTATATGACCAATCTGAGCGGGGCCGATTTGCGCAATGCCGATTTGCGCAACGCCAACCTGACCGACGCCAACCTGCACCGCGCCCAGGTACGCAAGGCGCTGTACAACGATCAGACTATCTGGCCGCGTGGGTTTCGCCCCTTGCTGGCCGGCGTTACCAGAGAAGGCAAACGTGGGGTACTCTGGTAAGACCAGTGACGCGCGAGGCGGGGACGCGCGAGGCGGGAGACGACCGAGTACCCAAATTGAAGGGGGGGAGACGCCCGGTTGCGCCTCCCCCCTTTGCTGGTCTTGCGGCCCTGTGGCCTTATGTCCGCGCCAGCGTCAACACGCCCGGTACGCGGTTCATCATCCAGAAACCAAACGGTAAGCCGATAACCACGCTACAGAGCGCCCAGGCGACGGTTAGCCACAACGCGCTCAACCACCACCCCACCAGGACAAAGTAGACTGCGCGGAGTATCCAGGGATGTTGGGCTATCTGCCGGCTCATCGTGCGGCCATCCGTGGTTATCACCAGGTCGTTGCGCTGTGGCTGAAGCGTGGAAACTTGCGGCAACCGATCCAACATCCACAACCCGATGGGCAAGCCGATAATGGTTACACAGAGCAACCATGCCACCGCGGCCCATATCCCACTGAGCCACAAACCGATAACCACAAAATAGACCACCCGCAACAGTAAATAGAATAGTCCCCCCTGACGGTTCTGTACCACTATCGCTGCCATTATCGCGCCCCTCCTATCTATAAAGCATCTCTAACATTCATTTATTGAGCAATCTAATGTCGTTCATGCGCTCCCAGGTTTGACAACGCTATCAGATTTGCTATTGTTGTTTCGCATTGCCGTTCTGCCTCTGGTATTATGACGACCAGCGATGCTCCAGAGTTGCGCCTGGCCCCCTTCCGTAACTATCCCCCGCTACGGCCTGGGCATGGTTCGTATCTCGTTCGCACACCGCGAAATCTTGCTGGCATAGGTTGTGCCCGGCACAGCCCAACGCCCGTTCAAGCCCCGCAGCACAGCCGCGCTGCCCCGATAGCCCGCCGGCAGCGAACGCCCACCAAGCACCCGTTCTATCAAGGCCCGTTGCTGCTCGTTGGCGTCCTCATCGCGTACCGCGTAGGCCAGCAGCAACCCGACATGGTATTGTACGCTCTCTTCCCAACTAGAAAAACTGCGTCCGCGCCGCCATACCTGCGCCTCCTCGTTCCATACCCAGGTATCGCGCTGGTCTTCCGCAGGCGGACTGCTGCGGCGCTCCCCCGTAACCATAATACCGGCCGGATTGTTGCGGGGCGACTGGGCCCACCAGCTTTTCATATTGTTGGTTTCGAGAATGTTCTGCGCAATGGCCACCAGCGGATCTACGCCATACTGGGGCGCAAATCGCCAGTAGTAGCCCACAATCACTTCCACATCACGCGGGCTATAGGTTGTGCCCCGCTTGAGAATATACGCAACGGCCTGGTCGGGGGTTGCCCGCGGCGCGGAAAGAATGCTGCTATCGGGGGAGACGGCTTCGTCTATGACCTCGTAGGTCACTGGCTTGTTGCCCGCCTCGTCGCCCTCGGCGTCGCCAGCCTCCGCGCCCTCGCCCTCAGCATTGCCGGGTTCTGCTGGCGCGGGGCTATTGCTCCCATCAAATGCGCCGAGAAAGGGGCTCAGGTTTTGGATCGAGGAGGCAATCGGTTGCGGTATCCACCCGACCGTCCCCGCGGCCAGCGCCTGCTCGCCACACGTACTGGTGCGTACCCGCACACGATACCAGGGAGACTGCTCAACAACATTGTGTCCCCACCCCAGAAATTCTACCTCGTCGCCCACGCAAAGGGGCCCGACCACCGTACCAACCGTATAGCCCGGCTCGCTGCGGAGTTCGCCCGCATGGATGATATTGCACGATTCCGGTTCTCCGTTATCCTCTGCAAAGACAACCGTATCCGGTTGTACGCTGAGCAACAGCATCAGGAGCACCATTCCCATAAGGATACATGGAGATATAATACGCTTCACCATTTGTAATTGTCCACCTCTCTTTGAAAAGAATTGTTTTTTTTCAAAATCTGGCACAAATAAAAGAGACTTTCGCCCTTATGCATACGCAACCTTGCGAAAGCCTGTGCGTGCGAAACCACCGTTGTTTTGCAAACGGACGGCATTATAGCACGCTTTTTATGTGTGGCAACAACGAGAGCGGCAGTTTCTCATGAAAGAATAGGTTTTTATTTTCAAAAACGACGCTATTTAGTAGGGTGTGGGGCGAGGGGTAGCACATGTAGGGAAGGTATAATATAAAACTATGGGTTTCATATACAAAGAGATATGAAAGTATACCGGGGGCCGGGGGGTCAGTCGCCAGAGTCGGGCGACGGGGTGGGGGTAGCCGTCGGTGGGGGGGTATCTTCGGTAAGCAGACGCAGCGCATAGTACAGTTGGGCGTCGGCGCACCCCGCCTGCTCGCTGGTGAGGATAGCATCTCCCACACAGGGCACGGTATAGGTTAGCTCGTGCGATTGTTCTACGCGATAGTCCGGGGTGAGCCCGCGCTGATGGATGCGGTTGTTGTCGGGGGTAAACCAGTGGGCAATCGTAATGCGAACACTGCTTTCATCACGCAGGCGGTGTACATTCTGTAGCGAGCCCTTGCCGGCCGTGGTGGTGCCAAGCATGACAGCATCGGCGTGTTGTTCGCTGAGCGCGCCGGCCAGGATTTCGCCGGCGCTGGCCGTCTGGCCATTTACCAGGATAACCATAGGCATCGGGGGGACTCTGGCGCTGCCCTGGCGCGGTATGGTATCGAAGGTATAGACATCGCCCTTGCTATTCTCTTCGTAAAAGGCGACGCCATCGTAAAAATAGCCCAACACCTCCCGCGCCGCTTCGATGGTGCCGCCCGTATTATCGCGCAAATCGAGCACCATAGACGTGGGTTCTAGCCGCAGGACATCACTCAGCACGCCGCCCAGTTCGTCGGGTATCTTCTGGTTTAACTCTTTTATCTGGACATAGGCCACGCCATCATCCAGCATGCGCCCGTTGATGCGGCGCAGCGAGCCAACGTCGCGGGTAATGACATCTACGTCGCTCTGCACCGTTTCGACGTGGGCCAACGGCTCCGGGGTTGCCTCCGGCGTCTCGCGCAAGACCTTGACGGCCACGGCGTCGGTTTCGTCACGTACGATGTCTACCTCAAACGTATCGCCTTCGGAGGGGCGAAAGATACGCAAGTGTACCGATGTCCCCACCCGCCCGCTCAGCATATTGGACACCTCGTCAAGCGCATCATCATTGCCCAGTTCTTCTATCAAGGTTCCGACGTTGATGTCGTCTATCTGAAGAATAATATCATCACTATGCAGACCGGCGTTGAAGGCCGGCGAATTTTTGAGCGGCCCCACCACTACCAGTTGTCCCTGTCGAATACCCATAAGAATGCCGATACCTTCAAACGCACCTTGCAATTCCAGGCGCGAGCGGCGGGCTACGTCGGGCTCGTCAAAGCCGGTATACACATCGTTGAGCGTCGAGAGCATCCCCTTGATAGAGCCGTAGATCATGCGCTGGTCGTCCAACCGTTCGGCATAATAAAACTCTGCATGCACCAGACCCCACACCTGCCAGTACAGGCCCAGGTTATCCGGTAGCTCGTCGGAAGCGGGGCCGCTGGTGATGGTTGGGGGAATGTCCTTTGACATGGTATACAGGCTCTGCGACATACGCCACCCGCCCATAAAGGAACCAAGCGCGGCTACGACTATGGCCACCAATCCAATGATATATGCTGTTGGCTTGCGTATCATAGCGCTCGTACAACTCCTTACTGCGGGGTAGGGGTTGGCTCTGGGGTGGGCGGTACTGCGCCATCGGTCATGTGCTGCACGCCCCACCAGAGCGGCGCATCTGGACAGGTTTCTTGTTCGCTTGTGGCAAGCATACTACGCACACACGGCAGGGTATACCGGGTATCGCTCGACTCTTCGACGGTATGGGTGGGGGCAATGCCCAGGGCATGGATACGCGCTTTATCGGGGGTAAACCAGTGGCCGCTGGTAATAAACAGCCGGCTCCCGTCGGGGAAGGTGTGCTGCTGGCGAGCCGTCCCTTGCCCGGCGGTGGTGGCACCAAGCAGCACCGCGTCGGGGTAGCGCTCGTTGAGCGCGCCGGCCACCACTTCGGCGGTACTGGCGGTACGCTCGTTGATCAGTACCACGAGGGGGACATCTTCCAGCGTCGCAGCGTTTGCCGTACGTAAGGTGGGGATGTCCTGAAACGTGTCGCGGTTGTCTTTCTGGTAGAGGGCCGTGCCCTGGTAGAAGTGTCCCAGAAGGTGTTGGGCGGCCGCGAGCGAGCCACCGGGGTTGTTGCGCAGATCGAGTACCACACCGGCCGGCTCCTGTTCTCGCACCTCGCGCAGCGCTTCGGCAACGCGGGCGGGGGTGGCCTGGTTGAAGAGCGCCACCTTGACATAAGCTATGTCATCATCCAGCATGCGCCAGGCTACACTGGGCAGCGGCACCACGGCCCGCATCACCGCTACCTCGAAAGGCTCGCGGTCGGGGGGGCGGCGAATGACCAGACGCACCGTACTGCTGAGCGGGCCGCCAATGCGGTTGGAGACATCCTGGAGTATTTCTGTATTATCGCGTTCGCCAATGAGCGGCGCAACGTCCTGGTCATCTATCCGTACGATAATGTCATCGGCTTGCAGGCCGGCGGCTTCGGCCGGCGAGTCGGGGAAGGTACGGGTTATGTTCAAGGTGCGGTCGTCCAGGTGGATGCCGATGCCAATACCTTCGAAGGTGCCGGGGGAGGTAGGGTCGGGGGCGCCGGGGGGCAAAAAGCGGGTGGCGTCATCCTCAAGCGGCAGCATCATACCCGCGATAGCGCCATACATCATCTGGCGCTTATCGAGCGGTTCGGTGCGGTAGAACTCTTCTTCGACCAGATTCCACACATCCCAAAAGACGCGGAAGGAACCCTGCACATGGGCCGGCATCACTGGCGTGCCGGTGGCGGGGGTGGGGG
>DAOTUK010000265.1:0-14383 GCA_034437375.1 Chloroflexaceae bacterium | reverse complement strand
CCCCCACCGCCGCACCATCTACGCCCACGCCTACCACTACGCCTACCTCACAAGTTACGCCGACGCCGACACCTACCCCCACCCCAGACGCTGCTCCCCCCGACGGAGACATCGGAGACATCATTGTAGACAATACCAACCCCGCCTTGACCACCAGCGGTACCTGGTATGCCAACGCCCACGACAAGAGCTACAACGGCACCTACCTGTGGGCCCCGCGCGGTATCGGCAACAACGCCACGGTACAACCCGACTTGCCCCGCCCCGGTAGCTACGAACTCTTTGCATGGTGGCCCGGCGACCTGGAATACAACCAGTCGCGGCAGGCGCTCATCACCATCTACCCCACGGCGGATCTGGAAGAATCCCACGCTGTCCGCGTCAATCTGCAAACGAATGCCGCCGAATGGAATAGCCTGGGGACGTACTATCTGGAGCCCGGCGCGCGGGTGCGGTTGACCAGTGGCCTGGATGGCAACGTGATAGCCGACGCGCTGCGCCTGGTCTACCGCGCCCCCGACCCTACCACCATCACCCCGACGCCGCTTCCCACCCCCGCTATCCCATCCCTGCTACCGGTGCCCGTGGAACAAACCGTTATCAACGACTTCTCCGCCCGGCTTGGTATCGTCCAGTCGCCCGTCTACGAACACACCCCGGCCAGCTTCGAACAAGCTACCTTTGACGATTGTACCATCTTCCCCCGCGACGGGTGCGCTGGCACGGTAGACGGGTGGAATGTGACGATCAACTACTTGAGCATGACGATTACCTACCGCGTCAACGAAGCGTTAAGCATGATCGCTATTGATAACCCCGGCGACTTTGCGGGGCGGCAACTGCTCTACCTGCGCGGCAACCAGGGCGAAAAAATCTTCCTGGTCTACCGCTATTTCATAGACGATACCTGGCACCTGGTACAGCAACACACCGACGACCCCGCGCAAAACCCGCTTGACCCCGAAACGATAGAAACCATACGCACCCTGAGCCAGCGCTATAGCACTGTTACCGCTACCACCCCCGACGATATGACGCTAACCCTGTACGGCCTGGGCCCCCGCGCCGAACTCTCGCCCGAAGACCGCCAACGCCTGGCGACGCTGGCGCAACAGCTTGTCCCCTCGTGGTAGGGGGAAAGGGCGCGTGGCACAAAAAAAAGCATTACCATCACGATAATGCTTATAACAACTGGTGGAGGTGAGGGGACTCGAACCCCTGGTCTCAACAGTGCGATTGTTGCGCTTTCCCAACTAAGCTACACCCCCAGGCTAGGCAAAGTATAGCACGGCCAGGCCAGGGTTGTCAAACCCTTGACACGAGCAACCCGGTATGGTATTCTTAGTGTAAAATTAACACTAAAAGTAAGGAACGAGCCCTATGGAAGCAGAGGAGAACGCCGCAACCTACGACGCCTCGCGCTACCCGCGCCCCTCCGTCACAGTAGACGTAGTTATTTTTACGCTTCGCAACCGCGAACTGCACGTCTTGCTGGTGCAACGGCGGCGCTGGCCCTATGAAGGATGTTGGGCATTGCCGGGTGGCTTTATTGAAATGGACGAATCGCTGGAACAGGCCGCCCGACGCGAGCTAGAAGAGGAAACCGGCGTACGCGATGTCTACCTGGAACAACTGTATACCTTTGGCGATCCGGGGCGCGACCCACGCACACGCGTTATCAGCGTGGTCTATTTTGCGCTGGTACAAGCCGACCGCCAGGTCTTGCGCACCAGCGACGAAACCAGCGACGTGCGCTGGTTTGCCGTCCGCGAGCTGCCCGAAAAGCTCGCCTTTGACCACGAAACGGTGCTCGGCCTGGCCCTATCGCGGCTCCGCTCAAAAATGGAATATACGACGCTGGCCTTTCAGCTCTTGCCAGAGGTGTTTAGCATCCTGGAATTAAAAGACATTTACGAGCAAATTCTTGGCGAAAAGTTGGACAAAGGCAATTTTTACCGTAAGATTAAAGAAGCCGGAGTACTGGAAGAAACGAACATGATCCGCGAGGGGCGCGGACGCCCCACCAAGCTCTGGCGATTCAAGCGAGATCGGGGCGAGAAGCAATTTGTATTTCGCTGGCGCGAAGATAGGACAGGACGATGAAGGTATCTATTGCTGTGGCACAATTGCGGCCAGAAAAGGGTAACTACACGGCCAATATCACGCGCCTGGGGGCCGTATTTGGCCAGGTCAACAGCCTCTTGCCGCGCCCGAAGGTGCTGGTATTGCCAGAAACCTTCTTGAGCGGCTACTTTCTCGAAGGCGGCGTGCGCGAGTTAGCCCGCTCGGCGGGCCAGGTCTACGCCGACCTGAACGCCGTCTATCGCGGGGCGTGTGGCGACAAATCGCCCCCCCTGGATGTGGCGGTCGGGTTTTACGAATGCTACCGCGACCGCTACTACAATAGCGCTCTGTACGCCACCCTGGGAATAGCGCAAGAGCGCCCCATCAAACATGTACATCGCAAAGTATTTTTGCCCACCTATGGCGTCTTTGATGATGCACGCTTTGTGGAAGCCGGCCAGCAGGTAGTCGCCTTTGACACAGCCTATGGGCGGGCCGCCATGCTTATCTGTGAAGATGCCTGGCACAACGTCAGCGGCATGATCGCCGCGCTGGATGGGGCCCAGGTTGTCTGTATCCTCAGCGCCTCGCCGGCGCGGGGGGCTACCAGCGAACGCCCGGTCAACGTAGAACACTGGGAAGACCTGACACGGCGTATTGCCGACGAACAAGGCGTCTTTGTAGCGTTGTCCCAACTGCTCGGCTTCGAAGGCGGCAAAGGCTTTGCGGGCAACTCGCTGCTCATGGACCCACGCGGGCGGGTGGTCGTTTCGGCTCCGCTGTGGGAAGAGGCCATTATCACCGCGCAACTGGATATGGAAGAACTGCCGCTGGCCCGCGCCGATATGCCGCTGTTAGCCGACCTGGAAATGATGCTGCCCCATATGCAGCGCGAGATTGAGCGGGCCGCACGCGGCGAGCCGGCCATCGTCGGGTGGGACACGCGGGTGCGCGATGTCGAACGCACCACCGGCGCCGAACGGGCCGCGGCCGGGGATGTGCCGGTCATTACCGGGCCCGTCTTTCATAGCGCCTCGGAAGAGATCTTGCACATCAACTTGCCGCTGGTACAGCGCTGGCTCATCGAATTTCTGCGCGACGAAGTGACCAGACGGCGCGGCTTTCGAGATGTGGTGCTGGCCCTTTCGGGCGGCGTAGACTCGTCGCTGGTCGCCTTTCTGTGTGCCGAAGCATTTGGCCCAGAGCATGTACTGGCCCTGCGCATGCCCTACCGCACCAGCAGCGCCGAGAGCCTGGAACACGCCCAACTATGCATTGATCAGCTTGGCATTCGCTCCGAGACGATAGATATTTCGGCGGCAGTAGATGGCTACGCAAGCCTGGAGCCCGACATGGACGGGCGCCGGCGCGGCAATGTGATGGCCCGCATGCGTATGATTGTCTTGTTTGACTACTCGCAAAAGTTGGGCTGTATCCCCATTGGCACGGGCAATAAAACCGAGCGGTTATTTGGCTACTTTACCTGGCACGCCGACGACTCGCCCCCCGTCAACCCGATAGGCGACCTCTTCAAAACGCAAGTATGGCAGTTGGCCCGCCACATGGGGGTACCAGAAGTGATTGTCGAGAAGCCGGCCAGTGCCGACTTGATTGTCGGCCAGACCGACGAAGCCGATTTTGGTATTAGCTATCCCCAGGCAGATCGCATTTTGCACTTTATGCTGCAAGGGCATAGCGTCGAGCGCCTGGTAGCTATGGGCTTTCCGTTGGATGATGTCGAACTGGTCAAACGGCGCGTAGATGGCACCCACTGGAAGCGCCACCTGCCCAGTACGGCTATGGTAAGCGCCACGGCCATAGGGGAATTTTATTTGCGTCCGCTGGATTATTGAGGCGGCGATACGGCGCGGTAGGGGTGCGGCAACGCACCGACGCCACGCTACATCGGCCGCGTGGTAATGATAATACAAGGAGTACATGTTCACGTCTGGGGAGGACAACCCTGGGAGCGCGGGCATCCTGCCCGCCCCGGAGCGAGCGAGACGCTTGTGCTCCCAGGAACCACCCTGTTCTTTGTGAACAGTTACTACAAGGAGGGTTGCTATGGGTAAGCGCATAAGGCTGGTTGATCATGTCCGTCCCTTTCTACACTATCTGGAAGATTGGTACGAACACTTGCCGGAGGCATCGCTGGCGGAGGTCGTGGGCGATTCGCCGCAACAGGTGGCGCTCTTTTCCATAGATATGATCAACGGCTTTTGCAAGGCCGGCCCGCTGGCCAGCGAGCGCGTAGGAGCGCTTGACGAGCCGGTGGTAGACATACTGCAACGGGCCCACGCGCTCGGAGTACAAACGCTTTTGCTGGCCCAGGACAGCCACGACCCCAACGCCCCGGAGTTTGCGGCCTATCCCCCCCACTGCATTACCGGCACGCCAGAGAGCGAAACCATCGCCGAAATTGCCGCGCTCCCCTTTGCCGCAGATATGCAGGTCGTACCGAAAAACTCTATCAATACCTTCATCGGCACCTCGCTAGAGGGGTGGCTGAACGAGCACCCGGAGATTAGCACCTATATTATCGTGGGCGACTGTTCAGACCTGTGCGTCTATAGCGCCGCCATGCATATACGCCTGCACGCCAATGCGCACAACCTCCAACGGCGCGTTATCGTGCCCGCGGCGGCGGTCAATACCTACGACATCCCGGTGAGTGTCGCACGCGAAGCCGGCATCAAAGCCCATGCGGGCGACCTGCACCACGTCCTTTTCCTGCACCACATGGCGTTGAATGGGGTTGAGGTTGTCGCAAACCTATGACGACCAGACAGATCAATACCTTGAAGCGCATGGAAGTGCTGGTCGCGTCCTTTGATGCGGCTGTATCTGGCTATCCCGTGATGGTCGAATTGGACGATGGCCGCATTTTCAAACATGTGCTGCGGCTAGATGGGCTGCGCGACCCGCCCGGCGATGGCGATACCAACGCCATCCGCGCCTATGGGCTAGAGCTATTCCAACGCCTGTTTGATGATGCGCTGGCCGACGCCTTCTACCAGGCGTGGGGCGCAGCACAAGATGGACAACAGAAGTTGCGCCTGCGCCTGTGGTTGGATGGGGGCGATATGCTGCTGCATGCCGTGCCGTGGGAATTGCTGCACTACGATGTGAGCGGCGGAGCCGAAGCGCCCCTGCCCATCGCCACCGATAGCCGCGTTATCTTCTCGCGCTATCTGAGCAGCAACGAACCGTGGGGCGAACCGATAGGCCGCCGCCCCATACGCCTGCTCATTGTCGTATCCGATCCGGTGGATCTGGGGCCGGGCCAGGCCTGGCCCCATCTCATTCGCGTTGGCAAAGAAGACTACCGCCGCGACCTGCAAAGCCGCTTTTACCCCCTCTATAGCACAGGCCAGGTAGACTATCACTTTCTGGAGCCGGCCAGCGCCGAACAACTGCATAGCGCCCTGCAAGATGGCTACGACGCTATCATGTACTTTGGCCACGGCATTTACCACCCCTCCGGCGGGGGATGGTTGCTGCTAGAGGACAACGACACCCGCGAAGGGCGGCTCTACGATGGGGTCACCCTGGCGCGGCGCTTGAAGCAAGCCGAACACCGCCCCGCGCTGGTGGTGCTGGTGGGGTGCGAAACGGCGCGGCAATTTTCGCGCAGGCCCCCGGCGGACGGCAAGGGGCCAGCGCCGCAACCCGGTAGCGGCGGGGTCGAATTAACCGCCACCTCGTCGCTGGCGTCGCTGCTGGTACAACAGGGGGGCGTACCGGCGGTTCTAGCCATGCAACGGTTGGTAGATATTACCCTGGCCCGCACATTTAACTACTTCCTGAGCGATCAACTCTTGCAGCATGGCGTTATTGATGTGGCTGTCAACAATGCCCGCCAGCGCGTCTACGACCAGGGGCGCGTAGATTGGAGTACCCCGGTTCTCTACATGCGCAGTCCAGATGGGCGCCTGTTTACGCCCAACCCGCGCCTGGAATATGCGCTATCTGTCTTGACCAACTATGAATTTGCCCGCTGGCGCGGGAGCGAATTTATCTACCTGGAAGCCTTGACTGTGCCGCCGGGGGAAGATTGGACGATGGTACAAAAGCGGCCCGAGGATGCGCCCTCCTCCCAGGATGCGCTGGCCGCGATGCAACGCACATTATCGCCCGAAATGCGCTTTGCCGGGCTCCCGGAGGATGTGGTATTGCGGGCCGGTATCAAAGCCGATATGGCCGGCCTGGCGTGGGGCGCGCGCGCACTGGCCCACCAGACGACGGAGGAGGGGGACGCGGACACGGACGAGACACCCGGAGATGGGGGGCAAGGGCGGCCGCGCAATCTCGTTGCGCTGGTGGGGGCCCAACATTCGGGCATGAGCGTGTTGTTACGGCGCATGGCGCTCGATCTGGCCGACGAAGCGTGCCACGGCCCCCTGCAAGAGCGGACGGTGTGCCCGCTGCCCTACGCAACCGCTACGCCAGAGAAACCCACCGGGCAAACCGACCAGCGCACCGACACCGACAAAGAAGCAGGCAAACCCAAAGGCAAACAGGACACGAAAACGATGACGATGCCCGTTTCTGGCATGGGGCTTTCTGAATTGAGCGGCGCCGAACGCTTTGCCCAACGCACCATCGGCGTCTACATCCCCTTGCGGGGATATGAGCACCATATGAACGGCGTCCATCGGCTAGAGCGACTCATTATTGACGTGGCCGGCCAGGCCGAGTCGTCGCTTGGCGCAGAGCTTGACGACCTGTTCCGTACGGCCCGCACCCAGGCGCCAACGTTGGCCGACGAGCCAACCTACGTCTTTCTGCTGGATGGGCTCGATACCGTCCCCGATGAATTCCGCGGCGAGGCGTCACGCGAGATTGTGGAATTGTCGCTGCTCTTGCCAGACCAGCATATCATTGTGAGTTGTAACCAGAACGTCTTTCCTTCGCCCATGTTCCGCTCAGCGACGGTGCTCTTTGTGATGCCCATCAACGAGCGCATGGTACTGCGCTATTTACGCCAGCGCAACCCCAAACACAGTATGGATTTGTTCCGCCAGATTGTCGAAAATGGCTTGTTGGGCTTGACCACCGACCCGGACGTGTTGAGTTTAATCTACTGGCGCTTGACCCAACGGGGCGGCGCGTCGCTCACCCGTGCCCAACTGGTGGAAGATTTTGTCAGCCGTGCCCTGGAGAAAATACCGCTCCGCTATGCCCAGGGAGACGCCGCCTATCAAACGGTGGTGGCGTTGGCGTGGCTCTCGCGCTGGCACCACCAGGACGTGCTGTGCCTGACTGACATCTTTCAGGTGATGGATCAGGTACGCCAGAAACGCGACTATAGCCTGGAAAACCTGTTTCAAATTCTCTTGCGGGCCGGGCTGTTGCTCAACGTCGGTATGCGCGAAGTACGCTTTGCCCACGCCCTGCTTGCCTCGTATGGGGCGGCGCTGTCGCTGCTCGAACGGGACGACTGGCTAGAACGGGTGCATGACATCGGGGTTATGTGTAGTGTGCCCTATCGCCAGGCGTGGTGGGAAGATACCATCTATGTGCTTATCGGGCTTTTGCATGAGAGCGAGCGGTTAATCGCGTTGTTCCGCACGTTTGTCAAAGTATCCTATGCCTGGACAGGATCGCATACGCTGCTGGTGTCCCGCTGCCTGGCCGCGATGCCCGACGAGCAACGGCGGTTGTTGCCGGTGGGGCTCCAATTCGAATTGCTCGATTCCTGTGTGCTGCGACTGTGGCCCTCCTACGAAGACGCCCCCGAACGACGCGCCAAAGTCATCACCTCGCTGGCCAGTCTGAACTATCCAGACCTGGAAAGCCCGCCGAGCGCGGATACAGAGTCGCCCGAATCCCACCCTGCAAAGACTTTGATAGATGATACCTTGATTTCGTTGCTGGTAGATCGGGTACGCCTGTCGGCTAGTGGCGCATACTATGACTATACCGAAGTGCGTATCGCCGCTGCGCGGGCCCTCTTGACGCGCTATTCTGTCTCGGTTGATGGGGGCAAGGACGTACAATTGTACCGCCATCGCCAGGGCAAAGAGAGCAGCTACTTAAACTGGCTCTTGCATAGCTGGAAGAATCATGAGCGCCAGAAGTTGCGCGAAGTGCTGCTGAATGATGAGAGTAGCCCGCCGGAGCGAGCCATCGCCGCGTTTGCGCTTGGCGACCTGGGCTACGACGAGGATGAAGAGGACGCCCGCTTTTTGTTAGAAGTTATCGTTCGCCCCGACGATGGGTCGCTGCCAGAGGGGTGGGGCGATACCATCTGGGCCGCAGCCGACGCCTTGATCCTGCTGGATGCCAACCTGGTAGCCGAGCAACTGGCCGAGGTGCTGGCCCTTGAAGAAGACTTGCTGTTATGGGAGGGCAGTACGCGCCAACTGATTTATGTGGCCGGGCGCGTGCGGACGCAAGATCAGCACGTGATAGAATGGCTGTTGCGCCAGTTCTTACACCACCCAAGCCATACGATTAAGGCGCGGGCCTTGCGCTCCTTCGGGTGGCTCTCCGAAGCCTTGCGCTCCTTCGGGTGGCTCTCCGAAGCGCTATGCTCCCTGGGGCTAGAGCGCGAAGCCGACGAATCGCCCCGCTCGCTCGTCAAGCATGTGATAGAGGTTATCGCCCTGTGGGATACGGCGTTTTTGCTTGAGCGGGGGGTTATCCAGGCCGGCAACGAAGATCAGGGCGAACCGACACGCTATCTACGCAAAAAGGCCATCGAATCGCTGGCCTGGATTGGAGATCACGACACATTGGACAAAGTGCAACAGGTTGTCTATGGGTGGAATCTGGAATTGCGCGAGGCGTGGTATGCCACGCGGGCCGCGATAGAGGGGCGGTTGGGGATCTATGGATAAGCGCAATCAGAGCGAGCAGGAAGGCACACAGGAAACCCGCCCCCCCCGCCCGTACGGGTCGGTTATCTGGACGCGCCGCAACAAGCTCTTGTTTGTCGTAGTAGTCGTGCTTGGGGCGCTTATCCTGGCCCAACTTTGTTTTATCGTGCTCCTGTTTGCCTCGCCGGTGCTGCGCGAGCGCCTGTTTCAGGGCGCAGCAACCGGCGGTATCGTCCTCGTCGGGGGGCTATCCTTTGGGACGGTAGAACTCCTGGAGCACCTCCTGGGGCGATTGGGCCGTCGTTATCCCATCAAGGGTAATATCCAGTTCGGTGATAGTGGCCGCAACCTGGGACGAAATGCCGGTGATGGTAATGGAACAGCCGAGCAAACGGAGTGATTCGGTCATCTGAATAAGCGCTCTGGCTACCTGGGCATCTATCGCTGTCACGCCGGTAATATCCAGTAACGTATGGCGGATGTGGCGGTCGTGGACTTCGTGCAACAATTTGGTGGTCAGGTTGCGGGCCCGTTGCTGGTCAAGCGACCCGACGATAGGGGCAAAGAGTATCCCATCGGCCAGGGTAATTGTCGGCGTTTCGAGCATCGCAATGAGATTCTGCATACGGTCTTGCTCTGTATTTTTGTGAAACAGAATATTGTTTGTTTTCTCTAGCGCCTTGTTGGTATGGACGAGAATGCGGGCCTGGGTTTCGAATTGCTCCTGGGCATGTAGCGCCGTATCCAGGGACTGGCGTTCGCGCATACCAATCAGCGTTATGGCGGCCGTCATCCCAACGAGCGTAATAATGTGCAGGCCCAACTCCACCAGCAGCACCTCGCGCGGTATGCTGAGCGTGGCGGGCACCAGACCGAGCGTGGGTAGCAGGCCCGCAACCAGAAACAGCGCAATGGTACAACCGGCCAGGATAATGCTTGCGCGAGGGCGCCGCATAACGAGGGTAGCGATAGGGGGCCAGAGTTGATAGAGCACCCAGGTTATACCCGAAATCGAGCCGCTGAGGGGCTCGATCAGGGCTATCAAAATGGCGATACCAACCAGGTTGGTATACAGCGCAAGCTCCACATAGCGCGAGGTGCGCAGCACATACATGAGACTGGACAGGACGGTGCAAGCCACAAACGCAAGGCTGAGAATGGTTTGCAAATTCTGTTGCAGAAACAAGAGGCCAAAGAGCATAATAATGAGAAAGACACCGGTTTCAATGAGCGCCAGCAAATAGATGCGCGTTGCGAGCTCTTTCGATTGGTTTTGTAGTATCATAGCGTTTCTTTCAGCTCTGATGACATATTCTACCAAATGCGGCGATAGACGCCGCTACTCGCCACAGACATTATACCCGGATAATCACCAGGGTCACATCGTCGTTCAACTCTGTTGCCCCAATAAAGGCTTCCAATGCGGTACGCAGATGGTCGAGCATAGCCTGGGCACTGGCCTGTGGCCCGCTCCGCACAGCCGCTTCCATGCGCTGGAAGCCAAATATCTCGCCGCTGGCGTCGTGTGCTTCTAAAAAGCCATCGCTTGAGAGGATAATCAAATCGCCCTGGTAGAGCTCTAGCGACGCTTCCTGGTAGCCAAACGTCGCCCCCATACCAACCCCTAGCGGCATACCGCCAACATCTACCCATTCGATGGTACCATCGTGGCGCTTGACGATAGGCGCAATACACCCGGCATTGGCCACACGCAACAGATTCCGGCCCATGGGGCCCATTGCCGATGGAGCGACCGGGGACAGGGCAGAGTGATGGGTACGCACCTCAATATAGACCATTGCACAGTTCTGGCGGGTTGAGCGCGTATAATGCACAAGCGAATCATCCAGACAGGAGAGCAGCGCCGCGGGTGCAAGCTCTTGCCGCACGATGGAATGGAAGAGCGCCAGACTTACGGCCATCAAGAGCGCGGCCGGCATCCCCTTTCCAGAAACATCTCCCACCGCCAGACCATAGCGGGCTATCGGGTCGTGGCGCGACGGCAGATGGAAAAGGTAGTAGGTATAGAGGTCGCCGCCAACTTCCTGGGCCGGAGCATTATAGCAAACGACATCGAGTCCGAGCCAGTTGGGGTCGGGGGGCGGGAGCAAACTTTGCTGGATTGTGCGGGCCAGGGTTAATTCCTGTTGCAACCGTTCGTTAAGGCTTTTCAAAGTCTGGTATGCGCTAAACAGCTCTGTCTCTATGCGCTTGCGCTCGGTAATATCCCACATCACGCCGACAATACCGGCCACCTGGCCCGTATTATCAAAGAACGTCGCGCGGTTCAGCACAAAGTCGCGGGTAATACCATCGGCACAGAGAATCGTCACTTCTAACGAGCGGGTGCCAGGGTTGTCCAGTAGATCGAGATCTTCCTGGTAGAACGTTTCTCGCTCGCTGGTCGGCAGAGCTTGCGAGAGATCGAGCAAGCTCTGCCCAATAATATCTTGCTCGCGCATACCGCGTATCTGTTGCGCAAAGAGATGGTTACATCCCAGATAGCGCCCCTGGGTGTCTTTATAAAAAACCGGGCTTGGAATGGTATTTAGCAGCGTCGAAAGAAATTCCAGGTTGCTGTGCAGCGCCGCCTCTGCATGTTTGCGTTCGGTAATATCCTCTTTAATAGCAATCAAGTGCGTAATCGTTCCATGGTCGTCGGTGATAGGCGAGATAGAGGCCGATTCCCAGAAGTACTCGCCATTCTTGCGCTTGTTGTAAAACTCGCCGCGCCACTCCTTGCCCGCCAGAATCGTCTCCCACAATTCGCGGTAAGACTCCGTAGGCATAAACCCGGACTTGAGCACGCGCGGATTTTCTCCAACCGCCTCTGCGGCCGTATACCCGGTCACCTCGGTAAATTTGGGGTTGACATATTCAATAGCCCCTTCCGTATCGGTAATCACAATAGACGTGGGGCTTTGTTCCACAGCGCGGGTGAGCTTGCGCAACTCTAGCTCGGTCTGGCGACGTTCGGTAATATCGCGGGCCACAATACACGCAACGCTGCGGTCGTTCCAGGTAAAGACCCCCGTTGCAAGCTCCACCGGAAACAAGCGGCCAAATTTATTTTTGTGCCAGTGGAGCGGAATAAACCCGCTGTGATTCTGGAACAGGTATTCCACCGCGGCGCGACTATCGCTCGGATCGGCGCTCACATCGGTAATATACATCGTCACCGCCTCTTCCCTGGTATAGCCATAGAGAATATGCCAGGCCGGGTTGGTATCAAGAATACGAGTGGTTTCAATATCTATCAACGAAATGGCATCTATCTCGCTATCAAAGAGCATGCGGTACTTCTGTTCGCTGGCGCGTAACTCCTGCTCAGCCCGTTTGCGCTCGGTAATATTGCGGATAAAGCTACAGAGATATTCGCGGCCATTAAATTCGAGATGGTTCATCGTCACTTCCACCGGAAAGGTACTCCCATCCTTGCGGTGATGTTGGGTTTCGTAGGTGACCGAGCCTTGCTCCTTGATGGCTTGCCAACGCGAGCGCCACATGTCCAGCGTCAGGTTGGGGTTCAGGTCAAAGACAGTGCGCGAGAGCAACTCCTCGCGGCTAAAGCCGGGATACTGGCACGCCGCATCATTCACATACAGATGGTTGCCTTCGGGGTCATACCAGGCCACACCATCGGCGGCGTGGTCGAGCGAATACTGGGTCATCAACAATTTTTCTTCTGTCTGGCGATTCTTCTCAACTTCCTTCTTGAGCGCGTGGTTCATGCGCACCAGACGGGTTTCAGTGAGGGTGGTTTCGGGCGAGGGGGGGGTATGATTGTGGGGAGGGGCCGATGAACGGAGCATGGCAAGCTCTTGCGACAATTGTTCGACCCTCTTTTGCAATTCGGCTACTCGTTGGTGGAGTAGCGCATTTTCTCCTTCCAAAGATTTTTGGTCTACTGTCATGGATTGATACCAGATATGGCTGAACACTTCCATCTATTTTTGTCATAGAGCGCAAAGCCACCGCGCATCACATCCCCCGCTTTCCTGGTTACTGGCTTACCACCCATCAGGGGCCGGGTTGGTGGCTTGCCGGTGGTCGTGGTTGAACCGTGTCCCATACACGCAAAGCGCTCGCCCGGACAACGGGCCGCTTATGTCCCCTCCATCAGTATAGCATATGCCTGAAGCGCGGGGGGAGTAGATTGGGACGGGGGATGGGTTATGTTCGTATGACAATAATGGTCAAGTCGTCATGCGGTTGGATAGGGCCAACAAAGGCCTGGACGCGGCGCTTAATATGGTTGAGCATCGCCTCTGCACTCGTCTGGGGGCCGTGGCGCACCGCCTCTTCCAGACGATCAAACCCAAACATCTCGTGGTTCTGGTTAAACGACTCTATTACCCCATCGCTGGTCAGGATAATCAAGTCGCCCTTGTGCATCGTCAGGGTGGATTGGCGATAGTCGTAGGGGGTGCTAAAGCCAACCCCCAGGGGCACCCCAATAACATCTATCCAGGAGACGCTCCCATTGGCTCGCTTAATAATAGGGATAACACAACCGGCGTTAGCAACCTGCATGGTACAGCTATGCTCAACGGTCAGGTCGGGCGGCGGCGGCGGGCTTGGTAGGGACGACGAAATAGCCCCCGGCGGTAGCGGTGTCGGGGGGGAAAGGGGCGACGATGATGGCTTTGTCACGGGGGTGTACGAGGTGGTACGGGTAATTTCAAGATAGACCATCGCACAGTTTTGCGGCGTGGCGCGGGTATACTCGGTAATGGTATTGTCCATATACGCCAGAAATTCATTGGGCGGAATACGCTGGCGCACGTGCGATGTCCACCTATCGTTCAAACGACGTTCGAATGCTGTAATGAACGGGTAGTACCGTATTGTAGCATAAAAGCATCGTTAAAAAATCTACATTTAGGGATATTTGAGAGGTTTTTACTCCTTTTCTAACGTAGTGCGAAGATCGAGGAAGCTCTTGCTTGGGGGGGGGGTCTGAAGCACCCCCAGATAGCGGCTCAGCGCAAGCATCTGCGTCTGGATGGTCTGGTGTTCGGCATCGTCCTGGATAGCACGGGCTTGCTGGCTCAACCGATTGAGCAGGTTGCGGGCCTGTTTCAGGCGCAGGTGGCGGGCGCTGGCGGTGGCCTCCTGTTTGTAGCGATATTCGGTCGGGTTGGGGAGCTGGAGCGTGGCCAGATAGGTGAGGTGGCTTTGCAGGGGCGGGTCAAGCTGTTGGGCCCAGGGGGTGCTGTCGGGCGTGAGCGAGGGCGCGCCGGCCTGGTTCCAGGCGTGCCAGATCAGGCGGTTGTGAGTCTGTTCAAGCAGGTAGATTATGTCGGGGCCAATGAGGGGGTGTATAGAGGGGAAGGATTGCAGGTCGTGCTGTATCGTTTGTTCGATGAGCGCGCGTGTGGTGGGATAGCGCAGGATAAGGGCCATCAAGTGGTCTTCGTGGGGCGCACGGGGGGGCGCACGGTAGCCGCGCTCAATCAGGTACGGGTCGGCGGTGGGGGCGGGGGCAGATGGCGACC
>DAOTUK010000264.1:0-3334 GCA_034437375.1 Chloroflexaceae bacterium | reverse complement strand
CCATTATCTCCCAACCCTCCCCCATCGTCAACCACGCCCCGCCACCTCGCGCAGCCGCTCGCGCAGCTCCGCAATCATCACCCGATTGCGCCCCTCATCGCCCAACGTCGCAAACTGGTGCTTCTTCTGCGACAGCTCGCCGCACAACTGATAGAGGTTCTTGGTATCGCGGTAGCGCCCGCCAAACAACGCCCGCACCCGCGCAAAACTCTGTCCCCACGACGAACACGCCGTCTGGTAGTGCAACTGCGTAATAACCCCGCTCTCCACCTCCTCCAACAGGTACGTCTTCATCCAGCGCTTTTCACGCACAATAGCCCAGATAATGATACCGAACATCACCAACCAGCTAACCCAGTCCACTAGCAGCGTCGCCGCCAGACCACCCAACCCGATAGTCGCACCAAGCAATACCGCCATCGTATTGTGGATACCGTGCAGCGTCACACCGATAAACCACCCGCCCACAGGCGCGGCCACTTTCACCAGCGCCCCCGGATGCAGACGGGCCAGCGCCAACCCGATACCAATAAACGACGTGTACACCGCATGGTTCCAGCCACCCAGAACCACGCGCAGAAAAAACAGCAGCATCATGCCTTCGACGCCGCCATCCTGATAACCCATAAAGTAGAGGTAGAGCACGTTCTCAGTGGCTGCAAACCCAAGCGCCGTAATACTGGCATACACAATCCCATCCAGCACCGTATCAAACTCTTTGCGAAAGACGAGAAAGACCAGCAGGACGGCCAACCCCTTCAAGCTCTCTTCGACCACTGGCGCAATAACTGACCCGCCCGCCAACTCGGCTAACACTTCCGACCCCGTGAGCGCAATAATGCCCACCTGCAAAAACAGACTGGCAATCAACGCCCCGATAGTTGCAACTATCGCGCCCCACAGAAAGACCCCGCCAAGCAAGTGCAGCGGCTCCTTCTCGTAGCGATCCATCCAATAGACCACCCACGCATACACCAGCGCCGGCAGAAAGCTCAAGAGTACTGCAACCAGTATCACAACGCCTTCCCTTTCCTGAAGAAGTATCCCGCCGCGCCGATATTACCCAGATTGTTGCGACCGCAACATCTGCAACCCCCGCTTCGCATAGGTATTGTTGGGGTTAATATCCAACACATTCAACAACGCTGTCTCCTGATCCTCCGGGTCATCCACCGCACCACTCAGCCAGAGCCATGCTTCTTCGTTTGTTTCGTCTATCTCGACTACCTTCAAGAGCAGTTCGCGGGCATGTTCGCGGTTGCCTTTACATAGGGCTATCGCCCCATCATACAGCCACTCGGCAATCTGTCCTTTGTCCACGCGCTCCCCCTGTTCTTGTCACTCTTCGTACCAAAGAGTGTTACAATAACCGCAAGTTACTCTACCATACACCATCTTGTACGCATGTGCAACCATCCCACGCCGCATAACGTCGAATTAACATAGAGAAACCTATTATAATGTGTGTGAAGTGGAGAAACAAGCCCTATGGACGAGCAAATAGTAATAACCGAAGAATCTATGGATCAGGACAGTGAGGAGTTGCAGCCTTCGAACAAAGCCAAAGCGATTGGCTATGTGTTGCTGGCTATCTTCTGCATCATCTACCTGATTAACCCGACCGGTGGCTTTATTGAGGCTATTCCCGACAATCTGCCCATCGTGGGCAATCTGGACGAAGCCGGCGTGACGGCGCTGCTCCTGATGGCCATAGACAAATTGCGACGGGGCGACTATTAGTTTCGAAATGTACAAGAGGAGCGTACCAGCACCCATGCTTGAGCAAACGCTTGAATCCATCCGCAACCTGCG
This sequence comes from Chloroflexaceae bacterium, assembly GCA_034437375.1. Lineage (GTDB taxonomy): Bacteria > Chloroflexota > Chloroflexia > Chloroflexales > Chloroflexaceae > JAAUSY01. The sequence goes on along the minus strand of DAOTUK010000264.1, from coordinate 1,522 downwards.
CCGGGGCGAACAGCGCATCCCCATGAGCTACGCGGAGTATTGCGACCGCGTGCATGATGTCCACGCCGAATGGGTCAACGGAGAGGCGATTATCTTTATGTCCGCTCTCGAACGGCACCAGGCTATCCTGGGCTTTCTCTACCGCCTGCTGGCCCAGTTTGTCGAACTCTTTGACCTGGGAGCAGTCCGGGTCGCCCCGCTCGAAATGCTCATCCGTGCGGGGGGCAACGCCCGCGAACCGGACATCCTCTTTGTAGGCCACGAGCGCCGCGCCTGCCTGACCGCCCGCCGCATGGAAGGGCCCTGCGACCTGGCCGTCGAACTGGTGTCGGCGGAAAGTGTGCGGCGCGACTACGAGGAGAAGTGGCACGAGTATGCGGCCGGCGGCGTGCGCGAGTACTGGATTATTGACACCCGCGAGGGGCACGAGCGCATAGTATGCTACGGCCTCACGCTGGATGGCGACTACCACGAGCTTACCCCCGACGCGGAGGGGCGCTACCATTCGCGGGTCGTACCCGGCTTCTGGTTCCGCGCCGACTGGCTCTTTGCCGAACACATGCCGGACGTGCTGCCCACGTTGCGGGGGATGTCGCCAGAGGTAGCGCAAGCGCTGCGCGATGCCCTTACGCAGTAGGTTGACCACCCATCACCCCCTGGCACCGCTCCTGCTGGCGCTGCTGGCCGGCCTGGTATTGCGGCTTGTGCTGTGGGACAATCTCCCCCGCCAGGGCATGATTAGCGACGAAGCGGAATACCTGGCCGCGGCCAACTGGCTCGCGCAGGGGCGCGGCTTTGCCTGGCACCAGGGGTGGCTCTGGACTCGCGCCCCACTCTACCCGCTCTTTCTGGCGGCCCATATCGCCCTCTTCGGTATGCACCTCGCACCCATCTACCTCTCGCAAACCCTGCTCAGTCTGGTCAATGTGGCACTGGTCTATCTGCTTGCACAGCAAGTGTGTCCTCGTTCCTCGCGCCGCATTCCCTTCGTTGCCGCGCTGCTGGCCGCGCTCTACCTGCCGCTGGCCAGCTATCCCCAGATGCTGCTCAGCGAAACGTTGTACCTGGCCCTGCTCCTGGCGGCGTTTGTGCTGCTTGGGCGGTGGGCCGCGCTCGTCGCTCACTCCCCCCCCGACAAGCGCCCCGCCCCATGGGTCTGGCTCATTGTGGCGGCGGGGTTGTTGGGGCTATCCACGCTTACCCGCGGGCTCACACTTGGCTTTCTCCCCTTTGCGGCCGGGTGGGTCTGGTGGGTATCGCGCCGCAGAGAACACCCCCGCCCACCGGCCGCGCTCCCACTGGCCGCCTTCCTGCTTGTCTACGTTATGACTCTGCTCCCCTGGTCGCTCTACGCCAGCACCACCTATGGCGGCCCCATCATCGTGGATACCACCAGTGCCTTTAACGTGCTGCTTGGCGCACGCACCGCCTACGATGGGAGCCGCAGCGACGCCCCCACCCGCAACTTCATCCTGGCGCTATTAGACGAACGAGCCAGCACGGACGAACGACACGCGCTGGT
>DAOTUK010000263.1:0-13676 GCA_034437375.1 Chloroflexaceae bacterium | reverse complement strand
CACACCGGCTCCGACGGGAGCAATCCGGGCGACCGTATATCCGACGCTGGCTACGAGGACAACTGGTGGGCCGAGAATATCGTTGGAGCCTCTAGAACCCCGAAAGAAGCTGTTGATGCGTGGATGGGTAGCAAACCGCATCGTAAGAACATCCTCAATTGCGAACTGACCGAAATTGGCGTGGGCTACAGCAAGAACACCGATACCTCAGCCAAACATTTCTGGGTACAGGTTTTGGCACAGCCCAAGAACAGCACCCAGAGCATCGTTCCCGATGGTAGCGATACGGTGGAACTGGAAGCGGAACCCGAAGCGCAAGAGCCGCTCTTCCTGCCGCACGTACTGCGGTAGGGGGCGGGAGCAGGGCGGGGGCCGTGTACGGGCTACGCCTGTTATGGTATCATGCGGAGTAGCGAAAGGAGACAAGCTAATGCAATCGCCTTTTCCCGGTATGAATCCCTATCTGGAAGTTCCGAGCATGTGGCCGGACGTGCATAACCGTCTGATGGTCGTCATCTGCGATCAGATACAGTCCGCGATAGTGCCCAACTATCGCGCCGTCATCACGCCCTACACTGTGACGGAACATATCGAGATTGCCCCCGTACGGGCCATCATCCCGGATGTGGGCGTCTTTGAGCGCGAACCACTCCCCACCGCAGGCGGCACCGCGGTGGCGCTGCCCCCCGCCCCGCTTACCCTGCCCGCCACCATGGCCATACCCACCGAGTATGCGCGGGTAGAGATACGCACCGTGCGCGACCATGTGCTGGTCACAGCCATTGAACTGCTATCGCCCGCCAACAAGCGCCCCGGTCAGGAGGGGGCCGACGCCTACGAACAAAAGCGGCAAGTATTGTTTGCCAGCAGGGCCCATCTGCTCGAAATTGACCTGCTCCGGGCGGGGCAGCGTCCCCGCGTGGCCGGTTCGCTCCCCGCCGCGCCCTACTTCATCTTCCTGAGCCGCGCCGAACGCCGCCCCACCATTGAGATATGGCCCCTGTCGCTGCGCGAGGCCATCCCCCCCGTGCCCGTGCCGCTGCTTGCCCCCGACCCGCCGGTAGCGCTCGATGTGGGAGCCGCCCTGCACGAGACGTACCGCCGCGCCCGCTACGACCTGGACATAGACTATCGCCAACCCCCGCCGCCGCCAGCGCTTTCCGCAGAGGATGCGGCCTGGCTCGATGCCCACGTGCGGGCCGCGGGGGTGCGCTGAGGGGGAATGCGCCGCGTTTCACCGCCGCACCGCCGCACCGCCGCACCACAGGGCCAACGCCAGCAAACTGGCAAACATTGCCCCGCTGGCCAGCAACCACCCCGACCCCACAAAGAAGGGCCACACCAGCAGATTAGCGACCTGTGCCAGTACCAGCGCGGCCAGCGATAGCCACAGCACCCGCGGGGAGGGACGCAGCAATGCCAGCGCGGCCAGCACCCCCGCGCTGATGGGCAACAGGTATTGCGGGCTGAAAATGCGGTTGAGCACCAGGAAGAGTACCCCGGCCAGCGCGGCCAGTACCAGCGTGCGCCATCGTTCGGTGGGCCGTACTAGCGCCGCCAGGGCCAGCACCCCCAAGGACGCCATCTGTCCCCCCACCATTACCCCTACGCTGATAGTGTCGCTGTGGAGCGGGGCCCACGGTGCGTCAAGGCGTGCGGATAAGCCCGGCTCTACGAGCAGGGCCAGCAGGGCCCAGACACTCTCCCCATTCATCGCCCGCCCGCCCTGGAGCCGGTAGGGCAACACCAGCGCCTCCCAATTGAGCAGCGCAAAGGGCACCGAAAAGAGCGCCACGACCAGTATACATAATCCTATCAGCCGGGCCAGCGCGGGCCAGCGACGCTGGCGCAGCAGGTGCCACGCGAGGAAGGGCGTTACCAGCGCGGGCACCCACTTGATGACCGTGCCCAGGCCCGCGGCCGCCCCCGCCAACCCGGCGCGGCCTCTGGCGAACAGCGCCAGCGCTCCCACCATGAGCGCCGCCGGGAGCGCGTCATACTTGGCAAATACAAATGGCTCTAGCAGGGGCGAGAGGGCATACAGCGCCGCCGGTGCCATGCAGACCGCGTTATCGTTATCATTATCATTGGGCAAATCGCCGCGGCCCATTGCGGCCTGCCCCAGAAAGAGTAGCGCGGCCACGATAGCTCCATCACAGGCAATATTAACCAGCGGGAGCAACAACGCAAACGCCTCGCGGCTATCGCCACTGAGCCAACCAAGCGCCCCCCACGCTACCACGGCCCCGGTGGGATATTCCACCTCTGGCAAGCCAATCTCGCGCAGGGCCATACCGTAGGCATAAAACAATTCGACATCGGCGTCGAGCCAGGTATACCCGCCTACCACGCGCACAGCGAGCAGCGCCAACCGCAGCACGACGGCCCACCAGATGAGCGCCGCCGCAGTGCCGCGCCAACGTAGCGCCCCCACCAGCGCCAACGCCCCACACCCGGCCAGCACCACGCCCCGCCCCCACTCCGGCTCGACGCCCACCACCAGCAGCAGATAGAGCGCCGCGGCCCCCGCTCCCCAGAGCAGCGTTCCGGCCGGTGCGTGGAGATGGGCCCGCCGCCATACCAGCGCCGCTCCCCCCGCCACGACCGCGAGCCATGGCAACCAGCCGGCCAGCGGAACCAGCGCCGCCAACGGGAGCAACAGCAGGGGCAACGCCAGTACCCACCAGCGCGCGCGCCAATCCCCCGCCCACAGCATCGCTACCAGGAACAGCGCACCCCATCCCAACAGCAGCAGCGCACCCGGCACGCGGAACCCACTGGCCGGGGCGGCGCGGGCCGAGAAAACAACCAGACCCAGGTTGCGCTCGCTGTAGCGGCTCGGCTTCCACGTGCTACTGGCTATCTGGACGCGGGACTGGTCGCCAGTGAGAGGGCGGGACGGCAACAGCAAGGCATAGTGTCGCTTGACAAACGATACGTCCACGTCCGCCAGGGTGCGCCCGTGCAAGCCAAAGCGGGCGGCCACTGGCGCGGTACCGGCTGGCCGCCCGCTTTGCAGGGTAAGCGTTACGACCGACGGCGCACCATAGCCCAGGCCGCTTACCACAATCTCTGCATAGGAATCGCTCCAACGGAAGGAGGAGTCGGCGGCCCGTTCGCGGGTTTCAAAGCCACGCGCACAGGCCAGGTCTTCCCCGCTGCCCAGGTTGCAAGCCCAGGGGGGGGAGAGCGCTTGCATCAGCAAGGATGCGACCATTGCCAGGGCGAGAGGGATGAGGAGGGGGGTCAGCGAACGCAATGCCACGCCAGACTGCACCAGCGCTACAAGGCCGCGAGGGCCCGCTGTATCGCTTCAACAATCAGACGGTGTTCATGCTCGTGCATCCGCGCTTCAAACGATTTGAGCGTATCATCTGGCAGTATGGGCACGACCGATTGCCCAATCACCGGGCCGGCGTCAATCTCTGGTACGGCATAATGCACCATACACCCGCTCTGTTCAATTTCGCCGCGGTGGTAGGCCGCGAAGGCCTGTTCGATGGCGTGCATACCGGGGAACATACCCGGTAGCGCGGGGTGCAGGTTAATCACCCGCCGTGGGAAGTGGTCAAGGAAGGCGGAGCTAAACACGTGCAACCACCCAACCAGCACCATCAAATCAAGGCGGTAGGCTGAGACACGCTCGGACAGGTCTGCGTCGTACTGTTCGCGGCTCAAGCCTTTCTGGGTATAGGGTTTCATCGGGGCATAGAGCGTGTCAATGCCGGCCTGCTCTGCCCGCACAAGCCCAAATGCGGTTTTGCGGTTGGAGACGACCAGTTTCATGTCGGCATGCAAGTGCCCATTGGCGATGGCGTCGAGAATGGCTTGCAAGTTTGTGCCCGACCCCGAAATAAACGCTGCTAATCGGGGGCGCGGCTTGTGTGCTGCTGTCACTGTTCCTCCCTCTGCTGCGCCAGTTGCGCCTGAAGGGCCGCCAACTGCGCCTTAAGATGCCGGTTTTCTTCGTCTAACTCCACCGAGGTCAACAGGCGTTCGCCCGTCTCGCTATCCTGTATTGCAATCTGCTCGCCTTGCATGGTTATCTTGAGCCCAAGCGTGCGGCATTCGAGCCACCCCGCGCTGTCCTGGGGTATCGGTTGGTAGTGCCCGCCCACGAGCCGATAGCCGAGCATTTCATACCAGACTTGCCCCCGACGCGCACGGCGGTCTACAATCACATATTCCTGTACGCCGCCCCGCGCATAGATGGCTACGTTCTTCACGCGGTCGGCGTGGCGGTAGGCCGGCGACACCACTTCCAGAATCCAGGTGGGGCGGACGCTTTCTTGCCCGACGACGAAGGTTTCGCGGAAGGCGTTGCGATCATCCAATCCGAACATCACGCAGACATCCGGGCAATTGTTGCGCATCAAGGGGTGATCCCAGACGATAATCAAGTCGCTAAACACCCCGACCGTCGGATCGTCTGCGTAGCGGCGGCGCAGCATATCGCAGACATCGGCGATAACGGTATCGTGAAAGGTGCTGTTTGGCAAGTGGTAGCCCTCCTCCGGATGCAAAAACTCCGCTTCGGTGAGCGGGATAGCGACAAGCGCTTCGGTGCCGTCGGGGTGGTGTACAAGCTCCTGGCGAAAGCCGCGTTGGGCTATATCATCCGGGGCGATGCTGGTATCTTCGTCTTCGTCCTCAATAAAGGTTGTTTGGGTGCGGGGGAGTGCCATGGTGTTGTCCCTCCTGTTCGTGCTGCGGGCTAGTGTTCCTGGCGACTACGTATCACCACGCCCACCTGCTCATTTACTATTTCGCCAACAAACAGCGCTTCGTCTGGCAGGGTACCCTGCGCCAACGATACCTGCTCTGGCGGCACGATGGCCACCATCCCCAACCCCATATTGAATACGTGGAACATTTCGGCGTTGGGAATAGAGCCTATCTGCTGGATAAGCCCGAAAATAGGGGGCTCTGTCCACGAGCCGCGGTGGATGATGGCCCCGACGCCCTTTGGCAAAATGCGGGGCAGATTGTCTATCAAGCCGCCGCCGGTGATGTGGGACAGGCCGCGCACATCTACCCCGGCGTTCCACCAGCGCTGTACCGTTTCCATGTAGCAGCGATGGACGGCCAGTAACGCTTCGCCAATGGTAACGGTCGGGTCTTGTTCCATGGGGGCATCCCAATCGAGCTCAGCTAACACCTGGCGGGCCAGCGAGTAGCCGTTGGTGTGCAGGCCGGTGGACGGTAGCCCCAGGATAACGTCGCCCGGCTGGATGCGCGAATGATCCAGGATCTTCTCATGCTCCACCACGCCCACAACCGTACCCACCAGATCTACCTGGTCTGGTTCGTAGACGCCCGGCATTTCGGCAGTTTCGCCCCCAATGAGCGGGCATCCCAATTCCTGGCATGCGCTGGCTACTCCCTGGACAATTGCCGCTATCTGCTCCGGGTCTATGTGGCTAGAGGCGACGTAATCCAGGAAGAAGAGCGGGCGGGCCCCCTGTACCAGAATGTCGTTCACGCAATGGTTGACTAGATCGTGCCCCAATGTATCCCAACGCCCCATCCGTGCGGCCACCCGCGTTTTCGTACCGACCCCATCCGTCGAGGCTACCAGCACCGGCGACGACATGGCTTTCAGGGCCCTGGCGTCGTACAATCCACCAAACGCGCCAATACCGGCCAGTACCTCTGGCCCATAGGTTGCCCGCACAGCGGCTTTCATCTCGCTGGTGGCCTTGTGGCCCGCAGCAATATCTACCCCCGCACGAGCGTATGCACTCTTTTCTGTTTCGGTCATAGCTATTCCTCACATATGTATACGAAAGACCGTGCTACCCTGTCCTACGATTATAGCAGATAGTACGAACCTCATGCGCTATGGGTACTATCTATCCTCGTAGCGCGTCTATGATGGCGCGTTGCAAACTGCCGCGGGTCTGTATGCTGGACAGGTCGGCCCCCAGATGAACGAGCGTCTGCGCCATCGCCGGGCCAATGCCCGTTAAGATAACCTGTGCGCCAAGCAAGCGGACGGCCTGGGCCGACTGTATCAGCGCGTTGGCGACCTGCGTATCTACCACCGATACACCGGTAATGTCTAGAATGGCTATATCGGCCTGATGCATTGCGATGCCTTCCAGCAAGGCTTCCATCACTTGCTGCGCCCGGTTGGTATCTATAGAGCCTATTAGCGGCATGAGAACGACCGAGTCGGAGAGCGGGATAAGCGGGGTAGATAGTTCGCGGATGGCGGCCTGCTGCGCTTCAATAATTTGCTCTTGCAATAACTGGCGCTCCTGTTCGGCTTGCTTGAGCGGGGTAATGTCCATAACAAACGTGACTTTGCGGGGGTTGCCATCTTCGCCGGTAATAGCCGCCGCGTCGGCCAGGATGGTGAGCGGGGTACCATCCTTGCGCACTACGGTCCACTCGCCGCGTATCTCGGTACCCTCTTCGACAAATTTATCGTGCAATGCTCTCATCAGGGGGCGGTTTTCCTCTGGCACAACCATGGTGAAGGGGTTGCCGATAAGCTCTTCGGGAGCGTAGCCGTAGATCTCGCAGTAGGCCGGGTTGACATATTCAAAATGCTGTTCCTGGGTGGTAATACAGACGCCCACAGGGATTTTCTCAATAATGGCCCGTAGCCGTTCCTCGCTGGCCTGCACAGCCTGGGCCTGGCGCTCTTGCTCGCTGACGTCGCGCAGAATGGCAGGCATGGCTTGTGGGCGGCCGTATTCGTCTGCAATGAGAAAGGCGGATAAATGCAATGGGATGGTATGCCCACCCTTGTGCTGCCCGGTGAGGCGGCCAGTCCAGGAGCCCAGACGTAACACCTCTTCGATAACCCCTGGTACGCGCTGTTGTTGTTCTTCTTCGGTAAACACCAGCATGTTGCTCATACCGATGATGTTGTCGCCATAGCCAAACATGGCGCGGAAGGCCGGGTTGGCGTAGGTGATGGTACCATCGGTCGCGGCAATACCGATGGCGTCGGGGGCAAATTCGGCCAGGGCCTTGAACACGCGCACTTCCTCTTCGGCCTGGCGGCGCTCGGTAATGTCGGTTGCGATGCCGCCCACGGCGTAGATGTTGCCGTGGGTATCGTGTATGGGAAATTTTATCGTCATACGGGTGTGCAGGCCGTCCGGTTCTGGCACCTGGAGCTCTACGTGGACTGGTTCGCCCGTTTCAAAGACGGCTTTTTCCGAATTCCACATGCGGTCGGCGGTTTCGCGGGGGAAGATGTCGTACAGCGTCTGGCCAATAATCGAATCAACGTCCAACTGGTAGGTATTGAGAAATTGCTGGTTGTTCAGGAGAAAGCGTCCCTGGCGGTCTTTGGCAAAGATAATGGCCGGGAGATTGTCGAGGAAGCTCTGGAGGAGTTTCGCCTGTTCCGGTATGGTTATGCGGCATCGGGTTACTTCGTGCTCTAGCTCGGCCACCCGTGCCCGCAACGTTGCGACCTCGGCTTGCAACGCTGCTATTGTCTCACGCTCGTTTGTCATAGCCTCACCTTATTTACTGGTTTCCAATATCGCGCCGATAGTGTATGCCGTCAAATTGTATCTTCTCTATGCCGGTATAGGCCCGCGCCAGCGCCGTAGCCAGGTCGTCGCCAACCGCGCTGACCGACAGTACCCGCCCGCCGGATGTGACCAGTTGCCCATCGTGCCGGGCTGTGCCGGCGTGAAAGACGATGGTGTCTGCGAGCGTTGCTACCTGCTCCAGGCCGGTGATGGCCAGGCCTCTGGGGTAGGGGCCGGGATAGCCGGGCGATGCTGCAACGATAGTGGCGCCTACTCCGGAACGACAGGTGACCGCCGTTTCGGCCAGACGCCCCTCAAGACAGGCTATCATCAGGTCGAACAGGTCACTTTCCAGCAGCGGGAGAATGGCCTGGATTTCCGGGTCGCCAAAGCGGCAGTTAAATTCGAGCACACGCGGCCCGGCCGCGGTGAGCATCAAGCCGGCGTAGAGCACGCCCACGTAGGGGGTGCCCTGGGCGGCCATACCGTCAACCACCGGCTGTAATACCTCCCGCCGCACCATCTCGATCAGCGCGTCGTCTACATCGGACGGGTGGGTATAGGCGCCCATACCGCCGGTGTTGGGGCCCTGGTCGCCATCAAACACCGGCTTATGATCACGCGAGGGCGGCAAGGGGACGACGGTCTGGCCATCACAGAAGGCCAGCACCGACACCTCGCGCCCATGCAGACGTTCCTCTACCACCACGCGCTCGCCCGAAGCGCCAAATTCACGGTCAAGCATGATCCGTCGCAGCGCGTCGAGGGCTTCATGTTCCGTCGAACACACAATAACTCCCTTTCCCGCGGCCAACCCGTCTGCTTTTACTACTACTGGACATGAACGTTCAACGCCATGCGTTCTTTCAGCGACAAAGAGACATGCGGCGTCATACCTGTCAAAGGTTGCACTTTCGGCGGTGGGGATGCCCTGCTTGCGCATAAAGGCTTTGGCAAAGGCTTTGGATGATTCAAGCTGCGCGGCGGCGCGGGTGGGGCCAAATACCGGCAACCCTGCCGCTTGAAAGGCGTCTACCATCCCTGCCGCCAGCGGAGCCTCGGGCCCAACGACGGTCAGGTCAACGGCTTGCTGGCGGGCAACGTCTATCAACGCTTCTACCTGGCCTACCTGCAACGCGATATTTGACGCGGCGGCGCGTGGCTGCCACCCCTGCGCCTGGGGGTTGGCTGGCCAGACGGTGCCAGCATTGCCCGGCGCAACAAACACCTGGGACACCTGGGGCGAACGGGCCAGCGCCCACGCCAGCGCATGCTCCCGCCCGCCCGACCCCACAATCAATACTCGTTTCATACCGTAATCTCCCCTTTCCAGAGCGTCTTTTGCGCAGTGATGCATGATGCAGTTGCTCTCTAACAGCTAACAGCTATCGGCTATCGGCTAACAGCTATCGGCTATAGCTCCTAGCCCCATATCTCTTCAAACATTTTCTTGTCGCGCTGATTACTGAACAACCATTCGGGGATGCGGATGGGATAGCATCCAGAGAAGCAAGCATTGCAGTAGCGCGTCTCGTTGGGGACATTGGCTTGCCCAATCACCTGCAAAAGCCCTTCAATGCTGAGGTAGGAGAGGCTATCGGCACCAATGTTTTTGCAGATGGTGTCGGTATCCAGTTTGTACGCAATCAACTCTTCATAGGTAGCCATATCTACGCCCATAAAGCAGGGATGGCGCACTGGTGGCGACGATACGCGCACATGCACTTCGCGGGCGCCCCCATCACGCAGCAGTTGTACCATGGGGCCGGCCGTGTTGCCCCGCACAATCGAATCGTCTACCATGACCACCCGTTTACCGCGCAGGTTGGCCGTGAGCGGGTTATACTTGAGCCGCACCCCCACCTGGCGCAGGTGATCGTCGGGTTGGATAAACGTTCGCCCAATGTAGCGATTCTTGATGAGCCCCTCGGAAAAGCGCAGGCCAGATTCCTGGCTAAAGCCAATCGCCGCGGGGGTTGCCGAGTCGGGCACGCCGACGACAATATCGGCGTCGGCGGGCGCCTCGCGGGCCAGTTGTTGCCCCAGACGTTGCCGCGCCTCATGCACCACCTGCCCTTCGAGCACCGAGTCGGGGCGGGCAAAGTAGACAAATTCAAAGATACAGAGGGCCCGCTGGCGCGAGGGACACCCCCGCAGCGAGGTAAACCCGTGGCTATCTATGCGCACGATTTCGCCCGGCTCTACTTCGCGCACAAAGTTGGCCCCAATGGTGAGTAGCGCACACGATTCAGACGCGACCACATAGCCGCCGTCCATTTTGCCCAGACAGAGCGGCCGCAGGCCATGCGGGTCGCGTACGGCGTACACGGCGTCGCGGGTCAGGATGGTGAGCGAGTAGGCCCCCTCGGCTACTTGTATAAACGCACGAATACGCGCTTCCCAGTGGTCGCTGGCATTGTAGACTGCCCCCCCCCCGCCAGGCATGTCTTTGTCCGGGCTACTGCCGGTGCCGCCATTGGCGCCATTCTTGACCGGCGGGCCATGCGTGTCGGGGGGGAGGGGGCCGTTCATCCAGACTTCTGGCGGCGAGGCCAGTATCTGGGTAATAACTTCACTGTCGGTGGTGGAGAAGAGCCCGACCCCCCGTTCAAGCAGGGCCTGGCGCAAGTCTCGTGCATTGGTCAGGTTGCCGTTGTGGGCCACCCCCAGGGGCCCATACAACGTTTCTATGAGATAGGGTTGGGCATTTCGCAGATGGGACGATCCGGTGGTCGAATAGCGATTCTGGGCGATGGCCATGTGCCCCTTCATGGGGCGCAGGTTATCTTCGTGGAAGACCTGGGCCACCAGACCCATACCCTTGTGGATATAGGCTATACGCCCATCGCTGGTGGCTATGCCGCTGCTCTCCTGCCCACGGTGTTGTAGGGCATAGAGCGCAAAAAACGAGAGGCGAGCCACATCGAGCCGCGGGGCATAGACCCCAAAAACGCCGCACTCTTCGTGGGGGTGGTCATCCTCACTCATCCGTGGTTGCCCGCAATCATCAATACTCTTCATCAGACGCTCCTTAAAAATTATAGATACTACGCTTTTTCTTTGTGATACCTATGGGTTTCTTTTTCACAGCGTTATCAACAAAGGGGAAACGCTCCTGTTCTACCTCTTCTGCTCTCTTCTGCTTATGAACTGGCCACGGTTGCCGGGGGCACCCTGGCCGGCCCTTATGAAGGGCAAGTATAGCATAGCCCAGGGAACCCTGTCACCGGCAAGATTGTTCCGGGGTGGGCCAGACATTTTCCCGCGCCTGGGAGCGCGAGCGTCTTGCTCGCCCTAGAGCCGGCGGGACGCCTGCGCTCCCAGAAAACGTCCACCTACTTGTGAACAATTACTTCAGCGCCCCGCCTCGCGTTACTCTTCGCATGGGGGCGCATCATCCCCGCCGGTCGTCTTGTGCTCAAGCCTATGGTGGTACAAACGTTGCGTCGGGTAGGCAAAGTCAATGTCCGGGCATGTCTCAAAGGTGCGTAAAATATCTTCCCAGATAGCCTGTTCATTTCCGCGGCGGCGGCGCGGCTCTGAGAGGTAGCGTATGGTCAACTCGATGCCATACTCCCGTTGCACGCTGGTATAGACGATAGGCGTTAGCTTGCTATAGAAAATCATGTACTTCTGGGCCGCCTCCTTGACGCGCTGCTGGGCCGAATCGGTCAGGTGGCCGGTGTGCTTGTGGGCTATCTCTAGCAGCAAGACCTTGGCTTTTTGCCAGTTACTTTCGAAGGTGATAAGTACGGGTATCTCATCCCATATATATTGAAACCCCTGGGTATAATTGGCCTGGTTCTCGCTAAAAACCTTTCCGTTGGGGATGTGGATAACGCGCCCGGTGCTCTGGTCGGCGCCTACCCAGTTACCAATTTCCAGGATCGTAAATTGAAAGGGGCGTATATCTATCACATCGCCCGATTGTGCGCCAATCTGTACGCGATCGCCCACCGAAAACGGCTGTCGCCAGAGGATAAAGACCCACCCTGCCAGGTCAATCAGCATATCCTTGAGCGCAATGGCAATACCCGCCGATACCAGGCCCAGGAAGGTAGCAAAGGACTCGAAGCCTTCAAACCATATCCATCCGATCAGCAAGATGGCCAGCGCACTGGTAATGGTGCTGGCGGTTTTGCGGCTTTGGTAGAGGGTACGGACATTCTCTTCGTAGCGATGTTGAATGATATTAAACAGGACTCGGCGCACTAGCCAGATAAAGGCCAGCGCCACAATAGTTGCCAGAATTTTGGCTTCGATAGCGGCCGACATCAGCGCCGCTAGATGTTCAAGCAATGGTTCCATACCTACCCCCTCGTTCAGACCGTGCCAAACACCGCTGCTCCCATTTCCCCTTCCCACCGCCCATGGTATAATACCGTCAGTGCAACGCCGTGACGAATAATGCGTGATTGCAATGCGTTCATCATAGCCAGAACCAACACCAGAAATACGCCAGATCTGGTATACTAGAGCGTGAAATTGAACGAAAAGAAGTGGTAAGGAAGAATCTATGGTTGAGCGAATATGTCCCCAATGTCAGCATGGTAACCCTATCGAAAACCGCTTTTGTGGCCACTGTGGTGCGCCGATGGAGCGGAACGACCTGGTACCGGAACAGGGTCAGAGCAGCATGACCAATCTGTCGGAACAATTACCGGTGCCGATGCGTCAGTTAGGGCAGGCGGTGCTGGTGAGTCTGGCCGCCCTTGCCGCCGAAGCGGGCCTTGCGTGGTTGCGTCGTCGCATTGACCATATCAACCATCCGCCGCCCGCACAACAACCGACTACCCAGGTTGTGTCCTATCCGGTAGCGCAACCCGTTATGCACGCGACGCCGCAACCGATGATGACGATTGTACCGGCCCAGAAAGCGGCCCGGGTGACGATCCAGAGCCAGCGCACGGTCGAAACCTGGGAGCATGGCGTGCTCAAGCAGCATACGGTCGAGCGCAATATCTGGCGGCGCGAAGAAGGCTAACAGCAAAGGTACAGGCACTCTATGGCACAAGACCACGACGTTGTCCGGCGGCGGCTTGCCCCCTTCGGTTTGCGGTTACGGCTCAGCGATACGTTGCTGTTTGCCAGCCGGAGCCTCTGGGTTGGCGCAGCCGTTTTTGCCCTGATAGCTCTGGCCGGGCGGCTCACGCCGATACCGTCCCTGGCGTTGTGGGCCGTGGGGCCGCTTGTGCTGTGGTTGCTGGCGGTGGTCGGCTTTTTCGTTCTGCGTCCGCTGCCTATCCAACGCATTGCGCAGCGCGTGGATAGCTTGCTGCTTCTGCGCGAGCGTCTGGCGACTGCGCTAGAGTTGCGGGCCCGCCAGTCCAGCGATGCCTTGAGCCAGAAACAGCAGGACGATGCTTCTAGCACGGCCCAGGCGTTGCGCCCCAACCAGATAGGCCTGCGCGTTGACCGACAGCGCTTGCTGATTGGCCTGGTACCGCTGGCGCTTGGCGCAACGCTGCTGATTATTCCCAATCCGCAGGATGCTATTCTGGCCGAACGGCGGCAGGTACAGGAAACGATAGAGAACGTTAATCAGCAGATTGATGAGCTGCAAAAAGAGATTGCCAAAGACGATACGCTTACCCCCGAAGAGCGCGCCGAGCTTGAGCGGCAACTGGCCGAGTTGCAACAGCAATTGCGCGAAAACCCCGGCAACCGCGAGGAAGCGCTGGCCGATCTCTCCGCCGCCGAAGCGCGACTGCAACAAGAACTTGATCCCCAGTCGGACGCCCGCAAAGCCGCGCTCGAACAATTGTCCAGCAATCTGGAACAGCTCTCCGGGCGCCAACCAACCCAACGCCCCAACCTGGAACAGGCCGCCCGCAACCTGGAACGCCTGGCCGAGCAATTGGAATCTATGTCCGACGCAGAGCGGCAACAATTAGCTGAACAATTGGAACGCCAGGCGATGCAAACGGCCCCCGGCGACCAGCAAACGGCCCAGAACCTTTCCGACGCGGCCCAATCGCTCCGCGCTGGCAACGTAGATGAAGCCCGGCAAGCATTGCAGCAAGCCTCCCAATCGGTGGAAGATGCCCAACGCGAACTGGCCAACCAGGATGCTGTGCAGGAATCGCTCTCGCAAATACAAGACAGTCGTGAGCAGATAGCGCAATCTGGGCAGCAGGGGCAGCAGGGGCAGCAAGGCCAACAGGGGCAACAGGGGCAGCA
>DAOTUK010000262.1:0-13430 GCA_034437375.1 Chloroflexaceae bacterium | reverse complement strand
TGGTGCTGATAGACCCGTTTTATCCATCCAGCAAGACGTGCAACGGGTGTGGGCACATCAACCAGCACCTGGCGCTATCCGACCGCACCTGGGTATGCCCGTCGTGCGGGACGATCCTGGAACGAGACGTGAACGCGGCGCAGAATATTCGAGACGAAGGCATACGGCTTGTTGGGGCCTGACACCAACCGTCCCCGGTCGTGGCTACGTCGGGACGTAAAAGACGCTTATGGACTGCGTGTAAGCCCCGCGCCTGAGCGGGCGGTGCAGGTGGAAGTAAGAATTTCAGTAGGTGTGCAAAGCGTACTTTTGAGTACCTTTGAACACGTAGAAAGTAGCAGGGTATACGATGGATTCCGTGCGAGCCCATGTTTTTATGACCGGGCGGGTACAGGGGGTCAACTATCGCGCCGCCACCCGCGATCAGGCTCGCCAGTCTGGGGTACAGGGGTGGGTACGCAACCTGGATGATGGGCGAGTAGAGGCCATATTTGAAGGCCCACGCGCCGCTGTTCACCGCATGGTCAGTTGGTGTCACAGTGGCCCGCCCGGTGCCCACGTCGAGCACGTGGAGCTCAACTGGGAGGAGCCCACCGGCACCGAAGCCGGATTTAGTATCCGTTGGTAAGTCGCTTTCCTCCCCGGAGCGAAACTAACCTGCATCACAACCAGCAACCATCCAGCAAAAGAAAGGGAACCCCGTATGTTCAAACCAGGCTGGAAAATACTCTTTGGTATTATCATAAGTCTGGTTATCCTTACCATGGCCTTCCGCGAATGGGAATTCTTCCTGGAAGCGTTTGGGTTGGTAAAAACTATTCGGCCAGACCTGCTCTTGCTGGCCCTGGGTGTGATGCTGCTCAGCTTCCTGGTGATGTCCCAGGTCTTTCAGGTCGCCCTCCGTTTGCAGGGCTACCGCATGAACGTCTTTCGGCTCTGGGCTATGGCGCTTGTCTCTATCATCCTGAGCCAATCCATACCGGCCGGGGGGGTCTGGAGCTATGCCTTTATGGTCAATACCTTCAAACGACGGGGGCTGCCCGCCGGCCACGCCGCCCTTGTTGCGACGATGGACGTTCTCAGCTATGGCGTGACGATGCTCTTGCTGGTTGCGTTTGGCATGATCTATATGGCCTTTCACAACCTGACTACCGAGGGGGGGAGCTACCTGGCCGCCGCTATCGCGCTGCTCATGCTCAGCACCATTATCTATGTCCTCACCCGCCGAGAAAAGACCCTCAAGGCCTGGTCGCTCACGATCAAGGGCTTGATCGAGCGTATTATCAGACACTCCTGGAGCAATGAGGGGATGCTACATCTCATCTCGGAAATTGTCCACGGGCGACAAATGCTGCTGAGCCGTCCCCAGGATGTCCTGCTGCTTATCCCCATCCAGTTGCTATCGCTCAGCGGCCATAGCCTGGCGATGCTGATCGTTCTCTTGAGCCTGGGTGTCCAGACCACCTTCCTGGTGGTGCTGACCGCCTTCAGTATTGCGCTGCTCACCAGTTCCTTTAATTTGTTGCCGGGTGGGGGCGGTACGGTAGAAACGGCGATTGTGGCCGTGCTCTACCAGATGGGCGTTGGCCCCGCGGCGCTGCCTGCCGCCATTATCTTTCGCTTGCTGAATTTCTGGCTCCTGGTGCCCATTGCCGGCACCTGCTACTATTGGCTAACCAACGAGAGACCACCTCGGAAAAAGCCGATACGTGATCTCTCGCATACCCACGATTAGCAACCGACCGGTATGCTCCGGCTGGATTATTTTGCTAGGCCTCCTCGCTGGCCGCAAATCCAATCTGCCGATGGGCGCCATCACAAAATGGCTTCTTGACCGAGGCCCCACAACGGCACAGGGCGACTTTGTTCCCCTCAACCGGTAGTTCTTTTCCGCTTGCTGTCACAATCGTAAACGCGCCTTCAATGTACAATGGGCCATTATCAATAACTTTCACGGTGGTTTTTTCGTCTACCATTTGGATACCAACTCCTTTCAACACGGCTCAATACGGCCTTGAACCACAGATAGTCTTACCGACGATGGCCCGTGGCCACCGCCCGTAATACTATTTTAGCATGGATTTAGTAGCACAATCAACATGGTCGCAATGACCGCAACCCTGATGGCGTGGTACCCCCCTGGGAGCGCGGGTATCCGGCCGCCCCAGAGCGAGCGAGACGCTTGCGCTCCCAGGAGCGCAAAAACGTCTGGAATGCTACACGCCGCACCCATCACCAGGCTCTTACACCGGTTCTTAACACGTTCTTAACACAATATTAAATCGTCTATGGTACAAATAATACCCTGGGGAGATGTGAAGAGCAACCATACCTTCCGGGTGTCATCATAGCAAAGGAATTGTGTTATGCAATGTCCCCACTGTTACAGAGACATAAAACGGAATGAACGTTCCCACGGCACATGTTTTTATTGTAAGCAAGAATTTGCTTTTGATCCCAAAAAGCACCGCTTCCAACTCAGTGACATATTGTTTCGGAAGATACTCGAACAGCTCACCAGGGGGGGGCGCTGGTACTATACGCTGGATCAGTTGCGCCACCGCGCCGGGCGCAAGGTTGCCAGAGCGCAGTCTTTTGATGTAAAAGGGTGTCTCCCCTTTATATTCGTCATCACATTCCTGGCCTGCATGGCGGGAACCATCCTGACACAAAATCCGTTCAATGGTCTACTGGTGGGCTTTATCGCGCTGGTGCTCATTGTGCTGTTGACCCTTTTACGCTATCGTGTTCCAACCCGCTACGAACTGCCCATGGGACTCTCCCTGTTTAACGTAGACGTGGTAGAACGCTGGCGCAGGATTTATGGCAGCGCCCCGCCCAACCTGCTCGACCTTGACACCATCAAACGCCTGGACGATACCACCCCACCCCCCGCCCACGTCCGCGCCGTCGTCGCCTGCCCAGAGCGCGACGTACTGGACTGTCTCCGCGCCAACCAGGCCCCCCAGAAGCTCAATATCCAGCTTGTGCCCACGCAGGAACCCTTCACCCCCACGCAGCAAGCAACGATTGAACGGCTCCAACGCGAGCCAGACCTGCCGCTCCTCCTGCTGCACGACGCCAGCCCGGAGGGGTGTTTGCTCCCGCACACGATTATTCAGGCGCTTGGGTTGCGGGCCCACCACACGATACTTGACCTGGGCTTGCGCCCGGCCCACGCCATCGAAAAAAAGATGCTGCACCTGGGACGCAAGCCCGACAAGCAGGCCCTTGCGCTGCTTGAGAAGCACCAGACGCAAGAAAAGTCGCCCGCCGCCGATGACTACTACCACGGGTTGGCGCTAAGCAAGAAGGAGGTGAAGTGGCTGAAGCGCGGCTACTACACGCCTATTCTTGACGTGACACCGGTACGGCTCATCAAGCTGGTGTTTGATGCGTTGCAGCAGGTCGCCCCACGCTCCGCCACATCCCAACCGGCCGTTGACCCGGAGGAGCAGGCCCAACGGCAGGCAAAGGCGGTCGGGTTTATGAGTTAGCCGGAGGACACATGAGCCAGCGCCTCCACCAGCGCCTTGATGCGGCCCTCCCGCCGAGCATTGCGCGGGCCGCTGCGCCCTGGAATACGTACTATACCGAACGACAGCTTTTCTACGAGGTGTGCCGCACGCTCCGCCCAATGCCCGGCTTGCTGGCTCCCCAGTCCGCTCTGTCCGCGGGGGTGGGGCTTGCGCCCGCCTTGCTCGCGTGCCGCGCCCCCCGCCGCGCCTGGCGACTGGCCACGGCCGACGCACTGGTCGTAGGGGCGCTGTGGGGTATCCGCAACTGGCCCTATGTACGTTCGCTCCCCTGTCGCTACGAAGATGTTACCGCCGCGCTGGCCCGCTACCGCGCCCGCCATGGCGAACCAGATGGACTACTCCCGCCCGCGCCGCCCCTCCCGCTGGCCCGCTACTACCACAACCTGGAATATGACCTGGCTGATTATGGCGTGGCGCGGGTGCTGGTGTGCCAATCGCCCGCAATCGCCCATATGCTGCTCGCCAACCGCTTTTTTATGGATATGAAGTGTGCTATCCTGGCTCTGCCCAATGCGACCCCGCTCCCCGATAATATCGCCGCCATGCTGGCCCGCTCGCCCGACGCCCAGGTATTTGTCTTGCACGATGCCAGCGCCGAGGGCTTGGCGTTGGCGGACACCATCGGGCCACAACTGGCGGCCCCCGCCGGTGTACCGGTTCGCTCCATCGGGTTGCGTCCAACCCACGCCCGTCGGCTCCACCTCTTCGCCACGCGCATGCCGGCCACGCCGGATAGCAACGCGCCCTGGTATCGGCGTCTGTCCCCCCACGAACGGGCCTGGGTACAGCAGGGGTTGTGGGCCGAAGTTGCGGCCATCTCCCCACCCGATTTTTTGCTCAAGTTGCGGCGCATTATCAGTGGCAATATCCTGCGACCAGGTAATCTCTTGAATCTGGTTCACAAACGTCATAGCGGTTTTATGACCTGGCCCACTACCTGAAGGAAAGGGGAAATCCCGATGGAACCGACGACTATTACCTACAAGGATGAGTTGCAAGCCGACCAGAGCGTACGCCGTACCTATAGCGATGGGCGCTTTGAGTGGCGGCGCAAGTTGCCCGATGGACGGGTCGAATGGGAGGATAACAAAGGACTGTCTGGGGTTGACGAAGTGCTGAATAATAAAACGATCAAGCGCACGATCAAGAATGGGCGGGTGCTCTATGGCAGCGAACAGGGCTATGGTCGTACGGCCTGGAGCGGCCCACAGGGTATCCGTCTCGTGACGGTCAACCAGTCGTCGTTTGGCGGGCGCGTGGGGGGCATTCTGGCGGGGATGGGGGCCGGCGTGCTGCTTGGCTCCATTCTGTGGCCGCCGGGGGAGATGAGCGCCGAAGAGGAGGAGATGCTGCGCCAACAGCAGCAGCAATCTAGTGATATGGGAACCAGTGGCGGGGGCGACGGGGGCGACGACTGGGGCGACGACGGCGGCGGGGACGACGGGGGATGGGGCGGCGATAGCGATTTCGGGTAAAGCGGGTAAAGGAAGACTCAGTGACGCGATTTTGTGCAGTGCTTGCGCCCGACCATTCCGACAGCGCCCTGGTAGCTATGGGGGCCGCCCCGGTCTACCACGCGCCGCCTTGCGCTCTGGGGACGTTGCCCGACGCCCAACCAGCGCAGGCGGCCGGCCCCTATACCATCGCTCTGCCGGGGCATGGGGGCGGGAGGGCCAGCGACCGGCTGGTAGCAATGGGACAGGTAACGCTGTATAACCGTGCCGAGGTGCTTGCCGAACTGCGCGAGACGCCGCTGGCGCCGCGTGCGCCGTGCAGCGACGGGGAGGTGCTGCTGCGCTGGTATGCGCATGCTGGTGTGGGGGGGCTTGCGCGGGTGCGCGGTATGTTTGCGCTGGCTATCTGGGATGGGCGCACGCTTTTGCTGGTACGCGATGCGGTGGGGGGGCGCAAGCTGTTCTACGCACGCGCCGGGCGCGCGTGGGCTGTCTCGCCCTCGTTGCGGGCCCTGCGCCGCTGGCCGGCCTTGTCGGTGCGGCTCAACCTGGCGGCGGTGCGTTCCTACCTCACCTTTGCCTATCTGCCGGGCGATGAGACGCTGCTGGACGATGTGTACGAACTGGCCCCCGGCCACTATCTGCGTATTGAGCCGCAAGGGGACTATGCGACGGGGGCATTCTGGCAGGTGCAGGAGCGCCTGGACGACCCGCCCGCCGCCCCATCCACCTACGCGGCCCATCTGCGTTTACTGCTGGAACAAGTGGTACAGTCGCATCTACCGCACGGCCAGGACGTGGCGGTCTTTCTCTCTGGTGGCCTGGACAGTAGCCTGGTCACGGCGCTGGCCGCCCGTCTGCACGATGCCCGCGTGACAACCTATGCTATCCACTTTGGCACGGCGTTGCCCAACGAACTGGCCTACGCGGAATGGGTGGCGCGTCACTGTGGTACCCACCATCGGGTACTCCACTTCAGCGGCGAAGAGGTTGTTGCGCGTCTGCCCGAAACAATTGCGCTGCTGGATAGCCCGGTCGGGGAGCCGTTGACTACGCCCAATATGCTGATGGCCCGTACGGCGGCGGCGGAGGGACACCGCGTTATTCTCAATGGAGAGGGGGGCGACCCGTGCTTTGGGGGGCCCAAGAATATCCCGATGATGTTGTTTGAGTTGCACCGTAGCGACCCCAACCCTGCCGCCCGTGCTGATGCCTACCTGCGCTCCTATCGGGGGTGCTATGGCGACTTGCCCATACTGCTCGCGCCCGATGTCCAGGCGGCCCTGCGCGACGCGCCCCATCCGGCGCGCTTTGTGCAACCCTACTTTGAGACGCCGGCCATCCGCTCCTACCTCAATCGGTTGATGCTGATCAATGTGCGTACCAAGGGGGCGCACCACATTCTCGCCAAAGTAGAGGCGCTGACCGCGGCGGCCGGGCTTGAGGGACGCTCGCCGCTCTTTGACCGCGCCATTGTGGAGTATGCCTTTGCGATACCGCCCCAGATGAAACTGGCCGGCACTACCGAGAAGTGGATATTGAAACAGGCGGTGGCCGATTTGCTGCCTACGATGGTAACCTACCGCCCCAAGAGCGGTATGCAAACCCCCATCGGCTACTGGCTCCGTGGGCCGTGGGGGCGCACACCGATGGCTCGCTGGTGGCCGGGCCCGCTCGGCCGGCTGGCCGCAGACGTACTGCTTGGGCCGCGCGGGCAGGCTCGCGGCATCTTTCGCCGCGATACGCTCGAAACCTGGTTATATCATACCCACACCACCTGGCCGCGCCACGCTAACAAGGTGTGGCTTGTGTTGACGCTCGAACTCTGGTTGCAGGCCTTCCTGGATGCGGGGTAAGCGATCAGGGGGCCGGGCGGGCCACAAAGTCAAAGGTCACCAGTACCTCATTCTCCGCTTTCAGAATGCCGACAATGTCCGGCGGCTCAAAGCCAAAATCGGTCATCAGCACGGTGGCGGTGGCCGTACCAGTCAATTGCTCCCCTGTGAGCGTGGCCGTCGTTTCAAAGGTGGTCGGGCTGGTTGTATCACGCACGGTGAGATCGCCGTTTATCTGAAAGGTCACTTCCTCACCTCCGGTATAGCTTTCGGGCATACCCTCTACGCCGGTCGCCTGGAAGGTAGCGATAGGGTAGGTCGCCGACTCAAGCCATTTATCGCGGATAGCGTCGTCGCGGCGGGGACTGTCGGAGGTGAAGGTGCTAATGTCAACCGTGATTTCGCCCACGCTGCTTTCCTGCGGATTTTCCATATTGACCATCACTGTGCCTTCCACCGCCTGGGTAGTACCCACGGCCGTGGCCAGTTTGTTGTCCTGATTGATGAATACCTCTTCTACCGCATACGATACGCTCGATTCCTCTGGCACAATATTGTAAACTACCCCGCCAGCGGCCGGCGCGGCGGTCGTGCCGGTGTCGGTCATCGTGCCGGTGTCGGTCATCGTGCCGGTATCGGTCATCGTGCCGGTATCGTCCATGGTGTCTTCGTCCATGGTGTCTTCGTCCATGGTGTCTTCGTCGGTATCCTCTTCGGGAGCATCTTCGGCCGGAGCCGCCGGGGCCTCGGTTGGCTCTTCCGGCGCTGCCGGGGGCGCACCGCCACAGGCGGCTAACGCAAACAGCACTACGAACATTACGAACAATAGTCGTTTGAACATGTTTCCTCCTTTGTCCAGGGGGGCTTCCCCTGAATCATACACGCAATGTGTATTCAATACACGAACCGTCATGATGGGGATACCAGGCTGTACCAGGAGATGGAACCTCCTGGCTACCAGGGCCTATGCTACCAGGGGCTAGTTCCTGGTCATACGCTGGTGTTGCCACACCAGTTCTGCTATTTGCTCGATCATTTCAACCAGCGACAATGGCTTGGTCAGCATAACGTGGAAGACCTGATGATCTGGACACTGCGCCAGGAGCATTTCCTTTTCGGCGGCGCTGTACGAAATGCGCAGGGTATTGTTCAGGGTCGGTT
The DNA here is from genome assembly GCA_034437375.1 of Chloroflexaceae bacterium. GTDB lineage: Bacteria > Chloroflexota > Chloroflexia > Chloroflexales > Chloroflexaceae > JAAUSY01. Next base: position 5,441 of record DAOTUK010000262.1, on the reverse strand, counting down.
GTTCGCGCATCCAGAGGGCCAGTTCGATCCCGGTTTCGTCGCCTTCAAGCTGGTTATCAAGCAGCACCACATCTGGTGCTGGCTCCTGGGCCAACCGTTTTTGCGCCTGGGCCACGCTACTGCGCGTTTCGATAGCCAGCGCACCAGCGCGCCGGAACCCCAGGCTCAAACCCATCGCTGTGTCGCCGGTATCTTCAACGATCAATATTCGTATTCCTTCGAGCAAGCGTACCTGTAGCATACCATATCCTCGTTCTGTCATCTCGTTGGTTCCCCGCTCCCCATGATACACGAAAATGACAGGCTTTTATCCAGATTCCTGGTATAATCTACGGCAGCAGCAGAAATTGAGGTGGCATCATGCGTAACGAAGCCGGCCAGAAACGGTTTTTTATCAATGGCATTGACGGTGGCAATGGCCAGTACCTCACGCGGCCCCTGACCCCTACGGATATTCGCCATATCATTCTGGACGATGCCGAAGCGCCGGCCAGCATCCCCAGGGATGAGCAGCAGGTTAGCCGCATTGTTCTGGGGAGCAAGATAGATGCAGACGATACGACCCACTTTGACGATTTGAAGACGAAGTGGGAAACATCGCCGCGCAAAAATCCGGATGCTGGCGTGCTTGGGGTGGCCGAGGGGATAGACCCCAAGAAATTGGATGAGGCCGGGTGGGGCATAATCTTTGCCGAAAACATTGGCGAAGGGGTCAAGGATGCGCTCAAGCCGTTATGCAACCTGCGCCGCGCGCAGGCAGGCGAGTATTACCAGGAGTTTGTCTACCACGGAGAGAGCAAGCTCGCGTTTCTTGAGCAGCACGGGGGCGGGACGGGTCCCGTCAACCCCGCCAGCGGCGTGCCCTACTATCTGCTGCTAGTGGGCGACCCGCGGGCTATCCCCTATCGCTTCCAATACCAGCTTGACGTGCAGTTTGCAGTGGGGCGTATCCACTTCGACACCATAGAGCAGTATGCTATCTATGCCCAGAGCGTAGTTGATGCAGAGCAGGGCCGGGCGTTCCGTCCGCGCAAGGTAGCCTTTTTTGGCGTCAACAACCACGACGACCCCGCTACCTTCTTAAGCACCAACTATCTGGTACGGCCGCTATATGGCACACTGAGCGCGGAATATAGCAGCTGGGAATGGCAAGCGCGGTTGGCGCACGAGGCCGACAAAGCGCAGTTGCACCGGCTCCTGGGCGGCGATGAAACCCCCGCGCTGCTCTTTACCGCCAGCCATGGAATCGCCTTCCCCAACGACCCCGAACGCCAGATCCGTGAGCAGGGCGGGTTGATATGCCAGGATTGGCCCGGGCCGCGAGAGTGGAGCCATCCCTTCCCCGATAGCTTCTACTTTTCGGGCGGCGATGTGCGCGAACAAGACCGGCTGCTTGGTCTGGTGGCCTTCTTCTTTGCCTGCTATGGCGCGGGGACGCCGCGCCTGGATGAGTTTATGCGGCGCACGACGACAGCCGAACGCCTTATCCGCGACATCGCGCCCTACCCCTTTGTGGCCCCGCTGCCCAGGAAGATGCTCTCCCACCCGAAGGGCGGGGCCCTGGCCGTTATCGGGCACGTAGACCGCGCCTGGGCCCACTCGTTCAACTGGAGTGATCGCCGCCTGGAGGCGCAGACCGAAGTGTTCCGCAGCACGATCAAGCGTTTGCTGGAGGGGCACCCGGTTGGTTCGGCGGTAGAATTTTTCAACGAACGCTACGCCGAACTTTCCACCGAGCTTACCACCCGCTCCTTTTACGAGGTTACGGCGGGGCAGAAAGATCCCACCGAGATGGCGATGCTCTGGACAGCGAACAACGATGCCCGCAACTACGCCATTCTGGGTGACCCGGCCGTACGTTTGCCGGTGCGTATGGATGGGGAAGCGTCGCCCGACCCGTACGAGCCGCCCACGATACCGGCGCTCGACTTGCCGCCCTCGGCGCGTGAGCCGCTGTCTGAGCCGACGGACTGGTCATCTACCACCAACGCGCCGCCCCCCGCCGAACCGGATGCGCCCCCACCCGATGTGGCCGCCGATACGGGGGATAGCTTTGGTATTGCGGTGTTGACCCCGCCGGCGGAACCTGACGCGGGCGAGAGCGGGGGCACGCCCGCGCAAACAGCGCAAGCAGTGGCCGCGGCTACACCGGCCCCGGCCAGACCACGCGCCCCTACGACGTCCGCGGATGGGGCCCTGATGCAGCAGGTAGCGCAGGTACGAGCCGACCTGGCGGGCACAGTGCGCGACCTGGCCAACCAGTTACGCGACCTGCTGGCGGAAGAGGAGATAATCGTAGAAACGTATACCAGCGACTATGTGTCAAGCGATTTTGAGGGCGCCCGGCTGCGGGCCGTTTCCACCGTGCGTACCGGTGGCGGTCGGGTACAGGTGTGCGTGCCGGAAACGGTGAGCGGCATAGACGAACGGTTGCAGCAGATGCATATGGATATGGTGGTACAGGCGCAAGCCCACCGCACCGAGGTTATCGCGGCACTGGCAACGGCCGTGGCGGGGTTGGTGGGGGTGCTTGAGACGGGCGGCGATGCCACGGGTGGCGATGTCGTATAGGTTGGATAATTTAGGTAGAAGATAGGACGATAGCAAGGAGGAGGATAATAATGGCGAGCGAGTTGGAAAATTCTGTCAAGAAGGCGGCCGAGCAGATTGTCAAGTATGTGGAGGATGCCGCGACGCTCAAGGTGCGTACCCGGTATGTCGAGATTAGCGCCGAGACGGGCGCCAGCGCACAGCCGAAACCGGCGGCGTATACCGAGATTAAGCTGGATGGCGACGCGGATACGGTTATTCCGGTACGCAAGGACGAAACGACCAGCGAGCTAGAAGTAGATATTGCGTTGTTTGATATTCACGAGCGCAATGTGCAGACGGCTATTGAGTATCGCGCCCGGATGCTCGATGCGCTTATAGAGGTATTGCAGACGCAAACGCGCGGACGCTTGCGATAGGGACTATGCGCCGCCCTGCGTTGGCGTTGGTATGAAGTGCTACAATATGGTATGTCTGGGTTTTTAATGACAAAGTGAGGAGAGAATGGACAAGATTAAGTACGAACTTTCCGAAGAGCAGATGCCGACATCCTGGTACAACATTCAAGCCGATTTTCCCGAACCGGCCCCGCCTGTGCTGCACCCCGGCACGGGCCAGCCGGTGGGGCCCGACGATCTCGCGCCGCTCTTCCCCATGGCCCTGATCCAGCAAGAGGTAAGCCAGGAACGGTATATTGACATTCCCGAAGCGTTGCAGCAGGTCTACCGCCAGTGGCGGCCCTCGCCGCTCTACCGTGCGCGGCGGCTTGAGCAAGAGCTTGATACCCCGGCCAAAATTTACTACAAGTGGGAGGGGGTAAGCCCGCCCGGTAGCCACAAGCCCAATACGGCCGTGGCCCAGGCCTACTACAACAAGCAAGCGGGTATTATGCGCCTGACCACCGAGACGGGCGCGGGGCAGTGGGGGTCGGCGCTGGCCTTTGCCGGGGCCCTCTTTGGTATCGAGGTGCTGGTATACATGGTGAAGGTGAGCTATAACCACAAGCCCTACCGCCGCATTATGATAGAGGCGTATGGGGCCAAAGTGGTACCAAGCCCCAGTACCGATACGCAGTCGGGACGCGCTATTCTAGAGCAAAACCCCGATAGCCCCGGTAGTCTGGGGATTGCTATTAGCGAGGCGGTCGAGATTGCCGCGCAGAACGAGGATACCAACTATTCGCTTGGGAGTGTGCTCAACCATGTGATGTTGCACCAGACGATTATTGGGCAAGAGTCGCTCAAACAGCTTGAGATGGCCGGCGATTACCCCGATATTGTGATCGGGTGTGCGGGTGGCGGTAGCAACTTTGCCGGACTGGCCTTCCCCTTCATTGGCGAAAAGCTCCGCAATGGGCGCGAGGTGAAGGTAATAGCGGTGGAACCGGCCGCGTGCCCCACCATGACGCGCGGCCAGTATGCCTATGACTTTGGCGATACGGCCCATCTGACGCCGCTCTTGATGATGCATACGCTTGGGAGTACGTTTGTTCCCCAACCTATCCACGCGGGCGGCTTGCGCTACCACGGTATGTCGCCGCTGGTGAGCCATTGTATCCAGCTTGGGTTGGTAGAGCCGCGTTCAGCGCATCAACTGGCCTGTCTGGAGTCGGGGCTACGCTTTGCCCGTACGGAAGGTATTATTCCCGCGCCAGAATCAGACCACGCGGTCAAGGCGGTGATTGATGAGGCGTTGCGCTGTAAGGAGGAGGGCGTAAGCCGCACGATTCTCTTTAACCTGTCCGGGCATGGCCATTTCGATATGGGCGCGTACCTGGACTATATGGAGAATCGGTTGCAGGATATGGAGCATTCGCAGGAGGATCTGGCGAAGTCGTTGGCGGGGTTGCCCAAAGTGGGCTAACGCAGGCGCAGGCGCGGACGGGGGCGCCCCCAGGGCGATTGCAACGACGCCCTGGCGACGATAGAATCAGGCTTTTCTGCATGTGCAGCCGTTGGGTTGCGCCTGCGGCGCGAGTGGGGGGAGTGCCGCGGCGAAGGCGTACCACTTCCCCCAGAAATAGTGGTTTTGTGGGCCCCAACCCCTCAATCTCCCCAGGTGTTCTGGTTGCCGTAAAATTTTGCCATCGCCCTTTTTTTAACCAGGGAATGCTCACTGTTCACCCCTGGGGAGCTCCCCCCTGGGAGCGCGGGCATCCTGCTTGCCCCGGAGCAGGCAAGACGCCTGCGCTCCCAGGAACGAAAAAATATCAGCCACACCCGTGTGCGGGTTGATGCTGGTTGTCGGGGGAGTGTATAATAAAAGGGAAGGGTAAGTAAGGGGAAACTGTGACCGCAGATGGAAAAAAACCGCTTAACGGGCCCAGGCCCGACACGCTCCCCCAGGCATTCTGGTATCCGTTTGGGAATAACCGCATGTCGCGGCGGCAGATTGAGGGACGCATCAAGGTAAAAAAGACGACCGCCTTGCAGCTTGAGGGGCGCGACCTGCGCGAGCTAGATCTGTCTATGATAGACCTGCGAGGGGCCAATTTGCGCCGGGTCAATCTGAGCTTCACAGCGTTATGGGGGGCCAATCTGGCGGGCGTGAATATGCATGAGGCCGTGGCATACGCGGCCAATCTCGACGGAGCCAATGTGCGGGCGGCCTATTTGTACGCGGCCGATATGACAAAGGCGCGACTGAGCGGGGCCACCTTGCGCGGGGCCAATCTGGGACAGGCTGTGCTTACCCAGGCGCATATGCAGGGGGCCGATATGCGGGCGGCCTATCTGTGGCGGGCCACCCTGTTTTCAACCAGTTTGTACGGGGCCGATATGCGGGCGGTCAATGTGCGCGGGGCCGATATGACGCTGGCCGACTTGCGGGGGGCCGATATGCGCGGGGCCGACCTGAGCGAGTCCACGCTGCGGGGGGCCGATGTGCGGGGG
>DAOTUK010000261.1:0-43802 GCA_034437375.1 Chloroflexaceae bacterium | reverse complement strand
CCGCGCATGAAAGCGCTTGTTGATATAGGGCGTGCCACATTCCACTACTTCGGCACCACACGCACGCAGGAAGCGGGCCAGCGGCAACTCCATCAAATTGTCGCCCGTGAAAAATACCTTTTTGCCGCGCAGCAAGCGGGTGTGCGAGGCGATGCGGCTCCACGCTAATTCCTCGTGTTCGCGCAGGTCTACCTGCTTGCCAAACTCCGCCGCCAGATCTTCCCAGAAGGCGCGTACCCCGTCGGGCCCGAAGGGGAACAGCGACGACAAGACCTTCGCCCCCCGCTCGCGGGCCAGACGCGCCGCCACCTTTGCCAGGTAGGGTTGTAGGGGCGCCAGCACGGTGGACGGTCCGATAGGCGGCAATTCGGTAAAGCGATCTGCGGGCAAGAACCCCGCGACGGGGATGCCCAGTTGCGTTGCCTCAACCGTGAAGTCGTCCGCTACCACCTCGTTGACCGAGCCAAGAAAGACGACGCGGTGATCATCGTCGGCGGCCTTCGGGCAGAAGGGTATCATCGCCTGCAACACCGAATCTTCAGCCTGACTAAAGGTATATTCAAACCCGCTGGCCGGCACAAACAGCACCGGTAAATCCGGTGTGCTGAGTGTATCAGCCAACCCCTCGAAGTCAACCTTCATGACCTCTGGCGTACACGACGAAAGTAAGAAGATGACCGACGGTTGATGATCGGAGCGGATTTCATCCACGAGCGCCTGCAACTCCGGCTGTTGCCGCGACAGGTCGGCCTCTTCGATGAGCGCCACCCCGAAGCGGGGCCGCGCAAAGACCATCACGCCAAGCATATTTTGGAGGAAGTGGGCGCATGTGTGGGTGCCAAGTACCAGAAAGAAACTATCTTTAATCTTCTGGTAGAGCCACCCGACACACGACAACCCACAAAAACTGTGGTAGCCCCCATCCTCACGCACAATATCCACAGAAGCCATAGCCCCTCATATCCCCTAAATCTTCATCGTCATACCAGCCGACTCTTCCGGCTCGTGATATTCCAGGTCGCGCGGCGCTCCGCACACCGAGATGTCCTCCGGCTCGTGATATTCCAGGTCGCGCGGCGCACCACACACTGACACGTCCTCCAGATTGCCGCCCTGCATCATATCGGCGGACAGGTCCGGGCGACTGGCCTTCAGTTTGGCAATCTCATCACGCGACAAGATGCGCGATTGGTCAAACTGCAAATCAACGTCAATCTGGAAGCCCTTGCGCTTCACCCGGCCCAGGTCATAGAAGCGTTTGGACAGGGTGGTCTGGGCAAACGCTTTCAAGCACCCCATCATATAACGCCGCTTCTGCGGGTCTTTAATGAAGGGGTAGTCCAGGAATGACTTGCGCATATAGAAGCGGGCATAGCTCTTCAGCACCCCCTTCAGCACGTCCTCGCGCTCCATCGCATCCGGCTTCATAATCGGGGTGACGAAGTTGTATTTGGAATAGTCGCGTACCTCTACCTTGTCGCCCAATTCCTCGAACAATTCGGCAAAGGGCCAGGGCGTGTACATGTTCCAGTTGGCCATGTCGGGGTTCCAGTCTAGCGCCAATTTGAAGGTTTCTTCAATGGACTCTGGCGTTTCTGCTTCCAACCCCATAATGAATTGCGCTTCCGCGACCATCCCATTGTCTTTCAATAACTGGATGGCATACTTATTCTGCTCAATCGTGGTTTCCTTGCGGAATACATTCAAATTCAGTTGACTGGCCGCCTCGGTGCCGAGCGATACGTGCATCAGTCCGGCCTTGCGGTAGTAGTAGAGCAGGTCTTTGTCGCGCAAAATATCGGTCACGCGGGTATTGATGCCCCACGGTATCTCCATGCGGCGGTTAATCAACTCCTGGCACAGCGCGACAAACTTCTTGCGGTTAATGGTCGGCTCTTCATCGGCCAGAATAAAGAACCCGACGTTAAATTCTTTGGCCAGCAATTCGAGTTCGTCTACAAACTTCTTGGGATCGCGCGAGCGGTAGGCCCGCCAGAACTTCCATTGTGAGCAGAAGCGGCAGGTAAAGGGACACCCCCGCGCAAAGTTGGGTACTGCCACGCGGCAGTTGAGGGGAATGTAAATATATTTGTCCCATTCCAGAATATGCCAATCGGGATGCAGGGCCTCGTCCAGGTCGCGGATTGGTGGATGGGCCGGCGTCGCTATGACCTGCTCATCTTCGAGAAAGGCGATGCCTTTAATATCGCGCCGGTCTTTCAGATCGGAGCCGGCCTCAATGGAGCGTAGCAAATTGACGATAATTTCTTCGCCTTCGCCCCGGACAATGTAATCAATCCAGGGGGCCTCGTGGAAAATCTGCCCGTACATAAAAGTCGGGTGGATGCCACCCAGAATCAATTTGGCTTGTGGGCGCTGCTCCCGCGCTATCTTCAGCGTATCCTGCGCCTTGAAAATCATCGGTGTAATCGCTGTGACCATGACCACATCCGGTTGCGCTTTCTGAATAATCGTCCCCAACACATCGTCCGGAATATCGTCGGCCATCGCATCCAGGAAACGCACATTCTCATGGCCGGCCCGCTTCAACGCGCCCCCGATATAGGGGGCCCAACTTGGCGGCCAGTTACCGGCAATCTCAGCACCACCAGCGTGGTAATTCGGTTGAATCATCAAGATACGCATAGTTTCATACTCCTCAAACAATTAAAACCCGACCACAACCCGATTGTTGCGCCACACCACACCGTAACCATCCATAATCCCCATTCACCCCGCAAACACCACCGCATAGGCACAGCGGCAATCCCACCGCTCCCCGCACGAGGCGGGCACCACCCGTGTTTGTTCACCCATCAAGGCCCGCAAAATGCCTTCAAACGTCCCGCCGTAAAACCCGCACACCTCTGGCAGCACGACATGTGTTTGGTCTGGATTGGCAATCAAGAGCAAGGGGCGCTCCCCCCCAGAAAAATGAAACGTACCACTGCCGGCAAATGTCCACGCGCTCTTGCTAATGGCCAGCAGCAAGAGCGTAAACCCTACCTGGCGCGGTAACACTTTGACCAATTGCTGAAATGGGCCTGGTATACGGTTGTCCAGCAAATACTGGGCCGTTCGTTCGCCACACCGCCAGATCACCCGCCGCGCCTCGTCTGAACCAATCTGCCCAACGAGCGCTTGTGCGAGTGACAGGAACACCCGCTCTTCAACCATCGTTGTGGGAAGATTATCTACCCAGTGGGCCTGTTCCCCGCGTTGCAGTACCTCTAGCGCATAGGGTACACCATACAACTCCTTCAGCGCCTCTACGGTCTGAATAATCGCATTTGGCCCGATTCTGGCTTCTCCCATCACACCCCTTCCACTGTGAAAACATACCAGACCAGAAAACGTAAAATAAGGCATCAGAAAGCAACCGAAGGACAAAAAAGAAGGCAAAATAGACTTACCCGCGATTGGATTGTAGCATGGGGACGCAGAATTTGCAAATATAGTAGTAGCATAACTATTCGGGCACAAAAAAGCCTGCTGCTCTCTGGCAACAGGCTTTCAATGCTTCAGACCGTACTGCTACAGGTTCGTGATGGGGTCGGGGACGTAGACCTGGGGTGGTGGCGCTTCGGGATAGTTAATACCCGCGTCCTTCGCCCACTGGAACCAGTCGGGAATGATGGTGCCGGTGAGCAAGATGCCGATAGCGCCGGTTGTGCCCATCAGCCACGCAAACCAGAAGGCCCACAGGTGGATGCTATAGGCGTTGGCGTTGAAGCCCATCACCCATCGCCAGAAGAGTTGCGCTCGTTCGGTGCCGGTGCCTGGCGCGTGTACTTCTTCAATCTCCTCGTGCGAACCATATTTCGCGGTGGCCCAGATGGTCGCGCCGTGCATGGAGAGCAGGAGGGTTGAGCCAAGCAGGAAGAAAATACAAATCATATGGAAGGGGTTGTAATAGAAGTTGCCATACAGTACGCTGACGTTATTGCCCCAGTCCAGTAGCGCTTTGATGCCGTGCGAGGGAGCCTCAGACCAGTTGCCCATCCACAGGGGGCGAATAATGTAAATGGCCAGATAGAGGTTAATCGCGCCGGTAAAGCCGTAGGCCAGGTAGGGCTTGACGCCGTTGGCCATTGCGCGGTTGTACAACCGTATCCACCAGAAGATGATCGAGGCGGTGAGGAAGAAGGTCGCTGCCAGCCACCAGCCGCCCTGTTCCAATGGGGGAAATCCCCAGATACCCTGCACTGCGTTGGGCGGATCTATCTGGAGCACGGCAAAGTTTTTGGCAAACGCCACCGGGTTATACCCGACGGTGGCCATCATGCCCATTGTCCAGATGATGGTAAAGAACAACCCGCACGCTGCGGCGAGCATACCCCATACCCCCACATAGATGGGCCCGAGCTGTGTTTGCCCAAAGAACCCGAACAGTTTCCCTAGAATAGGAACGTTCAGAAATTCAATGTGCTTGTCTAGTCGTCCGCTCCACCCACCAACATGGTTATCAGGGTGATAATCGAGATAGGAACCATGATTGACTTTTCTTGTGGTCTCCATACGCTGTACTCCTTTAGACTCCAGCCCACCAGGGGAATCTCAACCAGAAATTCCAGAACGATACCCAATCCGTTACTGGCCATCCTGAGAAGAGAATACACAAATTCGACACCAGAATAGCTCCGGCGGCCGAAATGGTAGCCAGTTTATGAATACCAAGCTCCCCAATGGAATAGCCCACAATGTCATACCAGAAGTGGTGTAGATTGTCGAGGGCATCTCCATCGCGCACCTGGGCCGCGCTGAGAATGGCTGACCCGTGCATCCCTAATATCAGGGTTGAGGTAAATAACCCCGTAATGCCAAGACAGTGGAAGGGATTGTAGTAGAAGTTTACGTAGCGATAGCCAAAGTTGACAATCCAGTCCAGGTGGGGCAACACGCCCAGGTGGAAGCCTTCACTCCAGCGGCCCATCAACACGGGGCGGATAACCTGCAACGTCAACCACGCGGAGAAGAGCACGCCATAGGAGATGGGCACATGGTAGCCCATACCGAGCTTGCGCGAGATGTCAACTTCGCGCATCATCCAGCCGAAGAAGGCGATTGATGCGAAGACCATGACCATAAACCACTCAAAGCCCGGTTCGCCGGGGTGGGGAAACCGCAAACCCATTTCTGGTGGAGGCGGAGCGAGTTTACCGGCAATAAAATTGGGGAAGAGTGTATAGGGGCCGTTGATGATAACACCCTGTATGTAAAACAGGGCCCCAATGATAACGCCAAGCAGCGATATGAAGCCAAAAAACCCGAAGTAAAATGGCCCGACCCAGAAATCAAAAGGATCATTACCACGGTACACCAGCGAGAAGAGCGTGTTTCCCCGCCTTCGAAAGTCGTCTTCTACCTCCTGGAGCGTTCGCCCCCCCTTCACGCGGGTACTACGGCTCTGTGGTACTATATCAACTTCCCAGACTTCAGCCATTCCCTCATCCTTTCCAGGCACTCACTGCCTGCCGCACTGGCAGCATCACGCGAGCACCCCCAAAAACCTCCAACCAACAGCACGCGCTACGTACCCATCAATCAAAAATACCCTCATGCTCCCCAACCGAAAGCGTGTCGGTTTCTTGCATGAAGAATAAAAAATTTCAATGTTTCGTAGCAGTATATTACACCTACCCTGTATTGTCAAATCTGCGCTTGCTTCTGGTGTGCAATGTTCGCACCACGCCTATGGCTTTCTAAAGCCTTTTACTACCGCTATGCTCTGGTATAGCCCCGCCCAGATATGCCAAAAGCGGCTATCCTTGCATGAAAGGAAAAACGCCGGCTCATAATCCGATTTTCTTAAACCCTTCGCCAACCGCAAGGCCGCCGTGCTGGCCTTCCTCCCTGGCCCACCGTCGTACCCGCACATCCCAATAGCCAGTTTCTTGTACCTGGCTCCGATGCTCGTTCAAGGCGGCAATCTTCAGGTCTACGGTTTCTGCAATAGATTCTACGGCGTCAATCCGTTCTGGTTTCCATAACATGAGTTGTTCGGGCCGCCAGTGGGGTAGCCCGATGGCGGCCAACCCCGGCTGGTAGAGATGATCGCGGGCCTGGACGACGCCATCTACGACCGCAAAGCCGACGGCCCGATGATCCGGGTGGAGCATATAGGGTCGCCACGGGTCGTGGGTAAAGATCCAGTGGGGCCGGAAGTGCCGAATGTACAGGGCCATCTCCGCTTTGAATGCGGTAGTGGCCTCTAGCTCCCCATCGTTATAGCGCAAGAAGACAACCTGTTGTACCCCAAGCATCCGCGCCGCGGCCCGCGCTTCGACCTCGCGCACCTCAGACAGGCGGTAGGGGCTGATACTCTCGTCGTGGCTACCCTTATTGCCATTGGTGCAAATGAGAAAGGTGACTTCCCACCCTTCGCGCACCAATCGGGCCACCGTCCCCCCACACCCGACCTCGCAATCGTCGGGATGGGCGCCTATCGCCAGCGCCCGCCGTCCCTCCTGTTCACCAGCCATCACATTCCCCCATGTTCTTGCAACCCACACCCACAGAGTCCCACGCCGCGTTCTTGCAACCCACACCCACAGAGTCCCACGCTTTCGCCACCTGCGTTCCGTACAACCCGCGTATACAGGGTACGAATACGCCGCGCTACGTTGTCCCATCCATAGGCGAGCGCCTGTTCGCGGGCCCCGCGCCCAAGCGCCGCCTGCCATGCTGCATTGGTCAATATGGGCCCGATAGCCCGCGCCAGGGCCCCCGGCTGGCGTGGCGGCACCAGTACCCCACTGCGTCCGTGCTCCACCGTCAACGACAAGCCGCCCACATCGGACGCGACCACGGCCGCCCCACATGCCATCGCTTCCAGGGCTACCAGACCAAACGATTCATACAGCGAGGGTACAACCACGACATCCGCCGCGGCGTAATAGTCGGGCAGGTATTCATGCGATTGAGCGCCACAGAAACGTACTGCTTGCTCCATACCCAACGCCGACCGCAACGCCCCCAATCGCCGCTGCTCGCTATTCCACGCGCCAACATTCCCTTCAGACTCGCCGCCAACCAGCAGCACCTGGATAGGTTCGCCCCCCGCCGGTTGCTGCGCGACCAGCATATGGGCGGCCTGAATAAGCACGTCTAGACCCTTCAGCGGCTCCATGCGCCCCACTCCCAGGAGGATGCGCTTGTCCTGGGGCAGCGCGGCCCGTCCGCGTGCCGCGCCGCGCTCCTGGGGACGAAACCGCCCCAGGTCTACCCCACATGGCAGCACCATAATACGCGCTTCGTCTGCATCATAGTGCTGTACCATCTGGGCTTTATCGCGTGGGGTTGCCGCGACCACGGCGTCTACTTCACACAACAACCCCCGCTCAATCGCTACCCGCTCATCCCGTTCGTGCTCGTCGCCCCGCGCAACCTGATTTTTCATAACCCCAAGCGTATGGAACATCTGAACGATGGGAGTATCCCACGCTTCGCGCAAGCGCAACGCCGCTACCCCCGATACCCAGTAGTGGCTATGGATAAGGTTGTAGCGCATACCCGCCCGGGCCGCAAAATCACACACCCCTTGCACAAAGGTGCCGATATAGTCCAACAGCGCATACTTATCGCAGGGGGCCAGCGGCCCGGCCGCCACATAGACAACCCGCACACCCGCCACCAGGTCTACCACCCGCGCTCCCAGACCATCCTGGGCCCGCGTAAAAATATCTACCACGCACCCCTGCTGCCCAAGCGCCCACGCCAGATTGCGCACGTACACATTCATGCCGCCGGCTTCCTTGCCCCCCAGACGGGCCAGCGGACTGCTATGGACACACAGCATGGCAATATGCATACCAGCCGAAGAATCCGCGCCCATTACGATGAGAACCGATACCACAGGAGCGCAGCAATAGCATAAAACCCCTGGCTCGGTTTCATCTTTTTGCCCTCTTCATACGTGCGCCCCAGATAGCTGACCGGTACTTCGTAAATACGATACCCCCGCCGCAAGATTTTGGCCGTAATCTCTGGCTCAATTCGAAAATCATTCGACTCAAGGTTCAAGCTTCGCATAATGTCGGTGCGCATTGCTTTATAGCACGTTTCCATATCGGAAATCCAGCTATTAAACAGGAAGTTGGTTAAAAACGTCAATCCCTTATTGCCAAGCGCATTCCAGAAGTACATACCGGTATGCCGCCCCATAAAGCGGCTCCCATAGACAACATCTACCCGCCCGCTAACAATTGGCGCTACCAGTTCATGGTAATCGTTCGGGTCGTACTCCAGGTCGGCGTCTTGTACCACCACAATTTCGCCAACCGCGTGGACAAGCCCGCTGCGCACGGCGGCCCCCTTACCCCGGTTGACGGGGTGGCGTACTACCCGCAACCAGGGGTCGTGCGCTGCCTCTGCCTCTAGCACGGCCAGCGTTGCGTCTGACGAACAATCATCTACCGCAATAATTTCTTTTGACATATCCACAGCCCGCACCGCTTCGAGAATAGCGGGCAACGTTTGCGCTTCGTTATAACAAGGCATAATGATTGACAACAAAGGACGCGACATAGTTCTTACCAATCCTCCCCCATGGTACTAGATTATGTTATGGGCTACGCATTGGGCGTTACAAGCCCCACCCGAATAGCGTACCGCACCAACCCCGCAACGTCGTGAATATCGAGCCGTTCCATCAGTTGGGCGCGGTGCGATTCGACCGTTTTCACGCTAATACTGAGCATCTGGGCAATTTCCTGGGTAGATTGCCCTTCGGCTACCAGTTGCAAAATTTCGCGCTGGCGGCGCGTCAGACGTTCCAGCGAACTGGGCTCGCCCCCCACCCGCCGCACATAGTCGGCAACGACATGTTTGGATACGGCCGGGCTCAGGTAGGTTTCGTCGCGCCCCACCGAACGGATAGCCAGTTCAAGCTCGGCGGTGCCGGCATCTTTTAGCAGATAGCCCGACGCGCCGGCCCGCAAGGCTTGCAACACGTATTCTTCGCTGGCATGCATCGAGAGAATAATCACCCGCACATCTGGAAATTCTTTGCTCATGCGCATGGTTGCTTCCAACCCGTTGAGCCCGGACATGGCTATGTCCATTAACACAATGTCTGGTTGGTGGATCTCAACCAGGCGTAGCGCTTCGCGTCCGTCGCCCGCTTCCCCTACAACCTCAACCCCTTCGAGATTTTCCAGGAGGGCGCGAATGCCGGCCCGCACAATCGTATGATCCTCCGTCAATAATACCCGAATCATTGTCATACCTTAACCATTTCATAAGGGTTCACGTTGGGGGGAAATGCTCTGGGAGCGCAGGCGGGACGCCGGCGCCGGGGCGGGCAGGATGCCCGCGCTCCCAGGCAGCGGCCCCGTACGTGTGAACCCTTACACCATTGCTCAAACCGTTTGCTCAAACCGTTCAATCACCGCTTATAGTCGTGCTCACCTGCCAGATGGTCTGGTAGGGTTTCTTGCAGCGGAAACCATGCCTGTATTTCTGTACCACCTTGTGGAGCCGAGAGAATATCCATCTGTCCCCCGGCAAAGAATACGCGCTCTTGCATGCCCAACAATCCCAGACTGTCCCCCCGTACTGCGCGTTGTTGCGCTTGCCGCACATCAAAGCCAACCCCATTGTCTTGTATCAGCAGATGCAGTTCACCGTCACATTGTTCAAGCCGTATCAGGACATGGCTTGCTTCGGCATGGCGTACTACATTGGTCAAGGCTTCTTGTACCACGCGGAAGCAGACGGTTTCCAGCTCTGGCGACAGGCGCATCATGATGGGGTCTGAGATAAACTCGGTGGTGAAGCCGGCCCATTGCGTCTGGCGGTCTATGTACCAGCGTAGGGCGGCGACCAGGCCGAGATCATCCAGCAGGGGGGGGCGCAGGTCAAGCGAGAGGTTGCGTACTTGTTGGACAGCGTGGTCAACAATGCTGATACTTTGCTCAAGCTGTGCGACAAATCCTGTTGCGCCCGGTGCGCGTTGTACCGCTTGCAAACTTATTTTGACGGCCGTCAACGATTGCCCAATCTCATCATGCAATTCGCGGGCGATGCGGTTGCGCTCCAGTTCTTGCACTTCCATCAAGCGCCGCGAAAGGGTTTGGAGCCGTTCGCGCCCGGCCTGCACCTGCTCAAACAACCGTGCGTGGTGGATGGCGACGGCCATCTGGTCGGCGACCTCGCGGGCAATGGCCAGGTGTTGGCGACTAAAGGCGTAGGCTTTCATGGCCCGCAGGGTGATTTCGCCTATCAATTGCCCATCAGCAATCAGGGGGGCCGTAATGTAGGAGCGCACCCCCGCGAGCAGGAGTTGTTCGACCACGTTGGAACGTTCTACGACGTCCAGGACATCTTCCACATAGCGCGCCGACCCGTGTTCTATCCCATACTCTACTTCGGAGACGATGACCGGCGGGGTTTGTTCCAGGTCGCTTGCCGAGACGGTATCGCCAACGCCGGCTTTGACATCGGCTACCAGCGTCACCGGCTGGTTGGAGTCGGCGTCTACCCCGACAATACCGGCCCAGTCGTAGGGCACTAGCCGGCGGATGTGTTGGAGGGCGGCGGTTGCAATGGCTTCGGGGGTCTGGGCGGTTAAGATGGCCTGGTCAATTTCACGCATATTTTTTAAACGTTCGGTATACACTCGCAGCGACCGTTCGGCGCGGTCGCGTTCGGCCCGTGTTCGCAGTGCTATGATACCATAGGCCAGGTCGTTGGCCATCTCGGTGAGCAGTTTCATTTCTTCTTTGCCAAAGGAGTCTGGCTCTTCGGCGTAGATGGTCAGGACGCCGAAGGGTTGTTCGTCGCCGGCGATGAGGGGCAGGGCGATAGAGGAGCCAAACCCGCAGCGCTCGGCTTCGGCGTGCATACCGCCGTACGATGAGTCGGAGAGGATGTTCTTGGCGACGCATGGTTGCCCGGAGCGGAGCGCCCGGTAGGCGGGCCCGTGCCCGCGCCCGACGTTGCCCCACAACACGTCTACCGTATCGAGCGAGAGCCCTTCGTAGCCGGCCTGGGCGACCAACCGCACGCTGGTTTCTTGTTCGGCAAATCCGGCCCAGGCCATCCGATAGCCGCCAATTTCGACAATGATGCGGCAGATTTTGTGCAGAAAGGCGTTTTCGTTCCGGGCGTGTATCAGGGCCTGGTTACATTCGTTCAGCGTGCGCAAGGCACGGTGGGCGCTGCGGAGTTCGTCTTCGGCGCGTTTGCGGGCGATGAATTGCCCAATTTGCCCGCCAACGTCAATCAGCATGTCTATCATATCGGCGTCGGGTTCATAGGTAGCGCGGCTAAAGAAGGTCATGACGCCCATGACGTCGCGCCCTTTGAGCAAGGGGATGCCAAGCGCCGAACGGATGCCCTGGGCTACAAGCAGGGAGGAGCGCGGACAGGCGCGGTCTGCGACAATGTTGCCCACCCACTCTGCACGCCCGCTCTCCCATACCCGCCCATAGACATTGCGGCCGGGGGTAAATACCATCGTGCGACTGAGCCGTTCCAGGGCCATCGCATCTATAGAAGGGCTACTCCAGACGTAGCGCCAGCGGAGCAGGTGGGCATCGGTATCAACAAGCCAGAGCTCGCCAACGTCCCACCGCGCATATTCGCACACCGATTGTAGCAAACGTACCACCGCGTCGGCGGGCATGTCAAACTGGGCCAGCGCACTGGTAACGGCAAAGCGTATCATCTGGCGCTTTTCGCTTTGCTTACGTTCGGTAATATCGCGGAAGGTGGATAGGTAGACGCGGGCCCCTTCCCAGGCCGTTTCGACGACGCGCATTTCGGCTACAACGGCTTTGCCATCGCGCCGCAATACATCAAGCTCGGTGGTTTCGCCAGCGACCACGGGAAAACCGAACGACTCGCCAACCAGGTCTATGGCCGGGCGTCCGAAGAGATGTTCGGCGGCCGGGTTGACAAAGCGTACCACGCCATGCACGTCAATGATGATGATACCGTCGGCGCTCTTTTCGATAATCGTGCGAAAGCGCATTTCGGTAGCCTGTAAGACGCGGCTGGCATGCGAAAGCTCGTCGGGGCAATCGCGGGGGCCCTGGCGGTGGTCGCTGCTTACGCTGGATAGCAGGTGTTCGCCAACCCGTTGCGCAGTGACATCAACCAGCGCCGAGCGATACTGGCGCGTCCATGGCCGGGTCTGGACAACGGCAATGCTCTCTACCCGTACAAACATCTCCGAGCCGTCCAGACGGCGCAGGCGTATCTCACACGTCTGGGGGGTCTGGTTTTCGTCCAGTTGGGTATAGTGGGTATAGAGCACGTTCTGATCTTCAAAGACGACAAAGTCGGTGACATCTTTGCCAATGAGAAAGCCGCGCTGGACGCCAAGCACGCCGGCCCCGACGCGGTTGACATCCAGGATACGCAAATTTTCGCTCAAGACACAGTAGCCAACCGGGGCGACATCAAACAGGTCTGCGTATTTTTCGCGCCAATCATCCAGCCGTTGCTGGCCCTCGCGCAGCAGCGTATTTTCCTGCTCAAGTTCGCCAAGCCGCGCCTGTAAGTCCAGGATGGTTTGCTGGCACTCGTCCATGGAAAGGGTCTGTACTTCGTCCACGCGCTCCCATGTTTCATTCATAGTCTGTCCCGACGGTACGAACGGGATGTACGGTGCAAGAATACACCGTAGAAACCTTGAGTAAATTATACCACCTTCTTATGGCATATCCTCGGTTGGTGGCGCAGCACGCCGTAGTTGCCGCGCCGTCGGCAACCGTGGTATACTTGAGCGCCATCGTTCTGAAGAAAGACGTATCCCATGAAAGCTGAAATTATTGCCGTCGGCTCCGAATTGTTGTTCGGTATGACGATTGATACCAATAGTGCCTTTATGGCCCGGCATCTCGCGGCCGCTGGCGTCACGCTGTTGCGCAAAAGCGTGGTAGATGACGATTTGTCCCGTATTACCGATATGCTCACTGAAGCGTTGCACCGCGCCGACCTGGTTATCTGTACCGGCGGTCTGGGCCCCACGCTGGACGATAAGACGCGCGAGGCGGCGGCCCTCGCGTTGGGCCGCCCGCTTGCATTTCGCCAGGAGTTGCTCGACCAGGTAGCGGCCCGTTTCGCGGCGATGAAGCGGCCCATGAGCGAGAATAACCGCGTACAAGCCTTTGTGCCCCAGGGCGCTCGCGCTATTGAAAACCCCCACGGCACAGCGCCGGCCTTTCTGGTTGAAGACCCCCGCGCAACGCTGATTGTCTTGCCCGGCGTGCCCCGCGAAATGCGGGCCCTCTTCGAGACGGTGGTGTTGCCCTACCTGCGCGATGAGCGCGGCGTACGCGGTACCACGCTTGTGCGTACGCTGTACGTAGACGGCCTGGGCGAAAGCGTTATCGGAGAACGTATTGCCGACTTGATGGATCAGGAAAACCCGGCGGTGGGGACATCGGCCCATTATGGGGTCTGCGAGTTGCGCTTGCGGGCCAGCGCCGAATCAACCGACGCTGCCAGCGCGTTGTTAGCCCCGCTGGAAGCGACCCTGCGCGAACGTCTGGGCGACCACCTCACCGGCGACGAGCCGCTTGACCGGCTGGTTGTGCGGCTATTGCGGGCCCGCGGGTTGTCGCTGGCTCTTTACGAAGGCAACCCCCACGCACCACTGCACCGCGCCCTATGCGCCCAACCCGACGCAGAGTCCCCCGTGCGCGGCGTGCTTATCGTCCCTCCGACGGCGGCCCCCGCCCCCCAGGAAACGCTGGCGTCCCTCTCGCAGCGTGGCGCAGAAGAGGCCCGCGACCGCTGGCAAACCCATCTTGCTATGGGTATCCAGGTTGACCCCACGCCCGGCCGGGCCGGCTTTACCGTGGCGTCTATAACGCTGGTGTCTGAGAGCGAGCCGGTACAAGAACGTCGCCGCTTTGACTTGCGCCAGCCGGAGGGGTGGGAATATCTGGGCAATGTAGCCTTGACGTTGTTGCGGCGCTTTCTGCAACAATAGGTACGGCTCCCGTCATTCCTCAATCTGACGCACCGTGCTGAGACGGCGCTTGCGCCGGTCTGCTGGTGTGTCCTGGTCGTCCCCCGCCGCGTCGTCTATGGGCTGCGCGGCCATCTCCTCTGCGATGCGCCCCATCGCTTGCTCTATCGCCGCATTCTCGCGTTGGACGCTGGCGGCATACTCCTCTAACACCGCGCTACGCCGATGGCGCAGGGCCAGCACTGCCAGACGCTCGACGTCCTCACGCACAACCTTGCTACGAAAGTCGGCCGCGGCCCGCGCCCGCGCCGCTTCCAGCAAGGCCATCTCGGCGCGGTGTGATGGTATCTGCAACGTCTGAATAATGGAAAGCGCAAACGTTTCAATATCAGGGGGAATAGTTACATGGGGTAAAACCTCACGCGCGGCCGACACTTCTTCATACAGGGCCGCCGTT
Source organism: Chloroflexaceae bacterium (assembly GCA_034437375.1). Lineage (GTDB taxonomy): Bacteria > Chloroflexota > Chloroflexia > Chloroflexales > Chloroflexaceae > JAAUSY01. The sequence goes on along the minus strand of DAOTUK010000261.1, from coordinate 29,424 downwards.
TGCTGCTCATACTCGCGGCGAAATATGACCGCATCTTCCCGAAAGGCGCGGCTACGGCGGTAAATCTCCAACCGCTGCGCCATATCGGCAAGTGGCGATACCCACACCCGCAACCCGAAGCGATCCATAATCTGGGGCCGCAACGAGCCCTCTTCCGGGTTCATAGAGCCAATCAACACAAACTGCGAGGGGTAGAGGCGCGTCATAGCCCCCCGCCGCACCAGCGTTTGTCCCTGCGCCGCCGCGTCGAGAATAACATCTACCAATTGTGGCGCAAGCAGATTGACCTCATCCACATACAACACATTCTTGTGCGCTTTGGCCAGCACCCCCTCTTCCAGGCGCACGGTATGGTGTTCCAGCGCCATGCGCTCGTTGATGCCGCCCACCACATCCTCAATCCGCGCATTGAGCGGCAGTTCAACCAGTTTCATAGGCTCGCGGAAGGTGTGCTGTTTCCCCTCATCATCCTCATACACCTGATCTACCAGCGGCATAATATCAAGCAAGCTCCGTACGGCCGTGGTCTTGCCCACCCCATACGGGCCACTTAACAAAACCCCGCCAATCTGGGGATTGATAAGCCCCAGGATCAGCGCGGTTTTCAGCTCGGATTGGCCAACCAGCGCCAGCAGGGGAAAGGGAAGAATGTCATCATCCATAGTGCGCCTCGTGGGGGGGGCAATATCGCAACTTATCCCCCGGCCGCGCCCGCCGAAGAATCAGGCGGGTTCTGCTGTGGCGGCTTGCCCACCCGCTTGTGAAACTCCTGCCACATCTGCTGCTCATACTGCGCCGCCGACTCCTTGCCCACCACGACCGCCGCGTCAAACTTCGCCTTCGCAAACTTGATGAGCTCTTCCCCCGACCTGGGCGTGATAAGAATAACCACTGTTGCCCCGACCGCCGCGCCAACCACAAACCCGATTACAAAGCGCCCCATAGGTACTCCATTCCTCCGCTACTCACGCCGTCATCTCCTCAACCAGACTGCCCACCTCATCCACCGAAAGCCCCGTATACTTCGCCACCAGCGCCGGCGCAACCCCATCGGACAGCATCGTACGGGCCACGTCTTGCAATCCCTCCTGCCGCCCCTTCTGGAGCCCCTCCTGCGTTCCGCGCTGTACCCCGCGCTCTTCCGCCAACTGAAGAGCGCCGCGCTCATCCTGAATTTTGATGCCGCGGTTTTCGTACATTTCCAGGTCTTCCTCGCTCCACCCGAACGTATTGGCGACCTCGTACGCGGCCTGTAACGCCGGGAAATCGGCATTCTCCGGTACCATTTCCAGGTCGCTGGCGTGTTTGATAAAGTAAATCCACTTATCCAGCACTGTTTCCAGTTCATCCTCGCCCCGCTTGAACTTGGGCAACTCAATGAAGTTAAACTCCATATCTTTCAGCTCTTGCCGCCCATTGGCCTGGTTCTGGATAAGGTGGCGCGTAATGTAGTCTTCGCCCTCGAAAGCGACAAAATCGAGAATGCCAATAAAAATAACCTGATTGAGCCGCGGGTAGTCCTGTCCACGCTGCAACTGCCCCACATACGCGCGCGAGGTGTAATACAGCACGCGCTTCTCAAAGCCGGGTACATGTTCAACCTGCATTTCGACAATGAAAGTCACGCCGCGCTGGTCGGTGGCGCGAATGTCCAGGATGGTATACTTGAGCGTCTCCAACCTGGGCGTCTGATATGGGTTCAATAATTCAATGCGCTGGATAGCCCGGTCGCCTTTCAGATCAAGCACCGCATTCAGAAACGAGATTAAGATCTCTTTCTTCTCCTCGCTGCCAAAGATCTTCTTAAACGCGACATCGTTTTTGGGATTAACAAAGCGTATGCGCTTGTGGCCCATCGTTGCTACCTCCGCTCCAATAGCTCCTGCTTCACGCGCTCAAGAAAGACATCCACCGTGATGGCGCCCAGGTCTTCGCCCGACCGCATCCGCACCGCCACCGAGTCGGCCGCCTGCTCCCTATCGCCAATCACCAGCATATAGGGGATTTTTTGCAACTGCGCGTTGCGTATCTTGGCCTGCATGCGGTCTTTGCTCTGGTCAAGCTCTACGCGCAAGCCGATGGCCTGCAACCGTTTCCGCACCGTCTCCGCGAAATCCTGGTGGCGGTCGGTGATGGGGATAATGATCGCCTGTACTGGCGCAAGCCACAACGGGAACGCCCCGCCATAATGCTCTATCAGCACACCCATAAAGCGCTCGATGCTGCCCATCAGGGCGCGGTGTACCATATAGGGACGGTGGGCTTGCCCATCTTCGCCAATATATTCCAGGTCAAAGCGCTCTGACAGGTTAAAGTCAAATTGAATGGTGCTCAGTTGCCACTCGCGCCCGATAGCGTCACTCACCTTCAGGTCAATCTTGGGCCCGTAGAACGCGCCGCCGCCTTCATCCATCTCATAGGGCAGTTGTTGTGCCTCGACCGCAAAGCGCAGCGCCTCAATCGCCCGGTCCCAGTCTTCGTCGCGCCCCACATACTTTGCGGCCGGGCGCGTGGCCAGATAGGCCTTGAATTCGCGCAGCCCAAGCGTCCGCAAGATGTAGAGCGAAAATTCCAGGGCGCGGCTAATCTCCTCGTTCATCTGGTCGGGGCGGCAAAAGATATGCGCATCGTCCTGGGTAAACCCGCGCACGCGCGTCAACCCATGCAGCACCCCGCTGCGCTCGTAGCGATAGACGGTGCCAAACTCGGCGTAGCGTTGGGGCAGATCGCGGTATGAACGCATATGGCTTTTGTAAATATGAATGTGGAAGGGGCAGTTCATCGGCTTGGCGTAGTACATATCGCCGTCAATGTCAATGGGGGCATACATATTTTCCTGGTAAAAATCCAGGTGCCCCGACGTTTGCCAGAGCTGGGCCCGCCCGATATGCGGCGAGAAGACCCATTCATACCCGTTGGCCAGGTGGGCCTGACGCACGAAATCCTCCACGATGACGCGCACCATCGCGCCCTTCGGGTGCCACAAGACCAGGCCACCGCCAATCTCATCCGACACGCTGAACAGGTCAAGCTCTTTGCCAAGCCGCCGGTGGTCGCGTTTCTTCGCTTCTTCAAGCCGCCACAGGTAATCGTCGAGCTCTTCTTTGCTATTCCAGGCCGTGCCGTAGATACGCTGAAGCATGGGCCGCTTCTCATCCCCGCGCCAGTAGGCCCCCGCCACGCTCAACAGCTTGAACCCATCCGTCGGTATCTGCCCGGTGTGCTTCAGGTGCGGCCCGCGGCACAAATCTTCAAAGGTATCGTGGCGAAAGGTGGAGATGACCGTAGTATCCGACCCGGCTTCGCCATACTCATCCTGTCCCTTGGCCAGACCTTCTATCAATTCGAGCTTGTACGGCTGGTCGTGAAAGAGGGTGCGGGCCTCCTCTGCGCTCACCTCGCGGTAGGCAAAGGGATGGTTGCCGCCAACAATTTCGCGCATGCGCTGCTCGATCTGCTCAAGATCATCACTAGAGAGCGCGCGCGGCAGGTCAAAATCGTAATAGAATCCATCCTGAATAGGCGGGCCTATCGCTATCTTCCCCTCTGGGAAAAGCTCCAACACGGCCTGCGCCATCACGTGCGCCAGCGAGTGGCGCAAATGGTAATAGGGATCATTTTGTATATTTGCGGGCATATTAGCACCTCATAGAGCTAGAGAAAAATCTTTTCCACGAAAACTTTGTTGATTCTACCACAAAGCAGCAAAACACGCAGAGTCAAGGGCGCGTATGATACCACCCCCCACCCCGCCACGTCTTACTCGACCACCACCACAAGCTGTCCCTCTTGCACGGCGACGTGTTGCACTGTGCGCCCTTGCACCCCCAGTTGCCGGTTTAGCTCTTGCTCAAACTGGCCGGCCAGTTCATCCGCCGAAACGACCATCCCTAGCGGGCCTTCCATCTGGGCATTGACCACCGTGACGCGCCCATTTGCAAGCGCAACCCCCATGGTCATGCGGTTCTCGGTACCCATCGCCACCAGGTCAATGGTTATCTGCCCCGGCGTAAAGTGGACGGTAGCCTGTTCCAATGGTTCAAGTTGGGCTATATTCGAGGCTAGAAAGGCGTTGACCTGGGCTTCGCTCACGGTGACTTCGCCGGTCGGTAGGGCGGCTACCGCGTCCGGGGCCTTTGTTTGCACCTGTTGCTCTATGTTTTGCTGTGGCGACAGCGTGGTCTGTCTGGCGCGTTGCTCCGACGCACCAGGGCCCGATGAGTTTGTCCCCAACCCGCTGGATACGCCGCCGGGTCGTTGAAAACCAGAACCGATGACGATGATTAGCACGGCTCCGAGCAAGATGGCCAGACCGCCCAGAAAGACGAGTACCCCCACACACGACGAGCGCCGGCGCGGGGGGCGCGGTGCTGGTCTGTACAGCGGCATACCGGGTTGTTGCGAACGATTCACGGGTGCTCCTTTAGCTCATGCGTGTCGCTTGATCCTCGCTTCATTATAGCATACAATACGGTTTTACCCGAACCGGTGCAAGAATATTGAATGAGAGGATGAGAAAACGCGATGCTCAATACACAGCAAATTATGGAAATTATCCCCCACCGCTACCCTTTCCTGCTGGTAGATCGTATTATCGAGATGGAACCCGGCGTCCGTGCGGTTGGTGAAAAGCTGGTGACGATAAACGAGCCCTTTTTTCAAGGCCACTTTCCCACCTACCCGGTTATGCCCGGCGTGCTTATTATTGAAGCGCTGGCCCAGACGGGGGCCGTTTCGGTGCTGAGCCTGCCCGACTACAAAGGCAAAATAGCCTTCTTTGCCGGTGTAGATAAAGTACGCTTCCGCCGTCAGGTGCAGCCGGGTGATCTGCTGCGCCTGGAAGTCAACCTGGAAAAGATACGCCGTGGTGTTGGGAAGGGCACTGGCAAGGCGACGGTGGATGGTCAGGTTGCCTGTGAGGGGGGGCTGCTCTTTGCGGTCGGCAACGAGTAGCGGTGAGGCGATGAGGCGGTGAGGCGAGGCGCGAGGACATGTCGCGCTTCCCGCCGCCTCGCTGCGCTGCGCCTCACCGCTCAGCCGCGCTCCTCGCTCTTGACCAGCGTCCGTCCGTGGTGGAGGTGCAACAGGGCACACTTGCCCGGCCCCACCGATAACCAGAGCAACACGGTCATAATCAACGCCGATTTCAGACACCAGGCGCACGTGGCCCCTATCACAAATGGCTCTAGAAAGGTGAGATAGATAGAAAATAGGGTCCCGCCAAGGGTCATACCAAGCAGGGCCAGCGCGGCCATATCTCCCAGGCGGCCCTGGTCGAAGTGGTAGATGCCCCACGCTACCAGTATGGCGATATAGCCGCCCATCCCCAGAATGCCAATAGGGATAACCCCAAACAGGTATGCATAGGGGCTTTGTTGGACGGTGTTGCAATCGCCGAACGGCCCGCACACCGCCGTCACGTTTTGCGTCTCAACATAGCTGAGATAGCCCGCCACAACGAGCCCAAGCAGCGCCAACGCGGGCATAGTCCAGTGGTGCCAGCCGGGTGGCGGCGTTTTCGGCTCGCCCCGCAGCGCTACGATGACCACCCCCACCACCAGCACCATGCCCACCAGGACAATTACGGCCAACGTGTTGCCCACCGGGTCACGCGAGAAATTGGTGCGCCAGTCGGGGGGCGCGTTCTCGGTTGGTAAGACCAGGCCCGCTTTTGGCGTTGTGGTGGGTGCTGGTGTGGCGGTGGCGGTTGGTGTGGTGGGCGGCGCCGGCCCTATTGCCGCTTCGTCTTCGTCCGTGGCGGTGGCCGTTGGCTTGTCCACGGGTGCGGTTGTTGTCGGCGTGGCGTCCATAGCGTCCACCATACCCTCTAGCCCAGGGATAGCGGGCCAATCTACCCCGCCCTGTTCTATATACGTCTCGACCAGACCGGGCAATTGCTGTGGAATTTCGCCCGACCCTACCAGCACCCGGTCGCCTATCACCAGCGTGGGAACGCCCCGCCGCGTGTCGGGTATCTGGAATGTCTCAATGGCGGCCTGGTATAGCTCTTGCCCCTGGGGTTGCGATACATCAACCCCCACAATCTGCAACTGCTGCGGGTATTGTTCTAAGAGCGGCGGCAAATCTTCGTTGATGACCGTGTGGCAGTGGGGACAGGTGGGCGAGTAAAAGAGAATAGCATGCACCTGGCCCGGCGCTGGCCCGGGCCCCTGGGCCCCCACAGGCAGAGCCCCGATAGCCAGCACCAGGCCAAGCAACAAGCCTGGCATCCCAAAGACCCTACGCATACATCAACCGTCCCTTTGGTTGCGGAATAGTACGTCCCAGTTCACAAGCAATCTCAATCCATTCTTGAATAATTACTTCAACGTGGCAAAGTGCATCTTGATACGTTGCCCCATCAGCCATACAGCCCGGTAGTTCAGGTACTTCAGCAATGAATGCCGCATCTTCGTCGCTCCAATACAAGATGATTTCATATTTACTCGCTATGGTCATCATCGGCTCCTAGCTTGTGTTTCAAAATAACGTTTCGCACCTGCTTGACTTGATAAGGTTTTGCATTGTTACCCTTCGGTTGAAGGTTGAGGATTTCTTCAACACCATTCTTTGTGAAAATATGATGGCTACCTCGTATACGTTCAATAAACCCCATATGCTTCAGTAGTTGGCATAAATCAGTGAAGAGAATATTGGCGTCAAAAGTCCCTTGTAAGACCTTACTCAATACGTTACGACGCTTCGTCATTGCTTACGCTCCATTCGCCCGGGCCCGCCCCCCCGTAATCGAAAAAATAGCCGGCAGCAAATCATTGTTTAACTCGGCTTTGGCGACAAACGCATCGGCTCCGGCCGCCAGGGCCATCTCTCGGTAATCGTGCATATCAAATGACCCCAATACGATAATCCCTATATCAGGCAGTATAGCACGCAATTCAGGAATTAGTTGCAAGTTGGGTTGGCAATGGCGGTCAAGATCGAGCAGCACAATCCGTGGGCGTATCGCCTGGAGCGTGTGCAAGGCCTCACCATTCCCCCCGCACGCCCCCACAATCGTAAGTTCGTGGCTATAATAATCGCGTACAATGTGCGTTACCACGCGCAAAAAGTGCTCATTCATATCTACCAATACGACGTTGTGACCACTCATAGCGGAAACTCCCAACTTCTGTTATGCCTGCCACCCACGGCGACTCTTCACGAACGTGTACTTTCTATCACAAATACCCCTGAATACAACAAAGAGCAGCGACACCATTGTCTGCTGCTCCTTCCCCGCAAAGGGATGACGTACCTATCTATTTCCCTGGCGTACCCTAACAACATATTATTGCACCAATGAACAGCCAGTTCAAGAGAAAAACCGCACTATTGTACCATACCTCAAATCCTTGCACGCAACGCGGTGTACCAGAGGCCATCATGCTTACTTATGCTATGCCATACCTCTTTGTATAGGCTTGCTGCTTTCAGTATACGCACATTCCCCCGCTATGACCATCCGTAACCCTACGTAGTTTTGCCCCCTACGCCAACGCCATCTCTGCCAGGGGTAATTCGATACTCAGGCAGGTACCTGCCCCCGGCGCCGATTCAACCGAAAAGTCGCCATTCAACAGCGACACCCGTTCGCGCATACCCGCCAATCCGCTGGACGCATTGCTTTCTAACACGGCCTCCACATCAAAGCCCGCGCCCTCATCCTCAACCTGTACCCCGATAGTGTGCGCGTCGCTCCAGAGCCGCACTGTCACATGTTCCACCTCCGCATAGCGGGCCACATTGGTCAGCGCCTCTTGAATGACGCGGTACACCACCGTCTCTATTTCCGACTCAAAGCGCTGTTCCATATTTGTATGCTTGAAAGCGACTCGAATATGGGTCTGGGCCATATAGCGTTGGAAGAGCCAGCGCAACGTGGGCAACAATCCCAGGTCATCCAGCATGGCCGGGCGCAGATTGAGCGACATTTCGCGGACGCGGCTCATCAACTCGTTGACCAGACTGTGCGCTTCAACCAGCCGGTTGCCCATCTGCTCGCACTGCACGCGGTTGGCCATTTCCAGGGCCAGGTGCAACCCCGTCAACGCCTGCCCTATCTCGTCGTGCAATTCGCGCGCGATATGGCGTCGCTCAATCTCTTGCACTTCAACCAGCCGGCGCGATAGCATATGCAATCGCTCATTGGCTACCTGTACCTCCTCAAACAGGTGTTGCCGCTCTACCTTCGTTCGCAGCGCAATAATGCCATACACCAGATCGTTGGCCAGTTCGGTCAACAACCCGATTGCGGCCGTATCAAATGCAAACGGCTCTGCCGAGTAGATATTGAGCGCCCCCCGCACCACCAGACCCTGGCCCTGTTCCGCATCGGAGAGCAAGGGCATGGCAACCGATGAAGCAAAGCCATAGGCGATAGCCCGCTCGCGCCAGGGAGCATAGCACGGGTCGTGTTGCATATCCTGTATGACCCCTGGTTGGCCGGTTCGCACAGCCGTGCCGGTGGGCCCCTGCCCCCGCTCGTCATCCTTCCACGTAATGTACACATCATCCAGATACGCACCCACTGCCCCGGCTTGCGATACTGGCACAATCCGCTGTTCCTCTGTATCTTCGGCAAAGCCCACCCACGCCATCTGATAGCCGCCCACCTCAACAATAATTTTGCAGATATTGCGCAAGAGCTCATCTTCATCACTGGCCCGTACCAGCGCCTTGTTACACTCGCTCAACGTCCTGAGCGCATAGTTCAACCGTTGCAACTCGCGCTCGGACTGTTTGCGCCGGCTAATATCACGGAAATACACCGATAGCCCGTCTGTCGAAGGATACACCCGCGACTCAAACCAGGTTTCCAACGGCGCATACCACCCCTCAAACGTGACGGGCTCCTGTTGGGCGACGGCGCGGTGGTACGCCTCCTCAAACACACTGCCGGTCACCTCTGGCAACACATCCCAGATGCAACGCTCCAACAACTCCTCCCGCGGCCGTTGAAAGATATGCTCCGCTTCACGGTTTACATACACAAACTGCCATGCGCCATCCAGCGCAAAGAATGCATCGGTAATACTTTCGAGGATAGTACGGACGCGATCCCGCGAGGCAATCAACTCATCTTCGGCTTGTCTCTGGGCGCTAATGTCACGCACGATAATGGTAAACGTGGTGTGTCCGTTCAAGTGTGAGGGAGCCAGCGACACCTCCGTGAGAAATGGGCTCCCATCACGCCGCAAGCCCATCACCTCACAATAGGCCCCACTCCGTTGTGCTACCGTCAACCCCTGCACATATTGGACATAATCGTGATATTGGGCCGCCGACGATGGTTCTAGCAACATATCAAACGGCCTATGCAGCACCTCGCTGGCCCGATAGCCAAAAATAAGCTCGGCGGCCGGGTTAAACAATACCACCCGCTGCTCCGCATCGGTCGTTATCATCGCATTGGCGGCTATCTCAAGAATATTTTTTAAAAACGATTCCGTGCGCCGGTGTTCGGCGCGAATACGCAAGGCCATAATGGCGTAGACCAGATCATCGGCCAGATCAGATAGCAACCCTACCTCTTCCGCATCAAACGCATGCATCTCTTCCGCATACACGCCGAGCACCCCTACCAACCCATCCGGCCCATACGTCCGCGGGTCGGCAATGAGGGGGAGCGCCATACAGGAGGCATAGCCCCGGTCTATGGCGTCCGAGCGCCAAGGCCCAAACGCCGGGGCGTTGGCGATGTCGTCTATGACGCGGGGGCATCTCTGGCGCAGGGCTATCAACCCCGGTAACATGTCTTTGTCCTCTTCCAGGGTATACCCGGATACCAGGGCCAGATAGCCGGCCTCGTGCCCGGCCCAGGCCACCGGCTCAATGGATTGCAGCGCCCCATCCGCAAAGCCAACCCACGCCATCCGATAGCCGCCCACGGCTACCATACTCTCGCACAACCGGGCCAATACCTGCGCCTCATCGGTCGCATGTACCAGGGCCTGGTGACAGGCGCTCACGGTCTTTAAGGCGCGGTTCACCCGCCGCAACTCTTGCTCTGTCGTTTTGAGTTGGGTAATATCGCGCCCAACCCCGACTACCCCGGTCACCTGTCCCGTATCGTCGTGAATGGGCGAGAGCGAGGTTTGAATAGTCATCGGTGCGGGGTGGTCTGCCGACCATTCATACAAGACAAACTCGCCTGTGAGCGCGGCCGCATTCGCCGCGGTATGGATTTCGGCCATCGCGCCGGGAAATAAGTCGTTGGCCGTTTTGCCCAGAAAAAGATCCGGGTCGAGCCCAAGCCGCTCTGTCCAGTGGCCATAGACGCCGGTATGGCGCTGGTCGCAGTCGAGCGTAAACACAATGTCATTCATAGACATAACCAGGCTACGGAACATTGCTTCGCGCTCGCCTAGCCGTTGTTGCACTGCTTTCATATCGCTAATATCGCGGTAGAACCAGACCCGCCCATAATATTCGCCGCTGGCGCTCACAATCGGCGCACTATAGCGATCAAGCACGCGCCCATCATGCGTCATAATCTCATCCCGGCTCCGCTCCTGGGGATGTTGGTAGAGGTATTCTATCTTGGCCACAAACTCGCCCGGATCGGTCAGTTGTTCCAATACGGCTTGCATAAATGCGGTACTGGAGCGTGTCTGGACGACCTCTGGTGGTATGCACGAAATCTCTAGAAAGCGCTGATTGTAAACTTGTATCTGGCGATCTTTCCCAACAATCAGGATGCCGTCAATCGCCGCTTCGATGGTGCTTTCAAGAAACGTTGTTTGCCGCAGCAGTTCGCTCTCAATGCGCTCGCGCTGGTGCAACGCCCGCTGGATAACAACCCAGAGCACCATCACCGTTATCATGACAAATGTTGCGTCTTTCCATACCTCTACCCAGGCCATACTGGCGCTCCAATAGGCCTGTAGGATGCTATCTGTTATGACTATCCAGAGCAATGAGAGGATAAGGTAAGGGATGATGATGCTCAGCGTGACCGAGAAACGGGTTGGTTTCATGGAATACCTCCACTACAAGTAGGCCGGTACCAGTAGACCGGGTGATGGCATAGTTTGGGGCCTCCGGGGGGAGCCGGACTATGCCCATGCCCATGCCCATGTCCATTATACCAATGGCGAGCGGCAGACGGGGGCCGATAGGGTGGCATGGCTCAGGAGCGCAAGAAAGCGGATACGCCGGTACTCCCCCCGATCCAGGGGGCGATAGCACCCATACAAAGCACAAGCGCGGCTATCCAGGGGCGACCCTGGCAACCGGGCGTTTTCACGGTATGATGGGCATTTCAAATCATAGAGGGGGCCGTAATGGGGTGGGGAAGAGAGCAGCGTACAACGTACTGAAAAATGGATGATCCATCTTCCGTTGTACGCATATTGCCCAGGGATACCTGGCTATCCTTCAAAGTATGCTCGAACGCGCCCTTCCAACTCTTCAAAGTCAAAGGGTTTGGCGATGTACTCGTTGGCGCCCATACGAAATGCCATCTTCTCGGTATCGGGCGTTCCGTATGCTGTGACCATAATGACGTGAACATCAGCCTGGTTTGCTCGTAATTCCCGCACCAGTTCCATACCGCCCATGCGGGGCATATTCATGTCGGTGATAATGAGGTCGCATGGTTCTGCATTGTACCGTTCCAGGGCCGTTTGCCCATCTTCGGCTTCCAGAACTTCATAGCCGCTGTTACTTAACAGAAAGCTATACAAGCGCCGTATTGCGGGGTCATCTTCAACAATCATCACCGTATGCATTTTATCCTCATTCTCTGCCAAGGTCTTAATCCTTTCGTGGCTGATGCTGGTTCAGACCATTTTCCGGTAGCCATCCCACACACTTGTGATGCTTAGACAGCTCAAGATTTCACACGCCATAACTACTACCAGTATGAACGTAATATCACCCGAAATTGGTATCATTCGCTCAAGCCTTGTGCAGGGTGATTCCGTGAATTTTAGTGTACCATACACGGCTTTGTTTTTCAATTAGCCAGGTACCCCAAACAGCTCCCCGGTAGCGCGAGGTTTTTTCCACGATGGTGGCCGCCAGGGCACGTTGCGCAGAGTATCGCATACTCGAATGACCATATTCCGGGTGTCCCTGGGCATTGGTTGCCCAGAAGCGCGTCGTTTGGTTTCGGGTATCACTTCCCCCATATTGTATCATACCAGTGACGGGTGCTGCATGGGGCAAAGCGCCATGCTATGAACGCTTGCCACGCTCCAACGGGGCGAGAAGGTATCAATCGAGCCGGTAATGCCATTGTTGCTCTGCAAATACCGTTGAACATGGTACCTGCAAGTTGTCATTGCTCTGTCACCCGGCGGGGCATTGACAGCGGAGGCAACCTGGTGTATAAACCAGGTTAATCATAGAGCGACCAGGGAAAGGATAGCATGAGCCGTATTGCCGAAACGTTTGCTCGTCTGCGCCAGTCCGGGCGAGTTGCTGTGATGCCCTACTTGATGGTAGGCTTTCCAGAGCGCGAAAGTACTTTGGAGCTTGTACCGGCGCTTGAGTCCGCCGGGGCCGATTTGTTTGAGTTGGGTATTCCCTTCTCCGACCCTCTCGCGGATGGGGCAACCATACAGCGGGCCGCTGAACGAGCGCTACACAATGGGGTAAATCTGCCGGTGTGTCTTGAAACGGTGCAACAGCTTCGAGCACGCGGGGTGCGGGCGCCGCTCCTCTTGATGGGCTATTATAACCCGCTTGTGCGCTATGGGGTGGCGCGGGCCTGTGCCGACCTGGCCGCGGCGGGGGGCGACGGGTGGATTGTTCCCGATGTGCCGCCCGAAGAGGCCGCCGAATTGCGCCAGCACGCCCATGCGCACGCGCTCGATCTGATACTCTTTGTTGCGCCAACAACCCCCGATGAGCGCCTGGCCCGGATAGCAACCCTGGCCAGCGGGTTTCTCTATTGTGTCTCGATCACCGGCGTTACGGGGTCACGCCAGCATATGTCGAGCGGGCTAGAGCCATTTATCCGCCGGGTACGGGCTCAGACAACGCTCCCGCTCGTCGTCGGGTTTGGTATCAGTACCGCGGCCCATGTGGCCCAGGTTGGGGCGCTGGCCGATGGGGCCATTGTCGGGAGTGCCTTGTTAAACCACCTGGAACAGTTGGCTCCGGCGCAGCGCGTGGCGGGGGCCGCGGCCTTTATCCGCGACTTACGATGCTAACTCAGTTTGTAACTTGTGGTGGTATACTAAGCCTATCCACCTGGATATACGCTGGAGGAAGTGTGCCTGATTCTTAGTGCTTAGAGAAAGGAAACCCATAATGGCGGATAGTGCAAAGGGGCTCCAGGGCATTGTTGCTGCTCAAACAGCCATTAGCTACATTGATGGATTGAATGGACGCCTGTTTTATCGTGGTATTGACATTAACGAACTGGCGGAAAAATCAACGTTCGAAGAAACGACTGCGTTATTGTGGTATGGTAAATTGCCCACCCGTTCGCAGCTTGAGAGCTTTACCCAGAAGTTTGTGGCCAACCGCATGATCCCCGACCCGCTTATCTCCATTTTATTTGTGTTGCCCAAGACGACAACCCCCATGTCGGCTCTGCGGACGGCTGTTTCGGCGCTCGGGCCCTTTGACGAAGCCGAAGCGCAACATTCCGATAACTCCCTCGAATCAAACGTCCGCAAATCTATTCGTGTGACGGCTTCTATGCCAACGATTGTGGCCGCCTGGGATCGTATTCGCAAGGGGTTGTGGCCCATCTCACCCCGCACAGACTTGAGCCATAGCGCCAATTTCCTCTATATGTTGACGGGCGAAGTACCAAGCGAAACGGCCGCCCGCATGCTTGACATCGCCCTTATTTTGCATGCCGACCACGGCTTAAACGCCAGCACCTTTGCGGCCCGCGTCACAGCCAGTACCCTTTCCAACCTGCATAGTGCCATCGTATCGGCCATTGGTACGCTCAAGGGTTCGCTCCATGGCGGTGCCAACGAAGAGGTGATGCGGATGTTGCTGGAAATTGGCGATGTTGACCGCGTTGAACAGTATATGCGCGGGGCGCTGGCCGCCAAGAAGAAGATACCGGGCTTTGGCCACCGCGTCTACAAGGTAGACGATCCCCGCGCAACCTGGCTGCGCGACCTGTCACGACAAGTAGCCGAAGATAGCGGCAAGACAACCTGGTATGACGTTAGCGAGCGGACCCGCGCCTACATGAAAGAACAACGCGACCTGCCCGTCAATGTAGACTTCTATTCGGCTTCGCTGTACTATGTTGCTGGTGTGCCCATCGAAATCTTTACGCCGCTCTTTGCCATTAGCCGCGTATCGGGATGGACGGCCCACGTCTACGAGCAGTTGAGCGACAACCGCCTGATCCGTCCGGGCGCGGAGTACATTGGTTCGATGGATGTTCCCTATCTCCCGCTCGACGAGCGCGAATAGCGGGAGGGGTTTTTGGGAAAATAACGGTCTGGTTATTGTCTGGGGCGCTCAGGGATAGTCTGAGCGCCCCGTGATAGTTGGATACCCTGCGCCAGGGTGGCGCGGCGGGCACAAAGAAAAGCTCCCCGACGGTTTCGTCGCGGAGCTTGTACGTTGTGGCGGGGATGACGGGATTCGAACCCGCGTCCTCCACCTTGACAGGGTGGCATCCTAGGCCACTAGACCACATCCCCTAAAATGGTGACCCCAGCGGGATTCGAACCCGCGATCTTTGCCTTGAGAGGGCAACGTCCTGGACCGCTAGACGATGGGGCCATACACTTGTTTTTCAATTCTTCTTACAATCTACGGCCCACACTTCTTGTGCAGCACTTCGGAGATTATAGCACAACTTATACCGGCTGGCAACCCTTGCGCGCCAATCAATTGTTGGGAGAGAAGTTTCTCCCCGCTCCGCCGCTCCCCGCTCCGCCGCTCCCCGCTCCGCCGCTCACCCCCACCCCTGCTGCACAATCCGCGCCTGCAATTGGGGCGCAATCACCCGTACAACCCGCGCAATATTCCGCGCATCGTCAATACCCCGATGGTGCGTCCCCTCCTGTGGCAACCCCAACAGCTCCAGGGCCCGAACCATACCGCACGGCGCAACCCCCCATACGTCGGCAAAAAACTGCTTCAAATCTACATAATGCTCAAATGTATCTGGAAATACCACCCCATTGCGGCGGCAATCAAGCTGGAGCTGTTGATAATCATACGCCCCCCACGAGCACAACACAAATGGTGCTGGCCCGATCCAGTCCACAAACGCCGCAAACACTTCGGCAAAGCTACGTGCGCCATCCACATCAGGTTGCTCTATAGTCGTCAACGCAATACAAAATTCGCTCAACACCGGCTCCAACACCGGGCGCACAAAGCGCGAAAACTCGCTCACCACCTGGCCCGTCTCCCCGTCAAACACCACGGCCCCAATTTCAATCACCTCAGACGGCCGCTGTTTTCGTCCTCCCTGCCAGCACGTCGCTTCTAAATCAACAATCACAAACCGCATCACCAATCCCATCTCTTACGCTACGCTCCACAAAAAATCTCGCTGTATGGCTTTTACACGCTTCCCACCCTATTACAAAGAACGAGCCATAACCCTGTTATCGTCAAATACGCCGCCACTCTACCCCAGAATCGACTCTCTTCCCTACTGACGGTATAATTTACGCAAAATATTGTATCGCTGTCGTACGACCCAAGCTGCTAACAGACACAACCCGCTGCCACCCTGCCGGCCCAGACAAGTATGCTACAATGCATCACACACCAGCAGAACAGGAACCAGGAAAATGTAGACTCCACAGACAACGGCAGCGTTGACGTGGCTGGCAACACGTCCCCTGAATAACCCCGACAGCAACGCAGCCAGAACCGCCAGAACAGCATATGACGGACACGGAGCACGCAACGCATGCGAACCATTTCGGGCTACCAGATCACAGAAAAACTGTATGAGAGTGATAACTCGCTTGTGTATCGGGCAAATCGCCTTTCTGATAACCAGCAAGTTATCCTCAAACTCCTGAAAGAAGCATATCCCTCACCAGAAATGATCGCCTGGTTTACTCGTGAGTACGAGGTAACCCGCGACCTGAACCTGCCCGGCATTGCCAAAGTGTATGCTCTGGAAACCGACCAGCACCAGTGGGTGATGGTGCTAGAGGATTTTGGCGGCGAGTCGTTGCGCCGCCTGGGGTTGATAGGCACCATCTCGCTAGAGGATTTTCTGACCATCGCCATTGAAGTCACCGAATTTCTGGGCTATATCCACCAGCAGCATATTATGCACAAAGACATCAATCCGGCCAACATCGTCTACAACCCCGCCACCCATGAGGTAAAGCTGATTGACTTTGGCATCGCTACCGTCCTCTCGCGTGAGAATCCCACCTTCCGCAACCCCAACGTGCTCGAAGGCACGCTGGCCTATATGTCGCCCGAACAAACCGGGCGCATGAACCGGGCGATGGATTACCGCACCGACTTCTACTCCCTTGGCGTGACCTTCTACGAACTGCTCACCGGGCGGCTCCCCTTCATTACCGAAGATGTGCTTGAGATGGTGCATTGCCATATTGCCAAACAACCCACCCCGCCCCACGAAATCAACCCCGACATTCCCGAAGCAATCTCCCATATCATCCTCAAGCTGATGGCCAAAAACGCCGAAGACCGCTACCAGTCGGCGTTTGGACTCAACGCCGACCTGGAATCGTGCAAAATTCAGTTTAAGACGACCGGCACGATTGGCACCTTCCCGCCCGGCCAGTACGATCTCTCAGACCGCTTTTTGATACCCCAGAAGCTCTATGGCCGCGAGATAGAGATAGCGACCATCCTGGCCGCCTTCGAGCGGGTGAGCGGCGGGGCCAGCGAGATGATGCTGGTATCTGGCTATGCGGGTATTGGCAAATCGGCGCTGGTACAAGAGCTCTATAAGCCGATTACGCACCGTCGCGGCTATATCGTCTCTGGCAAGTTTGACCAGTTCCAACGCGACACGCCCTACTCGGCGTTTATCCAGGCCTTCCGGGCGCTGATGCGCCAGATACTTACCGAAACCGAAAGCCAGATTGCTACCTGGAAAACCAAACTCCTGCACGCGCTTGGCTCCAATGGCCAGGTGCTGATAGAAGTTATCCCGGAGGTAGAGTTAATCATCGCCCCCCAACCGGACGTGGTAGCCCTGGGGGCCGCCGAAGCGCAGAACCGTTTTAACCTGGTCTTCCAGGATTTCATCAACACCTTTACGCAGACGGAACACCCGCTGGTCATCTTCCTGGACGACCTGCAATGGGCCGATGGGGCCTCGCTCAAGCTCATGGAACTGCTGATGACGGCCCCCGACACGCGCTACCTCTTTCTGATAGGGGCCTACCGCGACAACGAAGTGACCAGCGGCCACCCGCTCAAGCTCACCCTCCAGGCGATGCAGGAGGCCGAGGCGACCATGGACGAGTTGGCCCTGGCCCCCCTGGACATTCTGGCCGTCACGCGCCTTATCTCGGAGACGATCCACTGTGGCACCGAACGGGCCCGCCCCCTGGCCGAACTCATCCACGCCAAGACGGGCGGTAATCCCTTCTTCCTACAAGAGTTTCTCAAATCGCTGTACGTAGATGAGCTTATCTCCTTTAACTACGATCAGGGCCGCTGGCAATGGGAGTTGGAATACATCCAGGCCAAGGAGATGACCGACAATGTGGTTGCGTTGATGGCCAACAAGATACAGCAACTTACCCCCCAGACCCAGGCTATTATGAAATTGGCCGCCTGTATCGGCAACCAGTTTGATCTGATGACCCTGGCCACTGTCTCGCAACAAAGCACCGGCGAAGCGGCCCGCGACCTCTCCGCCGCGCTCACCGAGGGCATGATTATGCCCATTGGCGATACCTACAAGGTGATGGCGCTCAACCTGCCCGGCCTGAACCACGACCTGAGCGCCGAGTATAAATTTAGCCACGACCGCATTCAACAGGCCGTCTATTCGCTTATTCCCGAACACGAGCGCCAGAAAGTCCACTGGCAACTGGGCCAACTGCTCATCCAACACATTCCCCCGGACGATCAGGAAGAGCGCATTTTTGATATTGTGAATCAGCTTAACCAGGGCCGCACGTTCATTAAAACGGAGGGCCAGCGTACCCAGATCATCGAGCTTAACTTGTTGGCCGGCAAACGGGCTAAATCGTCCGCCGCCTATCAGCCGGCCTTCCGCTACCTCACCATTGCCCGCGAACTGCTTGCTGAGGATGCCTGGGCCCATACCTACCAGCAGACCCTCGAAATATACGTCCAGTCTGCCGAAGCGGCCTATCTCATCGGCGACTTCGACAATATGGAGTTGATCATTACCACCACGCTGCACCAGGCCCGCACAATTCTGGACAAGGTGCGCGCGTATGAAATAAAAACGCAGGCCTATATTACCCAGGGCAAGCAAATGGAGGCGTTGCAGAATGGCTTGCACGTGCTCGAATTGCTTGGTATTGAATTTCCAAAAAATCCCAATAGCGCCGATGTGATGCACGGGCTCCAGGAAACCCAGGCGGCCATGGCGGGCAAGCGGATTGAAGACCTGCTGAATATTCCCGAAATGACCGACCCCACCCGCCTGGCCGCCATGCGTATCTTGACTATCGTGGTCAATGTGGCCTATGTCGCCTCGCCCGAACTGATGTCGCTTATTACCTTCAAGATGGTGACAATCTCCGTTACGTCGGGGTATACCTCGGTTTCCGCCCACGCCTACGCTTCCTATGGTCTTATCCTGTGTGGCAGTAGCGAGGAGGATATAGGCGATATTGAGTATGGCTATCGCTTTGGCGAATTGGCGCTGCGCCTGCTTGACCGCCTCAATGCCAAGGAATTGAAACCCCGCACCCTGATGGTGGTCAACAACTTCATCCGCCACTGGAAAGAGCATATCCTGGACACGCTGCCGCCCCTGCTGGAAGCCTACCAGACCGGTATGGAAACTGGCGACCTGGTGTATGCCGCTATCGCTATCTACGTCTATTCTAGCCTGTCCTTTTACGCCGGCAAACAGTTGCCCAAACTCGAGCAAGAGATGGCGTCGTATAGCGATATTCTTAGTCGTATCAAACAGAAGCGGGCCTACTCCATGAATAGCCTCTACCGCCAGGTGGTGCTTAACCTGATGGGCAAGTCGGCTGATACGTGCCATCTGGTTGGCACTAGCTACAACGAAGAGCGCATGCTCCAACAACACATCCAGGCCAACGACCGCACCGCTATTTTCTATGTCCACTTCAACAAGTTGATACTGTGCTACCTGTTCCAACGCTATGGCGATGCAGTCAAACACGCGGCCAAAGCCGAACAGTACTCGCGTAGCGCGGTTGGTTCGCTGGCTATTGTGCTCTTCCATTTCTACGAGTCGTTGGCGCTGCTGGCTATTTACCATACCGTCCGTCGTCCACAACAAAAGACGATTATGGACAAGGTGCGGGCCAACCAGGAGCGGATTAAAACCTGGGCCCAGCACGCCCCTATGAACCATCTGCACAAGTATTATCTGGTCGAGGCGGAGATGTCCCGCGTGCTCTACCACGATGGCGAGGCCCGCGAACTCTACGACAAGGCAATAGCGATGACCCAGGAGAATAAATATCTGAACGAGGAGGCGCTGGCCCACGAGCTTGCGTTTATGTTCTATATGGCCAAGGGCTTGCCCAAACTGGCCCAACCCTACCTGCGCGATGCCCACTACGCCTATTTGCGGTGGGGGGCGCAGGCCAAGGTGAGCGAGCTAGAAAACCGCTACCCCCATATGCTCATCCAGCCGGAGGTACAGGGCGGCGACAACCTTACCACCACGCGCACGACCACTACGACGCGCACGACGACTACCACGGCTGGCCACTCTACCTCAAATATTCTCGACCTCCCAAGCGTGATGAAGGCTTCGCAGGCTATTTCTGGGGAGATTGTGCTGGACTCGCTGCTTTCCAAGATGATGCGCATTTTGATAGAGAATGCCGGCGCAGAGCGGGGGGTGCTTATTCTGGACAAAGAGGGGCACTGGGTTATTGAGGCCGAAGGTTCGATAGACCAGGAAGACGTAACGGTACTGCAATCTATTCCCCTGGAAACGCCCGAAGGGGCCCCCATCCCTTCAACGATTGTCAACTATGTGGCCCGTACCCGCCAGACGATTGTGCTGAGCAACGCCTGCGAGGATGGCCAGTTTACCCAGGATTCCTATATCCTGACGCGCAAACCCCGCTCTATTCTGGCCACCCCGTTGTTAAACCAGGGTAAGTTGATTGGCATTCTCTACCTGGAAAATAATTTGACCAGTGGGGCGTTTACGTCAGACCGTCTCGAAGTGCTGAACCTGCTTTCTAGCCAGGTGGCAATCTCTATTGAGAATGCCCGTCTGTATACCAACCTTGAGGCTTCGTTGGAACGGCAGGTAACGTTGACGAAGGCCTATAGCCGCTTTGTGCCGCGCGAAATCCTGCAATTTCTGGGCAAGGAAAGTATCATTCAGGTGCGCCTGGGCGACCAGATACAACAGCATATGACCGTGTTGTTTTCCGATATTCGCTCGTTTACGACGCTTTCGGAACAGATGACGCCCCAGGAGAATTTCGACTTTATTAACGCTTACCTGAGCCGCGTTAGCCCCATTATCCGCGAGCACAAGGGCTTTATAGACAAGTATATTGGTGATGCGATTATGGCCCTGTTCCCCGGCAAGCCGGATGATGCGCTCCATGCGGCCATCGAGATGCAACAGGCTGTGACGCTCTACAATACCCACCGCGCCCGCTCTGGCTACCAACCCATCAGCATTGGCGCGGGCTTACATTGCGGCAATGTGATGCTTGGGACGGTGGGCGAAGCGGAGCGTATGGAGGGTACGGTTATCTCCGATACGGTCAACCTGGCCTCGCGGTTGGAAGGCCTCACGAAGATGTATGGCGCAAGTATTATTGTCAGCGAGAGTATGTTGTTTAGCCTGGATAATCCTGGTCAGTACCAGTTCTATTTCCTGGATCAGGTGAAGGTGAAGGGGAAACAGGCGCCGGTTTCGGTCTACGAAATTTTGGATGGAAATTCGCCAGAGGTGATTGAGCTCAAAATGCAGACGCGCCCCGACTTTGATCAGGGCCTCTTTTTGTACCTGGGGCAACAGTTCACTGAGGCTATCCACTATTTCCAGAAGGTGCTCGACCAGAACCCCGACGATAAAGCGGCCCAGATTTACCTGGAACGTTCGACAACGTTTCTAGAGCATGGCGTTCCGAGCGATTGGCAAGGCGTTGAGGCGCTCAGCGATAAGTAGGCTATCCGCCCCGCTCCCCCGCCTCGCGCCTCACGATGTTAGTTCGCGCTCCAGAACCGAACGGGTCAACGCAAATTCATCTTCGACCTGGCGCACAAGCCCGGAGATGTCGTTCAACTCTTCTGCTTCGCCGCGCTGTTCTAAGGTATAGCAAATGTCAGAAAGGGTCTTTGCGCCGACCTGGGCGCTCAAGGATTTCAACGAGTGGGCCGCTGTGCGCAAATGTTCGGCGTGCCCTTGTAGGGCGGCTTTTTGCAAGGCGTCCATGCGTTGGTCCATGTTGCTGATAAATGTTCCGACAATTTCATTGACAACCTTGGGGCCGGCTTGCTTGATGGGCTTGAGAAAGCGTTGGAATAATACCGGGTCAATCCCCACCATCGGTACGGTTTCGTCGGTGGGTTCCTCTTTCTTCCCATTCATGGACTCAAGCGCGCGCTGGTCGCGCCGCACCCGCGGTTGGACAAAGCGCAACTGCAAATTGTCGCCTTCGGTTCCCCGGTGTTCAGGGTGGGCAACCACCATAGTGGGCGGCTGTTCGTGCGCGCGTCTGGGTATCCGTTTCAAGGCCAGCGCAAGGTCTTCAATACGGACAGGCTTACTGACGTAATCATCCATACCAAGCGACAAAAAATGCTCACGGTCGCCGGCCATGGCGTGGGCGGTCATAGCGATAACCCAGGGTTGGTATTCTGGGGCAACCATTTTTCGGATGCGTTGGGTCGTTTCGCGTCCGTCCATTTCGGGCATTTCGACATCCAGCATCACTACATCATAAATTTGCCGTTTCAATGCTTCCATCACTTCCATACCATTCGAAACGGCGTCGGACTGGTAGCCAATATTCTTCAAGTAGAGTTGGGCTACTTTGCGGCTGCCGGCGTTATCGTCGGCCAGCAAAATGCGCAGTGCGCGATGATCGGCAACGGTGCGGATGGCGAAGGCCTGCAACCGCTCTGCTTGTGAGACGCGCCGGGCGCGGCCCACGTCAACGCCAGAAACCATGGCAACCAGCGTTTCGTACAGGAGGGTTGGTTTAATCGGTTTTGTTTGAAAGATGACCCCATGCAGCCCCGAACTTTCGGAGGCTGCATTGCCCAGACTGGCCGAAACAAACAATATCAGGGGTAGTTTCTGGGTGGTAGTAATGGTGCGCATGGCGGCGGCCAGGGTCAGAGCGTCAATCTCTGGCAAGTGCAAGTCGAAGATGCCCACATCAAAGAGTTCGCCTCGTCGTATCCAGTTCAAGGCTTCCAGGTCTGAAGTGGCGACCCATGGCATCATGCCCCAGGAGAGGGCCCAATGGGTCAGGATAAAGCGACTGGTTGCGCTGTCATCTACAATGAGGACGCGCTTGTCGGCAAGGAGCGGTTGTCGGCTGCGCAGATAGGGCGATATGTGCTTGTGTTCATACTGTTGCAGCTCTTCCATGGTTGCTTCAACCACCAGCGTGACATGAAAGGTTGCGCCTTTGCCGACTTCGCTTTCGACCCATACGCGGCCACCCATGGCGTTGGCAAACATTTTGCAGATAGACAGCCCGAGCCCGGTACCGCCATATTTGCGGGTGATAGAGGCATCTACCTGGCTGAACGATTGGAAGAGGCGGTCGCGTGCTTCGGGGGCGATACCGATACCGGTATCACGCACGGTCATGTGCAGCTCGTACAAGGCTGTGTCTGGGGGGGGCGTGTCATGGTCTAACCCATTGTGGGATGCGGTGGAGGGGGGCGGGGGTTCGTCAAGCAAGCGGGCATTGACGGAGAGGACAACTTCGCCTTCCTCGGTGAACTTGACTGCGTTACCCAATAAATTTAACAATATCTGACGTACCCGTGTGACATCGCCAATGAATGTTGGCGGTACATCATCATTTAACAGGTAGGCTAGATCTAGTTGTTTTTCGGCGGCTCTAGCTGAGACAAGATCGAGCGCTTCTTCAACACATCGCCGCAAGTCGAAGGGGTGGTGTTCCAGGGTGACGCCCCCGGCCTCCACCTTTGAGAAGTCCAGGATGTCGTTAATAATGGCCAGTAGCGCGTCGCTGCTGGTGTGGGCCAGTTCCACCAGGTCGTATTGTTCGGGGGGCAAATTGGTGTTGAGGAGGAGCGAGGCGGCCCCGATGATGGCATTCAAGGGGTTGCGTATTTCGTGGCTCATGTTGGCCAGAAAGCGCGACTTGGCTATGGTTGCTTCCATCGCTTCGTCGGTGGCCCGCTGAAGCGCTTCTTCGGCTTCCTTTCGTTTGGTCGCGTCGCGGAAGATGGAACACGCCATATAGCCTTTGCTGGTCTTAATGGCAAAGGCTGCTTGTTCGGCATAGAGTCGGGTTTCGTCGCGGCGCTGAAGTTCCTGTTCAAGCAGGTGATCAATCCACGCCACTTGCCCCGTTTGCAGGAACTCTCGAATACTCGTTTCATACTCCTCGTAGGTGGCCGGGGTCTGGTGTTGCTCTGGCAATAGTTGGAAGAGTACGTCCCAATAGGGTTGCCCAAGCACATCCGCACGGCGCAGGCCAGTAATGTACTCGGCTCCGCGGTTCCATTCCATCAGGTGTCCCTCTTCGTCTGTGACCATAATACCGTCGGATGATTGCTCGACAATATTGCGGAAGGTTTGTTCGCGTTGCTGCGATACCTGCGTGTGCGACTCTGCCATACGGCCAAACTCGTCTTCGGTGGCCCGCGATAGGAGCGCATCCACGTGGGACAGGAGCGTCATACAGGCGGTGGGGTGTTGGGGTGCAGCGGGCGAGAAGGTGTGTAAGAGGGTGGCTCGTACCAGCGTGAACAGGGCCGCAATAGCTTTTGTGTCCGACTCGTCTGCTCGCGGCGCATAGGCCGTGGGCAACACCTGTTGCAACGTGGCCGGTAGCAGGGTGGCGTCGGGCCTGGCTATCCCATCGCGCACAGCCGTGATAATCTGGCGGGCCGCCGTTGTGGAGGTATCGGGGGACAGCAGCACGGATAGCTGCTCATGTTGTCCCAGGCCCTCGGCTAACTGCTCTCCGAACCGGTCAACGTACTCATCGAACAAGCAGAGGTGTTCCTGCACATCGTCTATTTTCTTGCGCATAAGACCGTACCTTACCTTTATGTGTGTGTTCCAACTCCATATTGGTATTACGCATTATACCTGATATAGCAAGCCTGATCGAGTTGTACCCCCTGGGAGCGCGGGCGTCTCGCACGCATGCGGGCACGATGCCCACGCTCCCAGGAGCGGAAAGCGTTCTGGCATAGCATACACCAGACCCGTCAAGATATGGTACACTGATACTTGCGCTGACACAAAGCGAACCCGTATGGGTGGCACATCCGTAAGGACAAGCGAAACGTATGATAGAGTCCTTTGAGGCACGCGACCCGACCCAACTACTGCTCCAACAACTGCTCCAACCAGCACTCATTATCCTCGCCGCGTTGCTCCTGGGTATCTTCTTTGAACGCATCATTCTGGCCTGGCTCAAGAAGTTGGCCAGCCAGACCCCCCTGGGCCTGGATGATCTCATCCTCAACGTCTTTAGCGGGGGGGTGAGTATCCTCTGGGCGACGCTGCTTGGTATTTACTATGCAACCCAACAGCTTGAGCTAAGCTCTATCCATGCCCAATATGTTTCAATTATCTTGCTGGTTATCTTTATTATTTCTGTAACGATAGCCATACCGCGGCTCATCATTAGCATTGTGTTGCTCAATAGCGACATTAGCGAAATTTCGTACCTGTCCATCTTTAACAATGTTATCCGCATCATTATCTATATCATCGGGTTTGTGCTTATTCTCAACCTGTTTCAAATACCCATTACGCCCATTCTGGCCGCTATTGGTGTTGGTGGTCTGGGTATCTCCTTTGCGCTCCAGACGACGTTTGAAAACCTGTTTTCTGGTATTCAGCTTACCATAACCCGCCGATTGCACCCTGGCGACTATATCCAACTCAGCTCTGGCCAGGAGGGCTACGTGACCGACATCAACTGGAGCAATACCTTGATTAAGCAATGGGATAATAACATGGTTATTGTGCCCAATTCGGTGTTGACAACCGCGTTGATTACCAACTATCACGACCATGAAAAGCAAATGCTGGTGTGGGTCAACTTGCATATTAGCTATACCAGCGACCTTGAATGGGTGGAACGTAGTACGATAGAAGAGGTCAAGCATGTTATCAAGAAATTGAGAAAGGGCCCGGTGTCCCAGATTCTGGCAAAGGCGGTGGTTTCAGAGCTTACCCACGGGACGCTTAGCGATAAGCTCTCGAAAGTGTTGGAACGCAAGCTCCGGGAAGCGGCTGTTTTTACCGATATGGCAGCCGAGATTATGTACGAGCTTGATATGGCTATCATTGCAGAGGTTATCAATGCGTTGAAGGAAAGTACGGTGCAGGAAGAGTTGGTGAAGGAGGTTATCGTTGAATTGCTGAAACAAGCGTCCTTCTCTCCGAAAATAGCGAGACAGATACACGCGATGTTTGCTATTGGTGGCTTGACGGCCGCGCACCAGGAAAACGCGGCCCCTAACCGTGTACGGCAGCGTGAGGCGGTGGCCGGGGTGGAACGGGCCGTTGTGCGCAAAATTCGAGAAACCGTCGAATTTCACAATTCCGCCCAGGCTATTATTGCCGAATTGTCGCCCCAGACTATTAAAGAACTCTCTCGCTATCTCAAAAAGCCCAGGAGCTATACCGAAACGATGCAGACGATGACCCAGATACTCCAGGAAAGTGAAATTTTTAATGATACGACGGCAGAACTAAACCGTACTATCCGCGAAAGTGCTTTTTTTGAGGGTATGGCCAAGGGGTTGATACAGGCTATAGACCAGAACGCCATTCTGGATGAAGTGAACGCCAGTGTCCGTACCAGTATTGCAAATGGGACGTTTGCTATCTATGAACCATTTATTCGGTATAGCGCTTTTAGTGACTATAGTATCAATCTGGGGGCCTACTTTTACATAGATGAGTTTATGGCGCAATACCGCCTGAAACACGAGATATACAAACATATCCATACGCGCTATCAAGCGGAAGGTATCCAGATACCGCTTCCGACGCAGTACGTGCATGTGCGCAATGGGTACCCGTCGGAGGATAGTTCTGCGCCAGACTTGAAGCCCCAACCGAGGGATAGAAAGGATTAACCAGTGTATTGTTCCTCTGCACGCCGATGCTGGCTGGTGCTGGTGCTGGTGGTGCTGCTGGCGGGTTGTGCTGCTGTGCCTGCGCCAACGCCCTCGCCCAGGGCGGTGACACAGCCGCCATCGGACGCTGGCGTTGTTCATTCAACGCAGGCATCGCCGCCGTTTTATCCAACGCGGTCTCGCGCAACGGCGGAACGTGCCACAGCCAGCGCGAACGCACATGACATCGTTTTTGTTTCCAATCGCAATGGCTCCAATGAAATCTATTCGATGGATAGCGAGGGGGGCCGGGTGACAAATCTCACGCG
Source organism: Chloroflexaceae bacterium (assembly GCA_034437375.1). Taxonomy (GTDB): domain Bacteria; phylum Chloroflexota; class Chloroflexia; order Chloroflexales; family Chloroflexaceae; genus JAAUSY01. The sequence continues at coordinate 2,713 of DAOTUK010000261.1, read as the reverse complement.
AGACGATGCCGACGATACCACGCCGGTCTGGTCGCCCGATGGAGATCACATTCTGTTCATTTCCAACCGTGACCGCAGCGACGATATTCACCTGATGAAGGCGGATGGCTCGGCGGTTACCAATCTGACCAATAATTCGGATAGGGAGTCTTCGCCGGTGTGGTCGCCCGACGGCACACGTATTCTCTTTATTGCAAAACGGGATAATAACAGCGCCATCTATACGATGCAACACGATGGTACCGAGGTAAAGCAATTGACCAGTGTTCCGAAGAATCCCATGCACCTGGCCTGGTCGCCCGACGGGAGCACCATTCTTTTTACCGATGGCCCGACGGGCCGTCAGGACATCTACCGGATGGACGAAGATGGTAATAACGTGGAAAATCTGACCGATTCATCCGATAGTAACGACACGCACCCGGAGTGGTCGCCAGATAGCGAAACGATTGTCTTTCAGTCGAGCCGTGATGGCAACGCCGAAATTTATACGATGCAGGCGGATGGGTCAGATCCGACGCGCTTGACCGATCACCCGGCCATAGATACGCAACCCACATGGTCGCCCGATGGCGCGCATATTGCGTTTGCGTCGTACCGCGATAGGAATTTTGATATTTACTTGATGAATCGTAATGGCTCTGAGATAACGAATTTAACCAGCAATACCGCCAGCGATACCTACCCCCAATGGAAGCCAGCGCCCCAACGCCAGGATGTGAACGTCATTGCCTTTGCCTCTGAACGTGCGGGTCGCTATCCCAATATTTATGCCATTAACGTGAATGGCTCTAGCCTGGCGCAATTGACGGATGGCGAGGTGTCCGATACCCACCCCGACTGGTCGCCCGACGGCAGCCGCATTGCCTTTACCACCGACCGCAATGGCAATAACGATATTTACATTATGTTTGCTGATGGTTCGAACCAGACGCAACTGACCCGGGATCCGGAGAACGATATGCACCCGGCCTGGTCGCCCGACGGTACCCGCATTGCGTTTGAGTCGCGGCGTGGCGCCCATACCAACAAATACTGGGATATTTACATTATGAACATAGACCGCACCGGCCTGATTAACCTGACGAATAATCCGTCAAACGATGGCAATGTAGCCTGGTCGCCCGACGGCAACCGGATTGCGTTTGCCTCAGACCGCGATAGCAACGATAATGCGAATTTTGAAATTTATACGATGAATATAGATGGAACGAATATTACGCGCCTGACGCGCCACCCGGCTACCGACGCTTTTCCGGCCTGGTCGCCCGACGGTACCCAGATTGCCTTTCGTTCGAACCGTAATGGGAACAACGATATTTACCTGATCAATGCGGATGGTACCGGGTTGGTCAATGTGACCAACGACATCGAGTCGGATGACGATGTGCCGTGCTGGTCGGCTGATGGCACCCAGATTGTGTACCAGTCGGACAAAGAGGGCAAGTTTAACATTCACGCGGTTAATATTGATGGTTCCAATAAGGTGATGGTGACTGACGATTTGAACCACAACGATACCTACCCCGATTGGAAAAGTCAACCACCGGTTCCCTAGGCGCTTTTGTGATACGCCGCACGCTAGAATCGGTTCCTACCAGGCAGGAGCGCGACAATGCCCGTGCGCTGGTGTTGCGCTATGGCCGCAATGCAACCGCCTTTCAGATATTGAATCCCGGTCTTTCGCTCTGGTTTGCGCCCCAGGGCAACGCCGTAGTAGGCTATGTGACAAGCAGTGGCTTTCGGGTGGTGGCGGGCTGTCCTATCTGTCCGCCAGAGGACATCCCCGCCATAGCGGCGGCCTTCGAGCACGATACCTACGCGGTACACAAGCGGGTATGCTATTTTGGCGCACAGCACCATCTGGTGGCGAAGCTGCGCCAGCAGCGCCCCATAGCGACGATGTTGCTTGGCGCACAGCCGACCTGGAACCCCCAGAATTGGCCCGACATTGTGCGCCGCAAGGCCTCGTTGCGGGGCCAGCTTGCGCGGGCCCGCAACAAGCACGTGACGATAGCGTCCCAGGATACGCGCATGGCTACCACCTATCCCCATCTGCGGGCCTGTTTGAATCAGTGGCTTGAAACGCGCAAGTTGCCGCCAATGCACTTTTTGATTGAGCCGGATACGCTGCAATGTTTGCAAGACCGCCGTGTCTATATTGCCCGGCGCGCTGAAGTGCTGGTGGGGTTTCTGGTCGCGTCGCCGGTGCCGTTGCGCAATGGCTGGCTGATTGAACAGATTATCCGTGGCCACGATGCCCCCAATGGGACATCCGAACTGCTGCTTGATGCGGCGATGCGCGATACGGCCGCCGACGGCGCGACCTATCTCACGCTTGGGTTGTCCCCCTTGTCGCGTCGCGCCGGTATTCCCCGCTGGCCGGAGCCTATCTGGCTCCGCATCGTGCTGGCGTGGGTACGACTGCATGGCCAGCGCTTCTATAACTTTGACGGTCTGGACGCTTTTAAAGCCAAAGCCTTGCCAGAGCATTGGGAGCCTATCTATGCCCTGACCCCCGAAGCGCGTATCTCGCCGCAGATGCTATATGCAATTGCGGGGGCGTTTAGCGGCACGTCGCCGCTGCTGTTTCTGGCGCTGAGTGTGTTGCGGGCGGGGTGGCAGGAAGTGCGCTGGTTGTGGCGGGCCGTGCGGGCGGGGCGTTTAGCGGCACGTCGCCGCTGCTGTATGCAATTGCGGGGGCGTTTAGCGG
>DAOTUK010000260.1:0-3170 GCA_034437375.1 Chloroflexaceae bacterium | reverse complement strand
CGGAACATGGCTCGTCGTCGTATCCGCCAGGGCAGGTCGGTTCGCAGATCTACGATCAGGCGCAGCAGTGGGAAGGTTTTGCGTGTTCCCGCAGCCAGCAAGAAGAGTTCTGCGGTATTGAAATGGATGGCGACACCCGCGACAACGGGACGCAAGACCGGCTCCGGTAGCACCTGCTCCAGTTGTACCACCGTCAAGGCATGATGGGGCACCAGGCGGGCTTTGCCCTGGTGCATCAGTTTTCGCGCATGCGCGGCGGTCATAGGCATGAGCGGTGTTCCTTGTCCATCAATGACAAAAACCGGACTGGACATAGGCCTTCCATCGTATTGTCACGGGTGCCATCCAGTCTCGGAAGAGACCAACGCGCCCCTATCGGGAGGTATCGGGTTGCGCGTTGTGCAAAACGCCCCCTAATCCAACAACCAGGATGTCGGGGCATCCAGCTAACCGTGCTACAATGGAGCGTGCTGTTCTGATACAGTCCAAAACATCTGAACCTCCTATCTTGCTGAGCTGGGGAGCCAAGAAGATGAGGAGGCTCAGAGTCTCATCTGATGTAAGAGACAGAAACAGTATACCCTACTCGTATTCGTTCGTCAAGTGGCTCCCCATGGCAGCGGGGAGGTTCATGCCGCACCTGTTTGGCGCGAAACTGCGCCAACTTCGCACACAGCAGGGTTTGTCACAAACGGCTCTGGCCCAGCAGCTTGCTCTGGCATCGCACGCGCACATCAGCAATCTGGAAGCCGGGCGCAAAACCCCGTCGTTGGATCTCGTAGTGGCCGTGGCAGACGTGTTCGGGGTGACGACCGATTATCTGCTGCGCGATTCGCTGGCGGTGGACCAGCCACTCCTTGCTCCGCGCCCACAGCGCCGTTCAGGGCCACAGCAAGCACGCCTTTTCAGGGTCAAACTTCACCATTTGCGTAAGCAACAGGGCCTCACCCAGGTGGATCTGTCCCGCCGGCTTGGGCTTGCCGCACACGCGCACATCAGCTTGCTTGAACGGGGACACAGCGAGGCTTCACTGGATATGGTGCTCCAGATTGCCGATGTGTTTGGGGTGACAACGGATTATTTGCTGCGCGATTCGCTGGCGGTGGAGGATGATTCCGCAGGGTAGAAGGGGAGCCTCGGAAAGAGGCAACTCTCCCGCGAGGAGACCTCTTTGAAATTGGGGGTCTGGTGTCCCGAAACACGCCAGAAGGAACAAGAACCGTACATACGTGCGGTTCTCCTCGTCTGTCGGGGCGCAACCCTGAGCCACCCGGCGCGCCCCCACCCATTTTGTTGGGTGCAGACACCCGATAATCCCAAAAATGCCCCGTTTCGGGCATGCCGCTCCCGCCCCCACCCCTTCGTGATGGGACATATTGGCTTGTGATGATGATGGAAAGCGGGGACTCGTCTGATCAGTCCGCCGATGGCGTCACCAGTGCATCAAATGCGGCCCGAACCTCGTCCGGGAGGTGGGCGCGAGCGGCCGCCCGCCGCGCCGCCTGCTCCCGCTTGCGTTGCCGCTCGTCATACATCTGAAGGTTGCGGACGGCACACGCCTGCAACAGTTGAAACTCAGCCGCCTTCCGCCCCACCCGCCGTGCCCGCCGACAACCGTTATACCGCGCCACAAACGCCACCGTCGGCTCCACAAACCAGCGCCCCTTCAGCATCGTCTGCCCCTTCGCACTGGCATTGAAGACCCGCGCCTCGCGCAGAAACGGGTGGTGGTCGGAGATGAAGACCTGGCGGCACGCCTCCGCTCTCCCGTTGGGGCCGCGGCATTCGTCCCAGAGCGGGCACCCCTGGCACTGTTCGCTTGTAAAGCGGAACGTGCGTCCCGCACTTTCGCTGGCATAGTGTTTCGTGCTCGTCTGTCCGTTGGGACAGGTGCAACTTTCTAGCCCCCCATCCGCATCGCGCAGCACCAGAAACTGCTCCGGCCCAAAGCGGTTGGGGTCTTTGCCGCCAGCAGTAGGGATTTTCGCCACCAGCGTCGTTTCTCCATTGGTGCGCCGATGCACCAGGGCCCGCGATGCGCCGTGCCCAAAAGCCATGTCGCCTTCGAGATACCGCGGCAGGGGGAGGTCATGCTGTTGCATAAACGTCACCAGGGGGTCGAGCACTTCGTTATCCGGGGCGGCCCCCGTCACCACAGCGACGGCGCGAATGCGGGTCCGGGTGGTGAGGATGGCGGCATTGTAGCCGAAGGTGGTGGGGGCGTCGCCGTGCTTGCGAAAGGTGGCTTCGGGGTCTTCGGCGCTGCACTGGCGATACGCGCCCTTCTTCTTTTTGGTGCGTTTGACCACCGCGCCGGTCTCGTCGGTCGTCGTTTCATCATCTATTACTTTGGCAATCTGGCGGATATACTCCGTGATCACCGTCTGCACCGCCGCATCCACCGTCTTCAGATGGGGGGTGACGGCGGCCACCACCTGTTGTGCGTCACGGACGGCGTGCTGCAATTGGCGTTCGCCCGCCGCTTTACTGCGGGATTCGCGGTTCTGCTTGAGCCGCGCCAGGTCAATCGCGGCGGGAAAAATGGCGTGCCGGTCGGCGGGGGTGTGCTTCTGCCAGTGGGTGATGAGCAAAGCGCTCAGGCGCATCAGCACGACGGCGGGAGCCTGGGCCGCGGCGGGGGATTGCATGGCGAAGGTATCCACGACGTGGAGCGTGTCGCGGGGGTCTTCGGGGTCTTCGGTTGCGAGAACATCGAGCACGGTGGTAAAGAGGAGCGCGGGGTGGTTGTCACCGAGCCAGACGTGAAAGTCGCGCAGGGTGCTGTCGGAGGGGGTGGGGGAGAAGAGGTCGAGGCCGACAAAGACGCGGGCGACGATGTGGCTCTGAAGCAAGAGCGCCAGGGATTCGTCGCCAGACGTGCCGAAGTAGGCACGCACGATTTCGGCGCGGAAGAGGTGTCCCACGGTGTAGGTGGGGTTTTTGCCCGGCCCGGTGGTGTGATAGTAGTCGGCGCATTGGGCAATAGCGGCGGAGAAATCGTGGCGGTTCTTGAGGCGGATGAGGAAATGGCGTTCGGAGGACGCGCCAAATAGGGCGATAATGAGGTGCTGGAGCCAGCATTTGACGCTGGTGGAGAAGCAATTGATGAGGGCACAGACTCTGGGGGGGAGGTCGGGTTGGGGCCAGTCCTTGTCAAATACCGGGGGGCG
>DAOTUK010000259.1:0-8144 GCA_034437375.1 Chloroflexaceae bacterium | reverse complement strand
GCTTCAATCTGGCGAATACGCTCGCGGGTAATCCCAAACTCTACCCCCACCTCTTCCAGCGTCCGGTAGCGTCCGTCGTGCAAGCCATAGCGCAATTGGATAATGCGGCGCTCGCGCTCCGGGAGCTTTTGTAAAATCTCCTCAATATGCTCACGTAGCACCGAATTTGCGGCCATATCAGCCGGGTTTGCAATCCCATCATCCTCGATAAAGTCGCCAATGCGGCCTTCGCCATCCTGGCCCATCGGCATTTCAAGCGAGAAGGGACGCATAGACGCCTTGAGCGCCCGGCGCACTTTCTCTACCGGTACCCCCATAGCGTCGGCTATTTCCTCCGGGGTAGGCTCGTGGTCAAGCGCCTGTTCGAGCTTGTGCGACATACGCCGCACCTTGCTAATAGCATCACCCATATGCACTGGCAATCGGATGGTGCGCCCCTGGTCGGCAATGGCCCGTGTCACGGCCTGGCGTATCCACCACGTCGCATAGGTTGAAAACTTGTGGCCCTTGGTATAGTCAAACTTTTCGACGGCCCGCATCAACCCGATATTGCCCTCTTGCACCAGATCCATCATAGTCAAGCCATGCGCGGTATACTTCTTGGCGATAGAGACAACCAGACGCAGGTTCGCCTGTATCAAATGCTGACGGGACTCGTCGCCGCGCAATACCTGCTCCTCAAGCGCCGTACGATCCTGTTCCGTCGCATAGTCCCGCTGCGCTATCATCGCTCGGGCCGCATCCCCCGCGGCAATGTCTTTGGCCAGGGTCATCTCCTGTTCTGCGGTTAAGAGCGGCACTTTGCCTATTTCTTGCAAATACATACAGACCGAATCATCCAGGGTACTATCCGATGATTCGGCCGGCGCTGCTGCTCCATTCTGTTTTCCATTGTGTCCTGGCTTATCTACCTCCAGAGACGAATCAAGCACGGGAATACCCTCTGCATCCAATTGTGCATAAAGCTGATCAATGGCAACAATATGTTCCTCAGGGTGCGGAAAAATCGCAAGAATATCAGTAAATGTCAGGTAGCCCTGGTCATGGGCTAATTTCAATAGCTGTTCCATTGTCAATCCTTGTCTGTATTGTCTTTATATTTTCTGGTATCGTTTCAAAACACCCGACCCCCCACCCCCTACCACCAGAAAACAACCAGATCCGGGGTACGGCGCTATTTTCAAGGTGTCTTTTGAAACGGTATTGTGTCACCAGGCATCAGAAAGAAAAGACATGGTGGTAATCCATGGTTTTTACAAGATCCTGGTGCCAAATTCTGCGAACAACGCGCCATCTGGGGAAGCGCTCACCGCACATATTTTGATAGTGGTATCCCCCCGAAATGGCCGTTTCAAGAGCTATCTGTATTATACCCACGCGCCACCCAAAAAACAAGATGGGGCCGACGACAAGATGGCAAAACTGGCATAAACCTGAACCACGAAGCGCTTTGGGAGCCATCGAAAATCCCTCTCCGTTGTCCGAAGAGGGATTCAAGGGTGGGTGAGGGGGGCATCTTAGCGCTTGATGACCGGCATCCACAAGCTATATACGACCTCTTCCGCGGGTTGGTCTATGGTCGGGTTGCTGCCATCGGGGATAGTATCGGTGATGTCGGGGGTGTCGGTCGGCTCGTCGGTCGGCTCGTCGGTCGGCTCGTCGGTCGGCTCATCTTGTGGTTCCGTCTGATCTCCATCGGCCGGCGCGTCGGGGGTTGTCGGTGTTGCACATACCCCGCCCGTCCCGGTGCTGGCCAGCGTGACCCCGCCGCCAGTGGCCTGGTTTTTCAGGGGCGCTACCGGTTCCACCGTGCCGCCCTCTTGCCCTGTTTCCAGAAGCACCGTCCCGCCCGCGCTGTCCAGCGATCCATAGTGCAGGTGGTGGCGTTCGCCAGCATCCAGGTGCAGGTCGTGTTGCACAAAGGTATGGGTTGCGGTTGCTGCCGCACGGGTTATCTCAAGCTCATACGCGGTTTCATCCAGGTCGCTCCCATCCAGAACCAGCGTTGCCGTGGCGCTATCTACGGTGACCCGTACCTGCTCACCGGCCCCAACGGCAACCCCGCGCAGGTTGAATTGGAGGCTCTCGCCAGCATCGTCCAGCACCAGCGTGAGCGTAACCTTCTGGTCGGTGGTAGCGGTGTACACCAGTTCGTGGCCGTTCTCAGCAATGGTCAGCGTGCTGTGGGCCGCGGGTTCAAGCAGCATATCGTCAACCGCTACCACATAGCCCGGCCCAAACTGGGTGATGTCGGCGTGTTCTGGCGCTGCCAGGTTGCCGCCCTCCAGCGTGATGGTATAGCGGGCATCGGTGGGCAGGTAGTACATCGGGCGGCCGGGGACATCCAGACCGGCCGGGGGCAGCGATTGGAAGGCCCCGTCCATCGTGTTGACAAAGGTTTCCCCCGCATAGCCAATGCGCTCGCCGGCCCCGTTGGCTATCAAGAGCCGCGCCTGGCCCGTAAACCATGTCTCGACGCGCCCTTCAGCGCCAGCGTTCTGCAATGTGCTCGTCGGATCGCACCAGGGGCAAACCGGCTGTTCATCGTACAGCGACAAGGCTATCGTTCCCAGGCTGTTAGTTGCAGAACTGCCCGACCAGTACTCGTCGCCTATCGTCTGGTAGCGCCAGGTATTCTCGGCGGTATTTATTTCGACCACGCGGCCGGCATCACCTGGAAAGTAGCTGTCGTACACAGCGACGTGGTAGAGGCTATCCGTAATCTGGGTAATGGCATAGGGGGTAACCGAGTGGCCGGCCGTGCGCTGCTCGTTATACATGATGAGCGTGACCGGGCTTGTTGTCGCATCAACAAGGGAAATGTACACTTGCTCTAACACCTGGTAGGGTGTGCTCTTGAGCGCTCGGTAGCGGGCCGCGGCCACGGGGTTGGGTACTTGCAGCGCCCAATAGTAGGCGATATGGCGGTACATCGTGTCGAAGGAGAGGTCGTGGGTCTGGTCGGCGTCGGCTTGGAAGCTGGCCGGCGTATCCATTCCATTGAAGAAGCGCAGGCTGGTTGTCGAAAAGCCGTCGCAGCGCCCGTTCTGCATCCAATCATTGACCTTTTCCAGCCACACCTGCGCGGCGGGGTTGGGGGTACAGGTGCTCAGCGAGGTAAACACGGCTTCGTCGCCAAACATCGCACGCATATCATCAAAGGTAAATTCGGTATCACCTTTGGGAAAGCCATGCCAGTTAGCAAAGCTATAGCCATCTTCCAGGGGCGTAAAGCCGCTATCTACTTCGCCAATGTACGAACTGGTCTTGTTGGGGAGTGGGCCCTCTTCGGCGTAGGCCGGGGTGGGGGTGCCTGGCCATACGACCAGTGACATAACCAGCGCCAGGACGATAGTCCATCGTAGCGACCAGGGGAATTTCTGGTTGTTTGCGTTTGTGGTGAACAAAGCGTGTGTTTTCGTGCGAGAAATGTTCCTATACCCGTGCATAATACCTCTCCTGATACGTTTCTGAGTGTCTTTTCTGGTGATTTATCTTTGATTGAATGTAGTACGAATACCGATGCCTTATCGTCTAGTTTGTTTCACAATATATACAACGCCAGACCATCGGTGCTTTCTATAACCAAATTATAAAGGTTTAAGCAAAGTTTGGGTATATGCCGGGTTGGCTATTCTGGAATATGCTACATGACTGATTTCAATATATGCTATATGGCATATTTGTGGTACTGGATAGTACGAGTATCTATATAGAAAAAAGAGGGTAATTGTAAAAGAAAATAGTAACAAAACACCAAAATGCGCCAGATACTGCACGATTTTTGCTTAAAAATGCCTGGGAAGTACCAGGGGTTGGTAGGAAAAACGTACCGGAATGCCATGGTTGATCACCATTTCTCAACAATTGGGAAGGTAGCAAGGTCTGGAGCGCTCCACCGTGGCGTGATCACCGTTTCTTAACAATTGGGAAGGCCGCCTGGTCTGGAGCGCAACCATCCGGCCCGCCCCGGTGTGCGTGAGACGCGCGCGCTCCCCAGGCGCGGGGAAATGTCTGGCTCACCGCGAAACCACCCGCCTACCCACCACTTCTCGAATTTGTAGTATACTGGTCTAGACAAACCTGACGGTTCCATGTTGCACACCCCGGAACAGTTCAAAGAGGAGTGACCCGTTCCATGCGCGAACCAGAAAAAACCTTTGCCAGACTGGTTGCCCATGCTCCCGATGGAATGGTGCTCATCGCGCTGGATGGAACCATCCAGTATGCCAACCCGGCCTTTTGCGCCATGCTCGGCTACGCAGACGGCCCTATTGGCAACCCGCTCGCCACCCTGCTGGCCGAAGAGCCGGCCTATGTCACCAGCCTTATCCAGCACACGCTCGCCTACCACTCCTGGCAGGGTGTGCTTGCCTGTCGCCACAGCGATGGCCACACCTTCAAGGGCCAGGTAGCGCTGTTTGTGCTGCACGACGACAACCAGCACACCCTGGCCCTGGCCGCCACGGTACGCAACGTTACGGGCTATCTCCACGCTGCCGAGGTATTGCACGACTCCTACGAGCACCTATCTGAAAAAGCGGGTAGGCAAGCCGAAGCTCTTACCCATTCCCGCCACGCGCTCGAACAAGAAACCACCGGGCGCAAGCAAGCCGAAGAGCAACTACAGATACGCGATGCCGTACTCCACGCGGTACGGGCCACAACCGACCATTTTCTGCGTATGACCGACTTGAAGCACAGCATTCAGCCCTTGCTCGAAAGCCTGGCGATTGCGGCCAACGCCAGCCGGGCCTATGTGTTTGAGAACGAAGCCTGCGACACCGAAACATGTAAAACCACCGTCCATTATGAATGGGTTGATCGCAAAGCCTCCCCACAAATTGATAACCCCATCTTCCGACGCATCATCTGCAACGCGATCAACAATATCAACTGGAAGCACACAACAACCCAGACCACGCCCTTTACCTTTCTAGGTATTGAGCATTTGCCAGCAGAGGATCAGGCATTTTTGCAGCAGCAGGGCATCCACTCCATGGTAATCATGCCCGTGTTTGTTATCCAGGGGTGGTGGGGCTGTATTGGCTTCAACGAGGCTATGATGCAGCGCGAATGGTCGCCAATGGAGGTAGAGGCTATCAATACGGCGGTGGCCTTTGTGGGGGCGGCTATCCAGCGCTACCGCGTAGAGGCGGCCCTGGACAAGAGCGAAGCCGAGCTACGCAAGCTCTACCGTGCGGTGGAACAAAGCCCCAACTCTATCGTCATTACCGACACCAACGGCGCGATAGAATATGTCAACCCCCATTTCACCAGGGTCACGGGCTACTCCTTCGATGAGGTTATCGGGCAAAATCCCCGTATCCTCAAGTCGGGACTCTACGAAACGGATGATTACCGCCTGCTGTGGGAAACGATTAGCGCGGGGCACGAGTGGCACGGCGAATTTCACAACAAACGCAAAGACGGCACATTTTTTTGGGAATCGGCTTCCATCTCTCCCGTATTCAACGCACACGGCGTTATTACCCACTACCTCTCGATAAAGGAAGACATTACCGAACGCAAGCAAACCGAAGAGGCGCTTACCTGGGAATCGGGCGTTAATGCCGTTATTGCGGAACTGTCCAGCACCCTGTTGTCGTCGGCGTCGTTCGACGAGGTATCGCGCAAGGTGCTCGACTATGCAACCCGTATGACCGACAGCACCATCGGCGTTGCTGGCTATGGCGATACCTATAGTGGCGGGCCCATAGTTGCCGCCGTCTACCGCAACGACGCGGGCCGCGGCCGGGGAGCGGACGATGCCAACGCCGCACAGCACTTTGCCAGCGTGTGGGAGTGGATGGCGCAGCACCGGTGTGTCTTTCTCACCAATGCCAGTACCCCCGATACCGCCCCTGCCCCCGCGCCGCCCCCCTTTGCGCGAATGCTGGCCGTGCCCGCAATCATCGAGCATACCCTGGTAGTCCAGCTTGTGCTGGCCAACCCGCCCCACGATTATAATGACCGTGATGTTGTCCTGGCCCGCCAACTGGCCGCCGTGTATGCGCTTGCTATCCAGCACCAGCGGGCCGTAGAAGCCCTCTCCGAAAGCGAGGCACGCTACCGCCTGATGGCCGACAATGTGAGCGATATGATTTCGCGCCATGCCCCCGATGGAACCTACCGCTACGTCTCGCCCTCCTGCGAGAGCATGCTCGGCTACAACCCGGACGTCATGCCGGGGTGGAGTTGCTATGATATTATCCACCCCGACGACCACGATACTGTGCGCAACGCTTACCAGGAAGTGCTCGAATCAGGGGAAGAGTCCACCTTTTGCTATCGGGTACAGCGGCGTGATGGTGAATATATCTGGCTTGAAACCAGTGCGCGGGCCATTCGCAGTGTCCATTCAAATACCGTAGTAGAAACGGTAGCCGTGTCGCGCAATATTACCCGCCGCAAACAGGTTGAAGCCGCCTTGCAACAGGCCAGAGATGTTGCCGAGGCCACCACCCGCGCCAAGTCTGAATTTCTGGCCAATATGAGCCACGAAATACGCACCCCCATGAACGCGGTGATTGGGATGACCAATCTCTTGCTTGATACCCGCCTGACCAGAGAACAGCACGACTATGTGGAAACCATCCGGCTAAGCGGCGATGCCTTGCTGACGCTGATTAACGACATTCTCGACTTCTCTAAAATTGAAGCCGGGCGGCTCGAACTGGAACACCACCGCTTCAACCTGCGCGATTGTATTGAAGAGACGCTCGACTTGCTGGCCCCCAAGGCGGACGAAAAAGACTTGAACCTGGCCTACTTCATAGAGGAGCAGATACCCACCGATATTATTGCCGATAGCACCCGCCTGCGCCAGATTCTCGTAAATCTGGTGAGCAATAGTATCAAGTTTACCGAACAGGGCGAGGTAGTGGTGCGCGTGGGGGAGGAAGCCAGCAACGCCGCCGCATCGCCGCCGCCCGCCACCCACCGCATGCTCCACATTACCGTACGCGATACGGGCATCGGCATTCACCCCGACCAGTTCCAACGCCTCTTTCGTTCCTTTAGTCAACTGGACGCCTCAACCACCCGCAAATATGGCGGCTCTGGTCTGGGCCTGGCCATTAGCAAGCGGTTAGCTGAATTGATGGGAGGCACCATCTGGGCCGAAAGCGACTATGGCCACGGGGCGACCTTCCACCTGACCATCCTGGCCCGGGTCGCCGACCCCCAACCCACGCCGCCGCCCTTCCTAGTACCAGAGCAACCCCTGTTACAGGGTAAACGGGTGCTGGTGGTCGAACGCAACGCCACCAACCGCGCCGTGCTTGAGCGCTACCTGCGCCTGTGGGGGATGCAACCAGTGATAACCGACACCGGAGCCAACGCGCTTGAGCAACTCTACCATACGCCCCCCTTTGACCTGGCGTTCATTGATATAACCACCCATGATCATGATATAGATGGGTTAGCCCTGGTCGAACGCATCACCCGGTATGCCATTGCCGCCAGTGCCCCCGCGCTCTACCATCTGCCCATCCTGCTCTGGTCGTCGCTGGCCCTGCGCGAGAAGGGCGAACGGCTGGAGCAGTGTATAGCGACGGCGCATATTGTGGCAACCCTGAACCGGCCGATTCGCCCGGCCCTGCTCTACGATACGCTCATCACCTTCTTTGGCGCACAAGCCGCCAACTCGGACGACAACGCCACCTCTCACCTATGTATCCCGCCTCGCTCAACCGTCTGGCAAGACATAGACCGCCAGATGGGCAAGAATCACCCGTTGCATATCTTGCTGGCCGAAGATAATATCGTCAACCAGAAAGTAGCTCTGCGCATGCTTGAGAAACTGGGCTATCGCGCCGATGTGGCCGCCAATGGCATCGAGGTATTGCGCTTGCTCGAACAGTACCGCTACGATGTGATATTGATGGATGTGCAAATGCCAGAGATGGACGGGGTAGAGGCAACGCAACAGATACGAACTCACCTCCCCCCCGATATACAGCCGACGATTGTAGCCATGACGGCCCATGCGATGGAGGGCAACCGCGAATGGTTGCTTGAAGCGGGTATGGATGATTATGTAAGCAAGCCCTTCAAGCCGGAAGCACTGGTCGCGGCGTTGCGGCGGGTGCCTTCTCCGCAACAGTAGCGCGTACCGGTTGCCCCCCTTTGAAAGTGCCCCC
>DAOTUK010000258.1:0-27304 GCA_034437375.1 Chloroflexaceae bacterium | reverse complement strand
CCCCGATGGTCGCGCTCTCCCGCGACATCGCGCCGAAGCGGGCCTTCGAAATGCTGACGACCGGCGAGATGATCCCGGCCGGGCGCGCGATGGAAATCGGCCTGGTCAACCGCTACCCCCGCCGCCATTACCACCCCCACACCCGACCAGACCGCCACCCCTACCGAAAGCCCCACCCCCACCATCACCCCCACCCCGGTACCAATGGTGCGTGTGCCCAACATTGTCGGGCTTGCCGAAAGCGAGGCCCGCCAGACGATACAAGGGGCCGGACTGGTGCCCGTCAACAGCGGCGAGTCGCGTTATCACGACACCATCCCCCAGGGCTCGGTTCTGGATCAGATGGTGCCCTCTGGCATAGATAAGCCCGAAGGCCACCCCGTTACCTATACCCTGAGCCTGGGAGCCGAATTTACCTTTGTAAATGTGCCCGACTTGAGCGGCATGCGCTTTAAAGCTGCCCAATCACAGGCCCAGGCATTGGGGCTTAGCGTGGAGAAAGCAGAAGAGCCGGGCTCCCTGACCCAGGGGTTCGTGCTGCGCCAGGAACCCGGGCCTGGTACCCGCATTAAAGAGGGCGAACGTATCCAACTGGTGGTCAGTCTGGGCGATGTCGTCTGGATGCCCAACCTCTTCAACCTGAGCGAGGACGAGGCAAAAGCACAGCTCGAACAAACAGACGGGTTACAATGGGTCTGGAGCGATTATCAAGGTATAGATAAACTGGGTGATAAATACTTCCAGGTGCCCCCCTGTACCGTCGTTAGCACCCAACCCGATAAAGACCAGTGGGTCCAGCGCGGCACCGGCGTAACGCTTGGCGTGCGCGAGTGTAATTAGTCTAGTGTTTAGTGTGAGAAAGAGATGAATCAGTTTCTTACCCGCTCGGACATAGCCGATATTGCGGAAAAAGTTTATCAGGGCCAGCGCCTGGACTATGAGGACGGTATCCGTCTCTACGAAACCCGCAACCTGCTGGCGCTTGGCATGCTGGCAGACTATGTCAACTGCCAGCGTAACGGGAACCGCGTCTACTTCGTGCAAAACTTGCATATCAACCCGACCAATATCTGCTCGGCCCACTGCAACTTTTGCTCCTACCGCCGCGACGGCCACGAGGACGACGCCTACTGTATGACCATTCCCGACGTTCTGGCCTACGCTGAACAGCGCGTCACCGACCGTACCAGCGAATTTCACATTGTCGGCGGCTTAAACCCCGACTTGAAACTGGAATACTACTGCGAACTCCTCCATGCGCTGAAGCAACGCTTCCCATCTATCTTCATCAAAGCCTTTACGGCCGTCGAAATAGATTTCCTGGCTCGCCTGAACGGTATCCCATGGGAGGAAGTGTTGGGCGCGTTGAAAGCGGCCGGTCTGGACGCGATGCCCGGCGGGGGGGCAGAGATATTCCACCCGCGCGTGCGCCGCAAAATCTGCCCCGAAAAGATTGTCGCGGCCGGCTGGCTCAACATCCACGGTACCGCTCATAAGATGGGGCTTAAAACCAACGCGACCATGCTCTACGGCCATATCGAAACCGCCGACGAGCGCGTAGACCATCTGGTGCGCCTGCGCGAACAGCAAGACCTGACCCACGGCTTTGTGACCTTTGTCCCGCTGGCTTACCATCCCCAAAACAACGCATTGGGAAAACTCCGCAGCCTGGAATATACGACCGGCTTTGAAGATCTCCGCAATCTAGCCGTGAGCCGTCTCATGCTTGACAATTTCCCCCACATCAAAGCCTACTGGATAATGCTCACCCCCAAACTGGCCCAGATTTCGCTCTCCTTTGGTATGAGCGATATAGACGGCACCGTCGTTGAAGAGAAGGTCTACCACGATGCCGGCGCCCGCACCGAAAAGGGCATCGAACGCGATGAACTGCTGCACCTTATCCGGACGGCCGGCAAGATACCGGTGGAGCGTGACGCGCTGTACCAGGAGGTCGAAGTGTATGCCTAGCCAGCAGAGGCCGGGGTAAGCCCCCATGCCATGCTTACTATCGGCACAATTGACTATCTAAACACGCAACCTATCGAATATTACCTTGATGCGTACCTGCCGGCGCTGGCGCATGAACGGGGCGTACCAACCTTCGTCAACCAGGCTCTTCTGGAAGGGCGCGTAGCGCTCGCTCCCATCTCAGCGTATGAATTTGCCCGCCATACCGAAACGCTGTTGCTGGTGCCGGGCTTTTCCATCGCTACGCTTGGCGCGGTCAATAGCGTCTTACTTTTCTCGTGGCGGCCCGACCCGCGCGAGCTTGATGGGGCCCCCGTGGCGCTTACCAACCATTCCAGCACAAGTATTCATTTGCTAAAAGTGCTCTGCCAGTACCACTATGACATAACCCCCCAATGGCAGCACCAGTCCCAGGATCTCGAAGCGATGCTGAGCCAGAACGACGGGGCGCTACTGATTGGCGACCGCGCCTTGTTTGAGGGGATCGTGCGCCGCCATATCGGGCGGCGGGGGTTGCCCTACTGTTTCGATCTGGGGGATGAGTGGTTGAAGCTCACGGGTTTACCTTTTACCTTTGCGGTGTGGGCCGTACGCCGCGACTGTGCCGACCAGGTACGGGCCGCGGGTGTCATACCAGCTATGCAGCAAGCCAAAGCGGACGGGTTGTGCTCCATTGACGCGCTGGCCCTGGACTACGCCCCCCGTCTGGGATTACCAGCCGGCGTGTGTGCCCACTACCTGCGCTGTCTGCGCTACGACCTTGATCCCCGCGACCAGGAGGGGTTACGCATTTTCTTGCGCTATGCGCTACCCTCCTTCGACTGGCGCAGTATTGAGCAATTCGAAGTGTGAGGGTACGGGTTCACGTGTGGGGGAAATCCCTGGGAGCGCAGGCGTCTGGCCGGCTTCGGGGCGGGGCCGCTGCCTGGGATCGCGGGCAGCGGCTCCCTCCGTGTGAACCCGTACATGTGAGGCACCTATGGAAACCCCCGAAACAATGGTTGACGTGGGCATCGTCAACCCGCTACACGACGACGGCTTGTATGGGCGGGCGGCCTGGTTAGCCATGCTTGGCATTGCGCTCATTGTGCTGCTCTCGGCGCTCGACCAGACCGTCGTCAGTACGGCGTTGCCCCACATTGTCGCCGACTTGCATGGCTTCGGGTGGTATTCGTGGGTGGCAACCGCCTACCTGCTCACTTCTACCGTCACCGTGCCCATTATGGGCAAGTTGGGCGATTTGTATGGGCGCAAACCCTTTTTGCTACTGGCCATCGTGGTCTTTGTCGGGTCGTCGGTGGCGGGGGGGGATGGCCGGTAGTATGCCTACCTTGATTGTTGCGCGGGGGGTACAGGGGGTTGGGGCCGGTATGTTCCTGGCTTCCGCCTTTAGCATGGTTGGCGACATGTTCCCCGAAGCACAGCGGCGGGCCCGCTGGCTTGGCGTGCTTACCAGCACCTTTGGGTTTGCCAGTATGGTTGGTCCAGGGCTTGGCGGGGTTATGACCGATGAGTTCGGGTGGCGTTCGGTCTTCTTTATCAATGTCCCCGTGGGTGTGGCGGCTATGGTCATGGTCGCCCTGAATGTGCCCCCCTATCGGGCCCAACGAGCCAACCGGGTACGCATTGACTGGGCCGGTATCGGCGTTATTACGCTGGCCGTCATGACGCTGTTGCTGGCCGTGGAATGGGGCGGGCGGCACGGGGCATGGACATCGCCTCTGTTGCTTGGGGTATTTGGCGGGTGTGCGGGCCTGTTCGTGGCGTTTGTGGTGATAGAGCGACGCGCCGCAGACCCGTTGATACCGCCGCTGTTATTTCAGCAACGCACCACGGCGCTCTGCTACGGGTTGTCGCTGGTGCTTGGGTTTGCCATGTTTAGTCTGGTGTTCTATACGCCCCTCTTTGTCAGGGGGTGCTTGGGTTGAGCGCCAGTGCGGCCGGGCTTGTCCAGACGCCGCTGGTTGTGAGTATGGCCACGGGCAGTCTGACCAGTACCCAGATATTTGGGCGGATTGGCAAGCCGCGCCTGTTGATGCTGGTGGGCATGCTCTTTTTGTTAAGCGGGGCCGCGTTGCTGGTTGGCGTGGGGCAAGCCATAGATTACCGTCTGCTCAGCATTGAACTGGCGTTGTGTGGTCTGGGGGCCGGTATGCAATTCCCCTTAATCTTTGTGCTGGTACAATCCAACGTGCCCCGCTCCCATCTTGGCGCTGGCACTTCAACCAACCAGTTTTTACGCTTGATGGGTAGCACCATCGGTACGGCTGTTGTCGGGGCCGTTATCGGGTGGCTGTTTGTGACGCATTTTCTGGCTACCGTGCCAGTCGGAGCCAACGCGCAACTGGTTCAATCCTTGCAAGACCCGCGCGTGCTGGTAGATGACGAAGCGCAGGCCCGGTTGGCGCTGGTGGCGCAGGGGTTGGGCGACGGGGGGGCGGCCCAGTTAGCGCTCCTCCTGACGCTGGCTCGCTCGGCGCTGGCCGAGGGTATCCGAGTTAGCTACCTGTTTGTGTTTGGGGCCGGTATGTTGGCGCTGCTGATGGTGCTTGGGTTGCGGCGCGAGGCCCACCGCCCGGAACCCCCGCAAGCGTAGCGTAGGGTGGCGAGCGCGAGTATCCTACCCGCCCCGGAGCGGGCGAGACGCTCGCGCTCCCAGGAGCCATCCGTGTGCATCCGTGTGCATCGGTGGTTATCATGATGACCCGAATTTGGTATTACCCGTCACCAGTATCACGCGGTATGGTGAGCGGCCAACGCCGCCTGTACATGGGCAAACTCCGTATGCACGAGATTGATAAGTGCGGGGATACCTTCCAGGTTATTGTCGCGCCCTTTCGCTTCAATATCCTTGCAAAGCCGCGAGAGATGCCGGGCTCCCAGTTGGGCGCTACTTGACTTGAGCGAGTGGGCCGTACGGATCAGTTGTTCGGTGTCATCCTGCTCAAGCGCCTGGCGCATCGCATCTAGTTGGCGGGGCACATCCTGCATATACAGGCTGATCAGTTCGGTTACCAACTGCTGGTCGCCCATCATCGTTGCAAGGTTTTGTAGAGCCGTGGGGTCTATCGGGTTGTCGGTAGGCGCGTCTGGTTGGGGCGGGGGCGCGGGTTGGGATGGGCGGGCCGGGGTCTGGTGCAAGACCTCGGTCAGGCGGGCCATTTGCACCGGCTTGCTCAGGTAATCATCCATACCGGCCTCAAGGCAGCGGTCGCGGTCGCCCTGCATCGCGTGGGCCGTCATAGCGACAATGCGCGGTTGTCGTTCGGGGGGCAACATCGCGCGAATATTCATTGTTGCTTCGATACCATCCATTTCGGGCATCTGCACATCCATCAAAATCAGGTCGTAGGGTTGTCGCTTGAGTGCTTCCAGCGCCTCGCGTCCATTGGCGGCTACGTCGGCGTGGTAGCCCATATGCGAGAGAATATTCAAGGCCACTTTCTGGTTGACCACGTTGTCCTCAGCCAGCAAAATAGCGAGCGGGTGGTAGTGCTTGCCGTCCGGGTTATGTTCTGATGGGGCACGTGGGGAGGGGGTGTCCTCAACTGGTTGTTGCTCGTCGGGTTGGCCCACGCTGGTGGTAATAATCACGTGGAAGGTTGAACCCTGGCCGGGCGCACTTTCGGCCCACATCGTCCCGCCCATCATCTCCGCAATGCGGCGGCTAATGGCCAACCCCAGGCCCGTACCGCCATACTTACGAGAGGTTGACGCATCTACCTGGCTAAAGGATTGGAAGAGGCGGTTCATATGCTCTGGCGAGATACCGATACCCGTATCGCGTATGGCAATGTGGATAGAGTAGGAGGTATGGTCGGGCGGGGCGGAAGCATGTTCTTCCAGACACTCCTCCCCTTCCACCGTGACCAGCACGCTGCCCTGGTCGGTAAACTTGACCGCGTTGTCCAGCAGGTTGAAGAGAATTTGCCGCAGGCGGGTTACATCGCCTATCAGCGTAGGGGGGATGGTGTGCTGGATGGTATAGGACACTTGCAAGTATTTTTCGCTGGCCCTGGGCGAAATCAAGTCTATCGCCGTCTCAATACATTCACGCAGGCTAAAGGGTTGGTATTCAAGTTCCAGCCGGCCGGCCTCTATCTTTGAAAAGTCGAGAATATCGTTAATCAGCGTCAAGAGCGTGTCGCCGCTCTGGCGGATAGTCCGCACATAGTCGCGTTGGAGCGCCGACAGACTGGTTTCTAGCAACAAGTTGGTCATACCAATGACGCCATTCATAGGGGTACGGATTTCGTGGCTCATATTGGCCAGAAAGGCCGACTTGGCGCGGGTGGCCGTTTCGGCGGCCTCTTTCGCCTGGCGCAGCGTCTCCTGGGCCTGCTTCTGGTCGGTTATATCTACGCCGGTAATCCAGAATGACCAGCCGGGAATAGGATAGCGCCCCACCATACTTGACCAGGAGATCGTCCTGGTTGTGCCATTCCTGGTTGTAATAGGAATTTCCAGGTTGCGAAAGTCGCTGCCCGTAGCCGACAGGGTAGACAACATGCGTTGCGGGTCGTCCTGGTCGGGTTGGGTACGTTGGAGCGCGTTGGGGGTGTGGAGCATCTCCTGGGACCCATAGCCCGTTACCCGCTCACATTCCTGGTTCCAGGCTACAATCTGCCCATGGGTATCGGTTGCCAACAGCATCACGGGCATATTTTGTACAATCGTGCGCAGGCGCTCTTCGTTCGATTTCAGCGCATGTTCCGTCTTCACACGCACGATAGCGCTTCCCACGTGGGGCGCTATCGCCTCTACCGCGGCGCTGGTACTGTTCGGGATGGTATCATGCACCCGCGAGCCTAGATTGAGCGCCCCAAGCACTTGCTCTTCATATTGAATGGGCACCACCAGAATAGCCTGCACGCCTTCCTGGTAGTATACCCGCGCGTTGATAAGGGTCTGTTGCACGTGGGAATAGGTCGCCTTCCCTTGATGAATAAGGCGTATATGGGGCGCGTCGGGGGGATAGGTTGAAACACTTTCGACAAACGCGGCCGACAGGCCCTGGTGGGACACCAGGTTCAGATCGCCGGTCTGGGGATCGAACAGATAGATACCGCCACAGTCTATCCCATCCAGCTCAAGAATAATGGAAAGGATGTGGCCCAGAGCTTCTTGCAGTTCGGTAAAGGTGCTGAGCGTCACGGCAATATTATGCTGGATATACAACGCCTCCTCAGCCAGTTTGCGCTTGGTAATATCCTGCGTCGCACCATAGATACGGGTGACCCGTTGTTGAACATCGTTCCAGACGGGTTGGGCCAGGTCACGAAGCCAGCGGATGTCCCCATTGCGATTGATGATACGAAACTCGCTTTCGTCGGGTTGGCCCGCCATCAACCGCTGGTGACGCCTGGCAGCGATGGCGCGGTCGTCGGGGTGGATAAGGTGCCGCCACCCGCCCCGGTTTTCCAATTGCTCGTGGGTATAGCCGGTGGTACGGGCAAATGCATCGGTCACCCATTCAGGGATAAGCGTACCGTCGCGGTCTACAACGAACGCATACACATAGTCGGAGATAAGCTCCGATACCATACGGTAGCGCTCTTCGCTCTCGCGCAGCGCCTCCTCATCCTTTTTGCGTTGGGTTATATCGGAGATAATGCCCCCTATGGCGTAGATAGTGCCCAGGGAATCGCGCAGGGGGAATCGGAAGGCTAGATAGGTATGAAACTCATTTCCAAAGGGGATAATGTCTTCTGTCTGGAGGGGTTGGCCGCTACTGAGCACGCTCAACTCGCTCACCCGCCACATCGCGGCGACATCGGCGGGGAACAAATCCTGGGTAATCTTGCCAATCATCTCGTCAGGAGTCTTGTGCCACATCGCCGCAAACTGTTCGTTGACCAGCATATACTGGCCCTGGGTATCTTTCACATAGACCGCCGCCGAAGAGTGGTTCACAACTTCCTGGATCAGGTTTTCGCTTTTCTGAAGCGCATCTTGAACCGTCTCGCGTTGGATGGCCGCGCCAATAATACCGGCCGCGGCTTTCAGGGCGTCTATCTCTGAGATTGACCATATACGGTTGTGGATACAATCATCAAAGCCAATGCACCCCCACCACTGGCCATTGACAAAGATAGGCACAATCGCCAGTGAACAAATATCCTGTTCCTCAAGTAATTGCCGTTCGTGGGGCGCAAAGGAGTGCGACTGGCCATAGACCGGTATCCCGTGGCGCAGGGTTTGTTCCCATTGCTGCGGCAATTGCCAGGGGATAGCGTTCTTACGGTTGAGCGTGGCTTGTTCCCTATGGGCGGGGTTTATCCATTGGTAGCGCTGTTGCATGGGGAGGGACGGGGGGTCTTGCTGGCGGTGGAGGGTGGGGACAATGGCATTTTCAAAGATATAG
Organism: Chloroflexaceae bacterium; assembly: GCA_034437375.1. Classification (GTDB taxonomy): domain Bacteria; phylum Chloroflexota; class Chloroflexia; order Chloroflexales; family Chloroflexaceae; genus JAAUSY01. The sequence continues at coordinate 18,969 of DAOTUK010000258.1, read as the reverse complement.
GCCCGCGTGGCCGCCGTCGCATTGCCCAGGCGCTCTAGCACAGTCTGGACGGTGTGCTGGTTGTAGTTGGTTTCCAGGAATTGTTCGGCGGTGGAGCCAACCGCTTCCAGGATGGCCTCGCGGCGTAGAATCGTTCGTTCGGACTGTTCGCGGCGGGTAAGCTCGCGCAGCAGTTGGGCCGTGGCCTGTTGCAACAGTTCTGTGCGCTGGTTGACGCGGTTTTCCAGTTCATCCTCCAACGCCTTGCGGGCCGTAATATTGCGAAACGAGATGAGCTGCGCGGGGGAGCCTTGCCATGCGATGTCTACGGCGCGTACCTCTTCAATGGTGCGCGTGCCATGCTTGTTGAGAATATCCAGTTCGGCTTTGTTGTCGGTGGTAATGATGTGGCCAAGCTCAAACCCAAGCAACTCTTCGGGAGGTCGCCCAAAGGTTTCTATGGCCGCGGGGTTGACATACTGAATGATACCGTTGCTCAAAACGATAATCGGGTCGGGGATGGTTTCTATCAGGGTGCGGAAGGGCGCGTCGTGGTCGGGCGGGGTCGGGGCGGGCTCCGGGTGGGCCGTTTCGCGGGCCCGTTCAAGTTCTGCGACGCGCTGCCGCAGGTATTCGTTTTCAGTTTTGAGGCTCTGATCGTCGGGTTGTTGCCCGGACATAGGGTTTCTCTCTCCCACGCCACTACCTATCCAAGCACGCCAGGGTAGTGCTTGTATTCCAAAGTATAGCATAGCATGGATAGGGTCGTACATGTGGGCCTTTTTTGGGGGGAGTGGCTTAAATCCACGGCTCCGGCTATAACCGGAGCCATGACCGCCATCCAGATCGTACCCTATGACCTCGCTCAACCTATGGCCGCGAATCCGTCGAAGTACTATGGGGACTGGTTGTGGTAGACTGTGCTGCCATACGCTGCTCCAGCACTCGTTGCCGCTCATAGAGCATAACCATGTGCTGAAGCAAATATCCTATAGCCTGTTCGGTAGTTATGCGTTCCTGTTTCCATACGGTTAGCAGTTCATCCAATGGGTAGGTGCTCATCAGGTATTGCTCCTTGCGTAAATTGCTATGTTGAGTACAATCAATAGCATGCATAAGGTGTTGTGGGCCGGCGGCCTTTGGCCCGGCCTATAGCAATGGTGTGTGCTACTTCCTGCATCGGGTCATCGGTGCAGGAAGCCTAAAATGTCACTATTTGTGACATTTATAATAGGACATTCGCGCTTGTTTGTCAACATGCGACGTTGTTTTGATGATACAACGCTTTGGTGAAAAGTTGCGTCTGCTGCGCAAACGGCACCGTATGACGCAAAAAGAACTGGCCGACCATCTTGGCTTTACCGCTCGCTCCTATGTCAGCATGCTTGAGAGCGGCGAGCGCGAACCCTCCGGCGAGGTGGTGCTGCGCGTGTCGCAGGTGTTCGGGGTGTCGGCCGATCGCCTCTTACAGGATGCGCTAGAGCTAGAAGACCCATCATAGGCCCCGCTCCCATCTGGTAGGGGCCAATACCACGAATGGACACCCCTTGAAAACACTATTTGCCACCGCCAGCCGGCTGTTATCGCACAATCTGGCGGGCAATCTCTTCTGGGTTACGACCGCCGGCGGGATGTCGTGGGTGCTCCATTCGCTACGCATTGTCTATTCAGCGCGGGTACTTGGCCCGTCGGCGTTCGGGTTACTTACCTTCGGGCTATCGGTTGTCACAGGCGCAACCATCCTGGTGAATAGCGGCTTGCTGGTATGGGGGGTGCGGGCCATTGCCCAGAACCGCGACCAGGCCGGCCCCATCCTGGTCATTGTAAATGGTATTCAGATAGTGCTGGCGGGCGTGGCGTATGGGGCGCTGGTGGTGGTCGCCACGCTTTTCTTTAGCCCGCTCGAACGCCAGATAACGCTGGTGGCGGGAACTATCCTCTTTGCTATGGCCGGCAGCATGCAGTGGGTCTGTATGGGGCTCGAACAGTTCCGCCTCCTGGGGCTTTCGCAAGGCGCGGTCAATCTGCTGGCTCTGCTGGTGACGGTAGTGCTGGTACGCGCGCCGGCCGATGTTACCCTGGTGCCCCTGATTACCAGCGGTAGCCAGATCCTGGGGGCCGCCGTCCTGGTGGTACTGCTCTCGCGCCGCGGGTGGCTCTCGTTTGGGCGCATAGCCTGGCCCTCGGTTGGCGCTATCATCCGCGCATCCTTGCCCCTGGGGCTATCGGGTTCTATGCTGATTGTTGTGCAGCACACCAATAACGTGCTGCTCCAATTCTATCGTGGCTCGGCGGCGCTTGGCTTGTTCAGTGCGCCCTATAGCCTGCTAGAAATGCAAACGCTAATCATCCGGGTAATTGCCAACGTCTTTTTGCCGCGCCTGTCGCGGGTATATACGATCCAACCAGAACAATTGCCCCGCGAAATGGCGCGGTATGTACGCCTGATGATGAGTGCGGCGTTCTTGCCGGCCCTGCTGCTGATAGTCGAAGCGCGGCCCATTATGCAGCTTCTGTATGGCGAATCGTTTGCCGCGGCCAGCGGGGTATTGCAGGCTATCGGCTTTGCGCTGGTGTTCAACGTTGCGGCCAGTGTTTACACTACCGGGCTATTGGCGATGGGCAATGACCGGGCCTACTTCTGGAGCATCGGGGCGGCTCTGCTGCTATCGGTGGGCGGCGGGGTTGTGCTGGTGCCGCGGTATGGTATAGTCGGAGCCACGGCCGTGGTAGCCAGTCTGGATATGGCCATCTGGCTTGTGACGCTGCCCGCCTACCACCGCGCCTTGCAGCGCCGCTTTTTGCGAGCCTGGGGGCGGCCGCTGCTGGCGGGGGTGGCCCTGGTCGCCTGGCTCCTGCTGGCTACCGCCGGCCATATCGGATTCGGGTTTCGCTTGTTGGGAGGAATAATGCTCTACCTCGTGCTGGTTGTACCGTGGGACAAGGTGTGGGCGTGGGGAAGGGCCGCGAGAGAGGAGACACAACACCTATGAACCCGCTAGTCAGTGTTATCATCCCGGCCTACAATGCGTCGGAGTGGATTGCCGAAACGGTGCAGAGCGTGTTGGCCCAGGAGTTTACCGATTACGAGATCATTGTGGTTGATGATGGCTCAACCGACGCAACCGGTGCAGTGGTTGCTAGATTTCCGCAAGTGCGGTATATTTACCAGCGAAATGGTGGGCAGGGAGCGGCCCGCAACACCGGCATACGCGCCGCGCAGGGGGCCTATATCGCGCTGCTTGACGCCGACGACGTATGGAAACCAGAAAAACTACGGCTTCAGGTTGCGCTGTTGCAACAAACACAGCTTGCCTGGGTTTACTGCGATACCTACTTCTTTCATGGAAGAGCCGGGGCTATATCACACACCTATGGCGATTCGGGGCGGCTGCATACGGGCGATATTCTGCAACCGCTGTTTCTCGATGTCTTTATGTCCTCAATCACCCCGGTCATCCGACGCGAGGTGTTTGATCATGTCGGGTATTTTAACGACATAGCCCTGGTACGCAACCGCGAGGATTGGGATATGTTCCTGCGTATTGCGGCCCGCTATCCAGTGGGCCTGGTCAATCGGCCCCTGGCCGGCTACCGCATTCATAGCGCTAGCAGCGTGCGAAGCGAGCCAATCGGGCGCTTCTTTGCCAGCCAATTGTTTGTAGTAGAACAGGCCGCGGCCCGCGAGCCGGCTCGCCTGGGGCCCCTGAAACAGCGCGCTGTCGCGCGAACGTGTATTGCCGCAAGTTTTAAACTGGTGAAGAGCGGCCAGCATAAGGCTGCGGCTCGGATGTTGGCGCGGGCCCACCGGACGGCCCCTGGGGCCATTGCAGACAATGTCGCCCTGTTAGTGGGGGCAAACAGCACAAACACACGGGAAACACTCATTCGTCTGGGGAAGTGGCTACGGTTCAAGTGGAATTCCAGCACAAGTCGCAACTGATGCACCCATACCAGCCGATACACGCAGAACAGGCTACCGTCCGGGGGGTAGATCGTGGTATGATCATCTTGTTGATCTGGTATGCCCTGGCGATGCTATTTCTGTTCCGTCCGCTTGTCTATGGTCAAGATACGGTCGGGTACTTTTCCTGGCTCCGCTCGGCGGTGTGCGACCACGACCTGAACGTCGCCAACGAGTTTGCCTATTTCAGCACCCAGGTTGAACAATCCGGCCTGGATGTGCTCTTCAACCTGACCACCCCCACCGGCTACCAATATAGCCAGTGGACGGCCGGGTCGGCTGTGCTCTGGCTCCCGCTCTACACGCTGGCCCACGGGGGGGTAGCTCTGTCCCACGCGGCCGGGGCGGCTATTGTCCCCAACGGCTATAGCTGGCCTTACCAGGTGGCAGCCAGTGTCAGCTCAACGCTCTATGGCCTGGCCGCGGTGCTGATGACCTATCGGATAGCCCGCCACTACTTCTCGCTCTTTGTGGCGACCCTGGCCACATGGGTTATCTGGTTTGCAACCCCGCTGGTTTTCTATATGTTTACGCACCCCTTTATGTCCCACGTCAACGATGCTTTTGCTTCTACGGTTATCGTCTATGTCTGGTGGCACACCCGCGACCGCAACACAACTGCGTTGCGGAACGGGGTCTTTATCGGGTTGGCTATCGGGTTGGCAACATGGGTGCGTACCCAGAATGGGGCCTTTCTTGCGGCCCCGCTGGTGGTGGCCGGGGTTGAGAGTATCGGCGCGTTCCGTCGTGGTACGTATGCGCTGATATGGGCGCGGCTGCGCCAGATGCTTGGCGTTGGCCTGGGGTTTGCGCTCTTCCTCCTGCCGCTCATGCTCTTCTGGAAGCACGTCTATGGCGCGTGGATTGTCAACGTCTATGGGCTTATCCGCCCACCAGACATCTTCGACTGGAGCGCCCCCCATATCGGATCAATCTTCTTTTCCACCAACCGGGGCATGTTCATCTGGGCTCCGGTCACGCTCTTTGCGCTGGCGGGCCTGTGGTGGCTGCGCCGGCTTGACGCCCGACTGACGCTCTTTCTGGGGGTTATGTTTATGACCCAACTCTATATTATCGGAAGCTGGTTTGAATGGGCCGGGGCGGCCTCGTTTGGGCCACGCTTCTGGACAAATATGGTATTGTTATTTACGCTAGGGTTGGCCGCGCTGCTGGCGCAGATGCAATCAACCCCGCGTTGGATATTGCTGGCCCTTGGCACAGGGTTTGTGGTCTGGAATCTGCTGCTGCTGGTGCAGTATGCGCTGCATACCATCCCGCGCAGCGGGCCGGTGGATATAGCAACCATGGTGCGAAACCAGTTTCTCGTTATTCCTACCAACCTTGACCGCGTAATCCGGGCCCTTATCCAGCGCAATTGAATTGATATGAGTTCATTACTTTGAAATATGAGGAAAGGAATCATGCGAGTCTTCATTACGGGAATTGATGGATATTTGGGCTGGTCGTTGGCGCTCCACCTGGCGCAGCGTGGCCATACCGTGGGCGGGGCCGACCTGTTCTTGCGGCGCAAGTGGGTAGCCGAAATGGGCAGCGATAGTGTTATTCCTATCCGTCCTATGTCCGAACGCCTGGCCGCGTTTGAAGATGTCTACCAGCAACCGTTGCACTTTTACGAAGGGGATCTGTGCGATTATGCGTTTATTGAACGTATCTTCCGCGAGTTTCAGCCGGAGTCTATTGTGCATCTTGGCGAGATGCCTTCGGCTCCCTACTCGATGATAGATGTGCAGCATGCTGTTTTTACCCAGACCAACAATCTGGTGAGCACGCTCAACATTCTCTTTGCCATGCGCGATGTTTGCCCCGACGCTCATATGGTCAAGCTCGGCACGATGGGCGAATATGGCACCCCCAATATAGATATTCCAGAGGGCTTTTTTGATATTGAATATCGCGGACGCACAGACCGCCTGCCCTTCCCGCGGCAGGCCGGCTCCTGGTACCACTGGTCAAAAGTCCACGACTCCTATAATGTGATGTTTGCCTGTAAAATCTGGGGGCTTTGCTCAACCGATGTGATGCAAGGGGTGGTGTTTGGTTCGCATATTGACGAGATGGAGCAGGACGAACGCCTGGTGACGCGCTTTGATATTGACCAGAGCTTTGGTACCGCTGTCAACCGCTTCTGTGCCCAGGCCGCCATCGAACACCCCCTGACGCCCTTTGGCAAGGGCTATCAAAAACGGGGCTTTTTGCCGCTACGCGACTCCATCCAATGTATGACCCTGGCTATTGAAAACCCGGCCAGCGCCGGCGAATACCGAGTCTTCAACCAGTTTGAAGAGGTGTATAATGTAACCGAACTGGCCCAGAAGGTCGCACGGGTAGGCGAAGAACTTGGGCTTACGGTGGCCGTGCGCAACCTGGAAAATCCGCGTAAGGAGATGGAGGAGCACTACTATAACCCGGATCATCAACACCTCTTCAATCTTGGCTACCGTCCGACGCACGACGTTGATACGGAATTGAAAATTATGTTGACCGATCTCTTGCAGCACCGCGACCGTATCGAGCACCTGCGAGAAATACTGATCCCCGACATTCGGTGGGACGGTACGCGGCGGCGCTCAACATTCTTGACATAATACATTGCCGGGGCGCTGTAACAAACCAGATGGACTATCGTTCGTGAGAACAGGTCGCATCAAGCAGTATCAATCATAAGTCTATGGATAGGGAACATGCAGGCACGAGAATTGGAAGACCTCAATGCTCGGTTTGAGGAGGCAACCGTAGAGGAAATTTTGCTCTGGGCCTGGACAACGTTTCAGCCCGCTATTGGCGCTACCACCTCGTTTCAGACCCAGAGTGTGCCCCTCTTACATATGATAGCCCGGACAATACCGGCCATGCCGGGCTTTTTTATTGACACCGGCTTTCACTTTCCCGAAACGCTGGCTTTTCGAAACCAACTGGTTGCCGCGTGGGGGTTGCAGATTCAGACGCTCTCCCCTACCATAAGCCATGCGGCTTTCCTGGCCCAGTATGGCGAATTATACCGCTTCGACCCAGACCGCTGTTGTGCTATCAACAAAGTGCAACCCTGGCAACAGGCTCGCAAGGGCTTGCGGGCCTGGATTAGCGGCATCCGTCGGGATCAGACCGAGCAGCGCCGCCAGACGCGCATTATTGAACGCCAGTCCGATGGGGTGTACAAAATAGCTCCCCTGGCACGGTGGACACGAACGGATATATGCGCCTATCTCGACTACCACAACCTGCCCCGCCACCCGCTCCGTGACCAGGGCTATATGAGCGTCGGGTGTGCGCCGTGTACGCAGCCGGTCGGTGCAGACGAGGATGAGCGGGCCGGACGCTGGAACGGCTTTACCAAGATAGAATGTGGATTACATACACCATAATGTAGGAGACAGGGTATACCAGTATGGAATTTTTCATATCTGATCGGCGTATTATCGGTCTCGTTGTTAGTCTGGGTGTTTTGTTCTTTGTCTTCTGGCAATATCGCAATCGGCGGTTTCGTCGGGGCGATATGCTTATCGGTATTACCATTGCGCTCAGCCTGATGGTCGTATCGGCGTATCCTCCGATTGTGAATGGGCTTGCCGACCTGTTACAAGCCGAATCGCGGCCCATTGCGTTGTCCATTACGGGCAATATTGTGTTGTTTGTGTTGTTTGTCTATATGCTCAAGGAGATGTCAGAGACGCGGCAATCTATGGGCGAACTGGTGCGCGCGCTGGCCCAGATAGAGTACGAGAAAATTCATGGGTTTGATCTGTACCCCGGTATTATGGTCATTATTCCGGCGTTTAACGAAGAGCGCAATCTGGAACAGCTCTTGCCGCGTATGCCTACGGAGGTGTGCGGCAAGCCGCTACAGGCGCTGGTGATTGTAGACGGCTCCCGCGACCGCACCGCGCGGGTGGCGCATAGCTATGGTATTCCGGTGGCAGTCCACCCCATTAACCGCGGCGGGGGCGATGCTGTGCGCACCGGGTTTGAGTTGGCGATGCAAAAGGGGGCCGAGATTGTTGTGACGATGGATGCAGATGGCCAACACCAACCCGAAGAGATAGAACGCCTGGTAATGCCTATTTTGAATGATGAAGCCGATATTGTGATGGGCTCGCGCTTTCTGGGCTACTATGCAGAGCGGGGCAGCGTGCGCCATGTCGGTATTGTCGGCTTTGCGGCGATGATTTCGGTGCTGCTTGGTATTCGTATTACCGATAGTACCAGCGGCTTTCGGGCTATCCGCGCGTCCGATTTGACCCGGCTTGAGTTGCGCGAAAGCCAGTTTACGGTTGCGGAAATGATTATTGAGGCCGTGATGAAGGGGTTGCGCTATACGGAGGTACCGGTGACTATTCTGGCCCGCCACGAAGGCAAGAGCAAGAAACCGCGCAGTTGGCGCTATCCGGTTGGGTTTGCGCTGGTGGTGTTGCGAACGTGGCTCCGTTCGTAAGGGAACCCACTCGCTTATGAAGCTCTGTTTTGTCAACCCGACGCGGTTGCAACGCGAAATCTATGTTATCGCCCATCGCCTGGCCGAACGGGGGCATAGGGTGACTATCTTACAGCCGACCGGCGCTATCCAGAAATATCCGGCCTGGCGCAATGTGGGGGTTATTCCGCTGCCGTGCCACTACGTCCCGGAGGCACGCTATGCCTTGCCCGACCTTGTGCGCGAGTATCGGTTGCTGGAACATTTTGTCCGAAATGAACACTACGATATAATTCACGTACAGGATTATCAATATGTGACTGCGCTCCCGCCTATCTGGGTACGCCGGCGGTATGGAACGCCCATAACGCTGGTCAACAATGCGCTGGTGGGGGTAGACTGGCGCTATGGCCGCTGGCCGTTTGACCAGGTGGCGACTATGTATACCCGGACTGTCGGGCGCATGATCCACCAGAGCTATCAGCGGCTCATCGTTCTCACGCGCTATCTAGAGCAACAAACCCGCCAGTGCTATGGAACGCGGCTCCCACCGACAGAGGTTATTCCCTTTGGGGTAGATGTGTCTTGCTTCTACCGCGTAGATGCGGCCCGCAAACGCCAGGAGCTTGGTCTGGCGGCCCACGAAAAGGTGATCGTGTTTATCGGGCGCTTTGTAGGTTGGAAGCGGGTCGAACTGGTGATTGAGTTGACACGCCGTTTGCAGCAGGCGGGGTTGCCAACTCGTGCTATTATTATTGGCGGGGGGCGGTGGGGCAATCCCGCGACGGAGGCGCGGTATCATCGTCTGGCGCGTTCGTCTGGGTCGGCGGTCATCTTTACCGGGCCACAGCCACAGGAGGCGCTGCGCGAGTATTTGTCGCTGGCCGACGTGCTGGTGTTGCCCTCTCTGTCGGAGACGTTTGGCAATGTGTTGCTAGAGGCGGGGGCATGTCAGGTGCCCTGTGTGGCCAGCGCGGTGGGGGGCGTGCCAGAGGTTATCGCGCATGGCGAAACGGGCTACCTCTTCCCGCCCGACGATACCGAGGCGTTTTTTGCATATGTTGAGGAATTGCTGCGCGACGAACAGAAAGCCCGGACGATGGGGCAGCGGGCGTATGAGCGGGTGACGGCGTTGTTTGATTGGGAACAGATTGTCAATCGCTATGAACGGCTGTTTCAAGAGGTTATAGACGAAGCATCACCTTGACGCAGGGTTGCAGGACGGGGGTACCGCTGAACGGGAACTGGCGTGGTTCCCGCTACTACAGGAAGCTGAAGCGTACTGATGTCGAAAAAACGTAAAGCAGGCCGCGGCGCTGGCAAGAAGGCTGCGCCAGACCAGCCAGCACCGCGGAGCGCTGGCAAGAAAAGCGGCCCGGAACAGCCGAAGGCTTCCCCGACGCTGAAACCAACGGCCCGGAGCGCGGCCGGCGGGTTGCCGCTCGAATTGCCGTTGTTGCCGTGGCCCGAATATCTCGCGCTTGGCGTAGCCTTTCTGGTACTTCTGCTGCTTGGTGCGTCTACGGTAGTTAGCTCCATTGCCGCCAATAACACAGCATTTCCGAACGATATTATCTACATGGCCGCGGCTATAGATACGGCCCGCAGCAGCGTGGGTAGTTATGGCCATATTCTGCTGCTCAAGTTCTTTCTTGTGGTAGCTGACCCTCTGGCGGCCGCCAAAATCTACTGGTCGTTTGTCATCGCGCTCACCACTGTGCTGGTCTATGTCAATGCGCGTATCCTTTCCCAAAATGCGACCCCCTTCAATGGCGTGCTGGCGGTCTATCTCTTCTTTGCATCTGTCCTGGTTTTCAAATTTTCGGGGGTTCTCTTTGCCGAATGTACGTTGATGCTGCTGGTTATGCTTGGAGTCACAGTCTACCTGCTCTACCAGCGGCTTACGTGCTGTCGGCGTGGGTTGCTGATTACGTTGGGCGTTATGGTGCTGCTGGCTCTGCAAACCAAACTGATCGGGGGGTGTCTGCTGCTGTTGCTGGTGGGGTTGAAGTGGAACGATGATACGCCGCTTGATTGGCCCGCGTATGCGAAACAGCTTGGTATGGTGGCGGCGGGGGCCGTGGGGGGCTTGCTGGTGATGATACTGCTGTTTGGCAATACGCTGAGCGTGAGCGGCACCCACCAGGCCCTGGTCACGACCACTACGATTGAAAGCCCTATGGCGTTTCGGGTTACATGGTACTGGCTCTTGAGCTTCCGGGGCGGCGTGATGCTTCTGGTTGCGCTCTACCTGGTAGCGCTGGTGAAAACGGGCCCCCGCTGGATGGAACATAGCAACGCGGTGGTGTGGGGGTTGCCGCTGGCGGTGCTGCTGGTGTTACCAGCAACGACCCCGTTGCAAAACGTTTTCTGGGAGGAGCGCCACTTTTTTGTGCTGTTGCCTATCACCAGTATGCTGGCCGCGCAGAGTATCACCATCAAGCCGGGTACGTCGCTCCAGACCTACGCCAGATACCTGGGGGCGATAGGCGGGGCCTTGCTAGTCGTCTGGGCAATCCAGGGGTGGATATTTGCCAATGGTGCGCGGTTGGGGTGGGAGAGCGACTGGATACAACGCGGGTTTGTGTTCCCCATCGGGCTGACGCTGCTGTTTGCGCTGCTGATATTGTCCCGCGAATGGAATAGCAAAACCATATTTGTGGCTTTTTTCTGCCTGTTTCTGATGACGATGCAACCTTTGAGCGAGATACCCGCCATTATGCGGCAAAACAACGACGTTAGCCGTACTATTTTCTACCCCTATGCCCAATTTGCGGAAGATATAACGTATACCGACGACATGAAGGTCTATATCTCGCCCGATATTTACAATGAATATAGTATGCTATCCAATGATAGCGAGGTGTGCGAGATGCTCTTCTCTGTTTTCTTTGATGCTCGGACATTTGGCAATGAATTTTCGTTAGAACAGCTCGTCTTTCTTCCCGATAGAGCCTACTTTACCTATATCTTTCTCACAAGCGATAATTGGGGGCAGTTTTCGCCCGAGCAAAAGCAGACTATCGAGACGATATATCATATCAAGACCGATGCACAGAACAAGCTCGTGCTCGGAGCGGCACGAGGAGCAGGAGGGTAACCAGGAACGTATGGAACCACAGACTGTATCTGCAACAGAGGAGAACGGGGGGGCGCACGACGATAGCCCGGCGGTCTCCGCTCCCCCGCAGGCGGTATCCGGCGGGGAGGGGGAGGGTATCGCGCTGCCCGACCGTTTTGTGCTTGCCCCCTTGGAATATGGGGGGTTGCTCATCCTGTTTCTGGGGGTTACCATCTTCGGGGCGCTCTATGCGGCCGGCCCCATCTTTTATGATGAGGTGCGCTATATGGAAATGGCGATGAATCCCGCGCTCATCGCGGGGTACGAGTCGCAATTCCTGCGCCTGTTCCATGTGTACATACTCAAGCTGTTTCTGCTGATTGCAGAGCCAGTGCAGGCCGCGCGGCTCTTCTGGGCCGTGGTTGTGGCGTTGACAAGTGTCCTGGTCTATGTCAATGCGCGGCTTCTGACCCGAACGACAACCTATGTGCATGGCATACTGGCCGTGTACCTCTTTTTTTCAACCACGGTGGTCTTTCAATGGAGTGGTTCGGCCCTGACCGACCTGACGCTGATGCTGCTGGTGACGCTTGGGATTACATGCTATCTGCTGTCGCACCGCCTGAGTCGCTACCGGTTCATTCCGCTGATGGGGCTTGGGTTGATGTTGTTTCTGGCTATCCAATCAAAACAGATTGGGATCGGGTTGGCCGTGGTTTTGCCGGGGTTGGGGTGGGTCGGCGGTAATACGTTTCAATGGCGCAAGCTGGCCATGCACAACGCGCTGGTGGTAGCCGGCGTTGCGGTTGGGGTTGTGTTGCTGGCGCTCCTGAACGCCGTGTTTGTTGGCGATGCGTTCTTTGGTATCAACCGGCGGTTGCAAGAGTTCTGGTTTGTCTTCAACCGCATTTTCGTTGGGGAAGGGGTGTTGCCTGGCGTGCTCCCCGGCCTCGCGCTCGGGCCGCTTGTTAGTATGCTGCTCGATGGGCAATCGGATCTCTGGGCCTTTGCGCTGGCGCAAGGGGGCCCTATCCGGTTTGCGCCGTTGCTGGTCACAAAGCAATTTCTCGGCAACTGGTACACGTCTACTATGTACGAGGGCCAGTGGATGGTCGTCTTTGTGCTCTACTTGCTGGCTATCTTGAAGGCGCCACCGCAGCGGTTTAAAGTCGTGGAACGGTTTGTCTGGTTGATCCCCCTGGCCGTGCTGATCTTGTTTAGCCTGGCCTCATCGTACATGAATTTTCTGGGTACCCGGCACTATCTGCTGATGTTCCCGGTGTTGAGTGTTCTGGCGGCCCAGTGTATGACTATTGAACCGGAGGAATTGGCCGGCCACCATGGGAAGATCCTTGGGGGGGCGGCCGCAACGCTGCTGGTGGGGGCGCTGGTGTTGCCCAGTCTTGAGATCCCGCAGTTTGAATTGGGGTTCAACGCCCTGATATACCGGCTGGTCTATCCGCTTGGTCTGGCGGTAGTCTTTATCGCCAGTGTGGTGCCCTGGAAGCAGAAACACTGGCCCAATCTGGTTATTGCGTTTGTGGTGGTGTTTATCAGTGCCCCGGCTATCGCCTCTATCCCCAACCTTGTTACCCGCGGGCGCCAGTTGCACGAAGCGATTTTTTACCCGTATACGCGCTTTTCCGATGAACTTGGCTATAGTGAGGATATGCACCTGCTCTTTTCGCCAACAATTACGGAGGATCAGCCGGTGCTGGCCATTGACGATAATGTTGCCAGGGGCCTCTTTAAGATGGCGCTCAACCAACCCGCTCCGGCTATGTATGGGCAGTTTACGGTGACGTATCCAATTGATTTTGATACGATAGCCGAGAACGCCTATACCGACGTGTTGCTGTCTATCCGCGATTGGGAGTCGCTGAGCGAGGCGCAGCAGCAGGCTATTGCCGATCGCTATACGGTGCAGTTTGATACACAGGATGCGAGCGACTCTGAGATTGTCTTGTTATCGCTGTCGTCTTAAAAGGCCAGCCCGGCCTGGGATACCAGGCACAGTTGGGGCAGGGGGCAGGTATAGGGTTTCTTGTCGGTCTGGATCTGGCTGGCTATTTCTCGCAGCGCATGCTCCAGGTCTTTGCCGATCATCTCATTGACGATATTCAAGGGCACAAAGTTGACCATGGGCCCAAGCAACGGTTTGAGATCGAGCGAGATGGTCACCTTGACATCGGTACCCTGGTCGGCCTGGGTCAGCGACCAGTGAATGGTGGCCGGCAAGGGGTTTTGCACCGAGAGCGTGATCTGTTCCGGCTCCACCCAATGGAGATTTCCTTCAAAACGAAGCGTGCCAAAGACGCTGCCAATGGAGATAAACAGGACAAGCCGCGCATGATCAGGGCCGCGGTCGGATAGTTCCGCTTTGCGCAGGCGCGGAAGGAGCCTGGACAATCCATCTGGATCGGAGAGCATGGTAAAAACGTCTTCGGGTGTTGCCGATGGTATCTGTTTCTGGCGTTCTACACGCAACATACCGGGAGCCTCCTCAATTTTTGGGGTGCGGCACTTTGCACCAGCAGGCGGACAGGTTTTGCATATTTTGCATGATACAAATTGTTGAAAAGGCTGTCAAGTGTAGCGGTCGTTGATTAGGGCGATTGCAACGTCGCCATGCCGACGACAGCACCAGGTTTTTCTGCATTCGCAGCCGTTGATGTGCGCCTTCAGCGCGAGATATAGGGGGGTGTGGCGCGGCTTCGCCGCGCCACACCCCCCAAAAAGGTGGTTTTGAGGGGCTGTGCCCCTCAAGCTCCCCAGGTATCCTGGTTGACGTAAGACTTTGCAATTGCCCGGTAGTTGAGTTTGTCCTGGCATAGTGTTAGAATTTATGCACTGAGAGAGGCAAGACATACAGCCAATAGAAACCCAGTCACAAGAACATAGGGAGCACACAACCCATGTCTGAGATGAAAGATAAGCTCATACTGGTGGTGGATGACGAGGTTCATATGGTCAAATTTATGCGTATGAACCTTGAGCTAGAGGGGGCGCGGGTGAGTAGCGCTACGAATGGGAAAGAGGCGTTGGAACAGGCCCGCGAGGATATGCCCGACGTGGTGCTATTGGATATTATGATGCCGGGTATGGATGGGTTCGAAACGTTGCGGCGGTTGCGCGAGTTTTCCCAGGTGCCGGTGCTTATCCTTACGGCCAAGGATGAGGAGGAGGATCGCGTGCGCGGTCTGGAACTGGGCGCCGATGACTATATTGGAAAGCCGTTTAGCCACCGCGAACTGGTGAGCCGTATTCGGGCCGTGTTGCGGCGGCACTATATTGCGCCTCCCGTTCCCCAGACGCTGGTTATTGTTGATGACCGGCTGCATATAGATTTTGCCCGCCGCGAGGTGCTGGTGAATGGCGAACGGGTCAACCTGCGCCCTACCGAATATCGGTTGCTGTACCATCTGGTGCAGAACGCTGGCTATGTCCAGACGCATCAGATGTTGTTGACCAAGGTATGGGGGCCTGAATATCGTGACGAAAGCCACTATTTGCGGCTCTATATTACCTACCTGCGCCAGAAGATAGAGGAGGATCCGGCCAATCCAACGTACATTTTGACCGAACGGGGTATCGGGTATCGCTTTGTTGATTTTGACCATAAAGGGTAAGCAAGGGTAAGCAAGGGTACGTCTGAGCCGCCTGCGCCGGTGGTGGGGGCAGGCGGCCCAGAGCAGAAGGCGGCAATGAGTAACGAAGGTTTTGAGAAGCATGGGGAAGCACAGCGTATTGTTCTGGAAGTAGATATTGTCCTCGTTGCGCTTCGTTCAAGCGTGCGCCAGGCGATTACGCGCTATCAGCATGAGCAGGCGTGCGCCAATGGGCACAGTATGAATTATGCGCATTTTGAGATTCATACGGCTAACGTTGCGAAGTTGGAAGCGGCGTTGCATAATTGTCGTACGACTATGGAGCAGTTGCTCACGGAGTTGAACGAGGCGGAAGCGACCGAAGGGGAAT
The DNA here is from genome assembly GCA_034437375.1 of Chloroflexaceae bacterium. GTDB lineage: Bacteria > Chloroflexota > Chloroflexia > Chloroflexales > Chloroflexaceae > JAAUSY01. The sequence goes on along the minus strand of DAOTUK010000258.1, from coordinate 3,558 downwards.
GGAATCCCCTGGGGAGACAGGAGCAAGGCTAGGCGGGGGGGGATATTCCGCTGGAGCGTCGCGCCGCGTGGCCCGACCGGTGCTGTCGGGTACTGGTGTGGCGTTTTTGATTGGGCGGGCCCGCTATGCCCGCGTATCCATCTGATTGTCCCCAAATGATCCCCGAATATCTCCCAAACGCGATCTTACGAATCAGGCGTTCTGTCGTATGATAGAGGGTACGAATAAAGCGCTACCCCCGGCGGCGGTGGTTGGGCTTGGTATCAGACAATTATGGATTGCTGGTTGATGGCGTAATGTATCAGGCGCTATGCCAGGGGGATAGGTAATGCTATGGTTGAGCAGCTAAAGCACAAGACCATCGGAGTGGCCCATATGGACGACAACGACAACGATGGTTGGCAAGCTGAGCGAACAATCCTGATAGACTATATTGCTGCCTTGGAACAGCGCGTTGCGGTGTGTCAACATCTAGAGCACCATTGGAAACGGCTATTTTCGCTCTCGCAGGAGTTGTTGTGTGTTATCGGGTTCGATGGCTATTTTAAACACTTGAACCCGGCCTGGCAGCAGCGGCTTGGCTATGCGTCCCACGAGTTGCTTGCGGAACCATTTGTGAATTTCATACACCCGGACGACCGGGTCCTTGCGATGGATCGGGCTATTGAGATTACTACGAGCGGCGAGGTTGTGGTATTTGAAACCCGCTGCCGCTGCAAAGATGGTTCCTACCGCTGGCTTGAGTGGCGCTCGGTGTCGGACAATGCCTTGAAACTGGTCTATGCCGCTGTCCGCGATAGGAGCTGTGGCAAGGAATTGTCCCATTCGTAAGGGGGTACTCCTGGGGAAACGTGCCCTGGGAGCGCGGGCATCGTGCCTACCCCCGTGCTCCCGCTACGTATGCTGTGGCATAGTATGCATGCGCCTCCCCTGTTCTCGCGTCACGCCGCACCCGTCACTGGTATGTCCCCCCCACCAACGACATGCGCTCGTTTCGTGCTAGTGGTATCATAGATGCTGAAGATTCACAGAAAAGTTCAGCGAAGGATACCCAATGCATAAACCCTATTGTTTGATAGCGCTACGGGTGATTGTGCTATGCCTGGCGGTGGCGTGCTACCTCCCCCCGCCGTCCCCCGCGCAGGCCCAATCGCCCGACGAAGCCATTGTCGTAGAACAGCGCCAGGCCGATTTTACCATACGCCCAAATGGAGATGTTGCGGTACAGGAGCGCTGGCAGGTGCGCGTGAGCGGTGGGCCGGTCACGTCGCTGGTGCATAAGGTGGGCACAAACCGGGTCGAGGACATCTCCGACTGGGGCGTGCAAGCGGGGGAAGAGACGTACCAGCCGGGCGAGGCGCAACGCCCCGGCACCTTCTCGGTAGAGCCGTCCGGTAACAAGATTGAGTTGCACTGGTTTTTTGAGCCGGCCAGCGAGACAACCCGCAGCTTTACGTTGCGCTATACGCTGCACGGGGCGCTCCGCATCTACGACGGGGGCGACCAGTTTGCGTGGGTGTTTGTCGAAGCAGACCGCGCCTATCCTGTGGAGCAGTGGCAAGCGGTGGTGCATCTGCCGCAGACGTTCGCGCGCGAGGCGCTTGCGGTGTCGCGCTATAACTATGGGGTCGCGGTAGAGGGCGGGGCCACGGTTACCGATGGGCAAACGGTGGAATATAGCGGCACAACCCAACGTCCGGGCGATGAGTGGGGCCTGTTTGTACAATTTCCGCATGGCGCGGTCAACGCTACGCCCCCCGCGTGGCAGCAGGTTGAGGATGCGCGAGCGCGGGAGGAGGCGGCCCGCCGCGCCGAGATAGCGGCCCAGGAGCAGGCCAACAATCGCGTCGCCATCTCCGCGGCTATCGTGCTGTTCCTTGTCACCGTGGTGGCTATGGTGGTGCTGTGGGGGCGGCTTATTCGTGTCACCACGATAGGCAAGACAGCAGCACGACAACAGCGCACTACCCCGCCCGACCAGTTACCGCCCGCTCTGGCCGGCACGCTCCTACACAAGCGCCCGGATATGCACGATATTATTGCGACGATGGTAGACCTGGCGCAGCGCGGCTTTCTGCGTATTGTCGAATACCCCGCCAGCGAATCGCCCGACGCGCTGCCCCACCAGCAACGGAGCTTTCGTCTGGAACGGGGCACACAACCAACCAGCGGTCTGTTGCCCTACGAGCATCGCTTGCTGGCGGCGCTCTTTGCCCAGGGCGATAGCCGCGACCTCGACACGCTACGGAAGAAGTTTTTTTCGCGCTTGCCGCGTATCAAGACCGAGATGCATAACGAACTGATCAAGGCGGGCTACTGTCTGGAAGACCCCGGCCACAAGCGCAACCGCTACATTTTCGCGGGTATCGCGGTGACAGTGTTTGCGATAATCGGGGGCGAGTTAAGCGCCAGTATCGGCTCGTCCTACCATGTGCCGCTGGCGTTTCTTATTCCGCTCTCCACGCTCCCCTTCGGTATCGGGTTGTTTGTGCTTAGCGCTTTGATGCATATGCGCACTCCCTCCGGGCTTGCGGCAGCGCAACAATGGCAAGATTTCCGCCGCTATCTGGAACAAGGCGGGCCGACCACTCGGACAGATGGTACGGCAAACCCGTTTGAGGCGTATTTGCCCTATGCTATCGCCTTTGCCATAGAGGAAGCGTGGGTCGCACGCTTTGCCACGGCGGACACGCCCGCGCCCGGCTGGTATGCACCGCCGCAACCGGCCGCTACGTTGGGGGAGGTGCGCGAGGGGGTGCTGGACATGCTGCGCCAGAGCGCGGCTATTTTTGCCAGCAGTTAGGAGGGGGTGTGATACAATAGGAGCGGCACGCGAATGTGTCTCACAAGCAGCAGATAGAGGGAGGAAGAGCTATGGCCAAAACCACCCCGCACGCGGTTATCAGCGAGGCGATAGATATTATCCGTTCCACGCTGAACGAGCAAAGCCACCAGATGAGCTTGCGCCAACTGTCGCGCACACGCTCGGAGTTGACGGCGCTGGTCAACGAATTGAAGCAGGTGACGATAGAGGCTGATGAGATAGAGCAGTATCAGCAGCAGGCCCGCACCGAGACGATTCTTGATCCGCTTGATCAGACCATTGATGCGGCAATGGATCTGTTTCAACGTTTTACCGGTATTGGAACGTCGCTCACCGACTGGGCACAGCAACGCAACGAGCGACGACAGGCGGGCGAGGTAGACGAGCCGCCGCGTCTGGCCGACCATTTGCCGCGCATAGGCATAGGGGAGCGTCCGCGTCCCGAAGGCCGCCCGGCCCGCAGCAGTAGCGGCGGTAGCGGCGGCGGCAGCAGAAAGACGAATTATGCCCAGACGTTGGATGATCTCTACCAGCGCCTGCCCTCCATGTCCGACAAGAATATCGCGGTTGTGCGCGGGCAGGTTGAAGATGTGTTGCACGCCATCCACACGCTCCAGGAGGCGCGACAATCGCAGCGCGAGGAGCATTTGCTAGAACAAGAACAGGCCGGTTTCGATACCGAAACGGATGTAGATGCGGAAAGCGAGGAGGTTGCCGCCGTTGACGATCATGCC
>DAOTUK010000257.1:0-2489 GCA_034437375.1 Chloroflexaceae bacterium | reverse complement strand
TCGCTCCAAAGAGTATGACGTGGTCGCCATCTGCAACGACTATATGCTGATCACCGAAGTCAAAAACCACCTTCGCCACGGCGACGTGGCAGACTTCCTGACCACCCTGCGCGAAGCCCGCACCTTCCTAAAAGAGTATGCCGACAAGCAGATTATCGGCGCCCTGGCCACCTTCTACGTAGATGAAACCCAGGTGCGCTATGCCGAACGGCAAGGCCTCATCGTAGTGGGCGTAGGCGACGGACTGATGACCGTCCTCAACCAGCCGGAATTCTCCCCGCAGCGCTTCTAGCCTGAACAAGCCCTTCCCCCAAACCTTGCCCCAGATTTGGTATAATGGCCCCGGAGAAAAGTAACCATCGGTTTGAGCATAAGCAGAAAGTAGGCGCTATGGCTCTGGCACGCAGCCTTCCCAACCTCCTGGGGGTCTTTCGTATTGTGACCACACCCTTGCTCGTGTGGCTAATTATCCAGGCCCAAGAAACAACCTACCTGTGGGCGGCCCTGCTGCTGCTCCTGATGGCCGTCAGCGACTTTCTAGACGGCCGCATAGCGCGGCGGCTCAAAGTTGTCTCCCCCCTGGGCATCTTCCTCGACACCATCAGCGACAAAATCTTCGTGGCCGGCGCACTGATACCCCTGGTTGAAAATGGCCTGCTCTCCTGCTGGATTGTCTTTATCATCATCCTGCGCGAGTTTCTCGTTTCCGGGTTGCGCTCCTATGCTTCCGCCGAAGGTATGGTTATCTCCGCAGGCATATGGGGCAAGCAAAAGCTGGTTATTACCGTCGTTGCGCTGGTATGGATATTGCTGGCGGCCAGCTTTGAGGCCAGCGGCGGGCAACAGTTTGGCGCCCACCCGGCCTATGCCATGTTCGTTAGTCTGTGGCCCATCCCGATGGCGTTGGCCGTCATCTGGACGGTGCTATCGGCATTGGATTATATCTGGAAAGCGTGGCCACTGCTGCGTACCAGTTGGGTTCCCCTACCCAACCAGGACTCGACCACAACAACGCAGACGTAAGCACAGTTGCAACCCGCTACCTGAAAGCCTGAGTAAAAAAAACCTATGACAAAACCAATTGTTGCAGTCGTGGGCCGACCCAATGTCGGCAAATCAACCCTGTTTAACCGCTTGATTGGCGAGCGGCACGCGATAGTCGAAGGCAACCCCGGCACCACCCGCGACCGCCTCTACGGCACAACCGAGTGGAACGGCGTCGCGTTTATGGTAGTGGACACGGCCGGTATCCTCTTTGGCGAGGAAGACGCCTACTCCTCCCCCGCCGAAATCGTGCGCGTGGCCATTCAGCAAGCCCAACTGGCCATTGAAGAGGCCGACGTTATCCTGTTAATGGTAGACGTGAAAGAGGGCTTGACATCCGCAGACGCCGATATAGCCGAAACGTTGCGGCGCACCAGTAAACCAGTGGTTATTGGCGCGAACAAAGCCGATAACCAGGAACGCGAGTTCAACGCGGTTGAGTTCTACGCGCTCAACCTGGGCGAACCGATACCCATGAGCGCCTACCACGGTACAGGCACCGGCGACGTGCTAGATCGCGTCGTCGAGTCGTTGCCCCCCTTCGAGCCACAAGACGAGGACGACGACCGCATCCGCGTGGCCATTGTCGGGCGGCCCAACGTGGGCAAATCGAGCCTGCTCAACCGCCTGTTGGGGCACAACCGCAGCGCAGTCAGCACCGTACCCGGCACCACCCGCGACAGCATAGATACCGAGTTGCTCTTTGATGAAATCCCCTTCACGCTGGTTGATACGGCCGGCGTGCGGCGGGCCGGCAAGATAGAACGCGGCGTCGAAAAGTATAGCGTGCTGCGCACCCTGCGGGCCATTGAACGCTGCGACGTAGCCCTGCTGCTGATAGACGCCATTGAAGGCGTCACCGCCCAGGATACGCACATCGCCGGCATGATTGTCGAAGCCAACAAAGGCATCGCCCTGCTCGTCAACAAGTGGGACACCATCGAAAAAGATGACTACACCTTTAACGAATATACCCGCGAGATACAACGTGCCTTCCAATTTGTCAGCTATGCCCCGCTCCTCTTCATCTCCGCCCAGAGCGGCCAGCGCGTCGAAAAAATTTTGCCCATGGTAGTTGACATTGACAACGAGCGCAAGAAGCGCATCCCCACCAGCGAACTGAACGAACTACTGCGAACGGCCGTTATCAACCACGCCCCCGCCGCCACCAAAAAGGGCGCCCACCTCCGCATACGCTACGTCACACAGCCACAGGTAGCCCCACCCGTCTTTCTCTTCTTCGCCAACGATGGGAGCCTGGTACACTGGTCATACGGGCGTTATCTCGAAAACTGCATCCGCGAACGGTATGGCTTCCTGGGCACCCCCATCAAAGTGGTCTTCCGTAGCTCGTGACCCGCGCCCTCGCCGCCCTGACCTTCTTTGCCCTGCTGCCACTCCTGGTTGCCTGCGCCGCCCCCCCGGCCCAGGCACCGGCCCCCACC
>DAOTUK010000256.1:0-11535 GCA_034437375.1 Chloroflexaceae bacterium | reverse complement strand
ACCATCGGCGGCGTGGAACAGCGCATCCGCATGCTTGGGATGGACACGCCCGAAACGAAGCACCCCTCCAAGCCTGTGGAGTGCTTCGGGCGCGAGGCGTCCGAGCGGGCCAGCGCGTTGTTGCATGGGCAGGTCGTGCTGCTCGAAGCCGACCAGAGCCAGGGCGACGCCGACCAGTACGGGCGGCTGTTGCGGTTCGTGTGGCTGCCCGACGGCCGCCTGGTCAACCTGGTGCTGATTGCCGAGGGATACGCCTTCGAGTACACGTATAACCGCCCCTACCGCTACCAGGCGCAGTTCCAGACCGCCCAGGCCACGGCGCGGGAGCAGCAGGCCGGACTGTGGGCAACCAGCGCCTGTGGCGGGCAACGCAAAGCCGTCGTCACACCCCCGACCGCCACGCCTGTACCCGCGCCGCCGCCGCCGACCGCCCGCCCTGCGAACTGCGACCCGGCCTACCCCGACGTGTGCATTCCGCCCCCGCCGCCCGACCTGGACTGCGCGGATGTCGCCCCGCTGTGTCGCTTTCGGGTGCTGCCGCCCGACCCGCACCAGTTTGACCTGGGCGATGGGGACGGGTGGGGGTGCGAGCGGTGCCCGTGAGAAGCCGCGATAGCCGGGCGGATAGTTCCGTGGTATGATAAAGGCGCAGGAGGCGCAGAAGCCACGCAACGACGCGGCCCCGGTTGCTCCAGGTCAGCGTCACGGGCCGACCGTGTTCCGTATTATGCGACCCGAACATGCACCTTCATTACAGAAATATGTTCCACAACAAGAAACTATGGGTGTGCCCCCCCACCCATAGCCCTGGCGGATAGCTGGTCAAGGTCGCTCCCCCTGTCGCAACCGCGCCTCAATTGCATCGAGGATAGGCGGGACATCAGCAATGCTCTCCACGACATAGTGCGCCCCTGCCTGAGCAAGCCGCTGGTGCGCACAGCGCAATCGGTTAGACAGGTCGGCTGGCTCCAGCGCGGCTATCTCCGCCTCGGTCAACCCAAGCTCATTGCCGCTCTTCGTAACCCCAATCGTCCACATCCCCGCATTCAGTCCCTCTTCCACATCGGGGATAGTATCACCAATCTTAACCAACGCCTCCATTGGATAGCATCCCAGGTTCATAGCATTCTGAAAGCACATAAACGGCGAGGGGCGACCGGCGGGTACGTCGCTCATGCAAACAATCGAATCGGGAGCAAAGCCACGCGCCTGCACGGTAGGAACCAGCACATCCATAATCTCCTGGCTATAGCCAGTGCTGATGCCAACGGATAACCCCCGTTCGCGGAAGTGCGCCAGCATATCAAGCGTGCCGGGGATGAGATCGGCGTAGTCGTTGACAATAGCAGCTTGCATCGGCTCGAAATCGCGGAACATTGCCTCGATGTCATCTTCAGTACAAGAGCGTCCGTGAGTCTCAACCCATTGCTGTGCGATGGGCTCCATCTGGGCAATAGTGCGGATATGATCCTTCTTACCCATCCCCATCGGCGCACGCGCCTGCGCCATCGTAATCGTTATCTGACGCTGCTTGAACGTTTCCATAAACGCGCCCACCGGCGCACAACAGCCATAATCCACCGTGGTACCCGCCAGGTCAAGCACCACTGCCTGCAACGGGCCGCAATACATTCGTCGGTAGAAAAAATCCATTCGGTTCCTCCTCATACTCATACGTCTCGTTACAATGCAACCCCCATGGCATCCAACGTTTCGCGGATGACCGCCAGCAAGGTTTGCACATCTCGTGGGACAATGCGCCCAATATTGCCAATGCGGAAGCAGTCGGCGCTGCTCACCTTGCCAGGGTAGATAATCTGCCCTCTGGCGCTGAGCCGTTCATACCATGCGCCAAAATCAAAATGGGGATGGGTGGGATAGAGAAACGAGGTAATGATGTAACCCTGGTATTCAGGGGCCACATATTCGCGGAAGCCCATAGCCCGCATCCCCTGTACCAACGTTTCATAGTTGGCGCGGTAGCGTTCGGCCCGCCCCGCTACCCCGCCTTCCGCCTCCAATTCTTGCAAGGCCTGGTGGAAGGCCAGCATAACGTGGGTAGGCGGGGTAAAGCGAAACTGCCCGTTGCCCTCCAACCCTTCCCACTGGGCCAGTACATCGAGGCTCAGGCTCCGCGCATAGCCCCTGGTAGACAAAAGCGCCTCCTTACGGGCCAGCACAAAGGAAAAACCCGGTACCCCCTCAATGCACTTGTTCGATGAAGAGATGAGATAGTCTATGTGGCACGCAGCCAGGTTGACCGGCACCGCGCCAAAGCTGCTCATTGCATCTACCAGAAACACCTTGCCGTGTTCACTGGCGATACCACCGATAACCGCTATCGGGTTCATAATGCCGCTGGTCGTCTCACAATGCACCGCCGCAACATGCGTGATGCTGCCATCGGAACGTAGGGCATGGTGCAGGTCATCCATGTCGGGCAACTGGTTTTCCTCATAGGACAGGGCAGTCGTCGGTATATTGAGCATATTCGCCATCTGCACAATACGGCGGCCATAGGCCCCGTTGACAATAACCAGCATGTGTCCGTCGGGGGGGATAGTAGATGACACCACCGACTCAATGCCAAAGGTGCCACTGCCTTGCATCAATACCGTAGTATAGGCTTCCTCGGATGCTTCACCAAGCGCCACCAGCCGGCGGCGAATGTCGCGTACCACGCCAATAAATTCCATATCACGCGAGCCAAGGTCGCGCAGCATGGCCTGTTTTATTGTGCGGCTTGTTGTGAGGGGGCCGGGGGTAAAGAGAATCTTATCGTTTGCCATAGGAAGGTCTGATTGCTCGAACATAGTACTCCTTCACATTTCCAGAGGCGCTGCCGCATTCGAGGCACCCGACAGCGCAGAAAAAACCATTGTTTCCATACGCGGCGCACGCTACTGCTTGCGCCAGGCTTGCGTTCGTTTCTGAATACCCCAGGTTGCCAGGCTATAAAGAATACGCACACCAATGCTGGTAGCCACAATCAGCATAGACATAGCCGCAGCCGGGGCTATATCGCCCGCGTCATCCATATTCACCACCGCAACCGAGGCCAGTTTGAGCGTGGGGGAGTAGAGGAAGATGACCGCGCTCACCGTGACCATGGAGCTCACAAAGTAGTAGATGGCGATTTCAAGAATGGCGGGCAGACACACCGGTATTGTCACCTTCCAGAACGTTTTGTAGAAAGGCACCGACATGGACGCGGCCACTGATTCAAACTCCGGATCCATCTGTTTGAGCGCCGTTGTCGCCGTAAGGAACGGTACCGTGTAGTAGTGAATCATGTTCGCAATGACGAGAATAGCCATCGTGCCATAGATGGCGTTAAAGGGGTTGGGTATCTCAAAACCCAACAATTCCCAGGCGGGTTTGTTGAAGAAGAAAATATAGGCCAGACCGATGACCATACCCGGCAGCGCCACTGGCAGAATGGAGATGAAATAAATGAACGAGCGGGCCCACTTCCATGTGCGCCCCTTCTCAATGAGAAAAGCGCTGGCAAAAACCACTATCGTGCCGATAACAGCGGTATAGAACGACATACGCAAGCTATTCCAGTAGGCATCCATCCCGCCGCCGCCCACCATGTTGAAGTCGTAGTGCCGCCACGAGAGGGTGAAATCGTAGGGCCATACCTTGACAAATGACGCAAACAGGGCGGTACCCAGAACTGCGAGAATGGCCAACGACACCAACCCACAAAACGCAAACAGGCTCCAGTCGAGCCAGGGTTGTGGCTTTGGTTGGAGCGGAACGGCCCGCGCACTGAGCAGAGCAACCTGGCGGCGTTGGGCAATGCGATCTATCACAAAGGCGATGGCCGTGGGAATCAGCAACAAGATACTCACCGTCGCGCCCCGCACGAAATTCTGTTGCCCGATAACGTGCTTGTAAATATCGGTGGCCAGCACGTTATAGTCGCCGCCTACTACTTTGGGTACGCCAAAGTCGGTAAAAGCCAGCGTAAAGCAGACAAACGTGGCACTCATCAGACCATACTTGACGCCGGGCAGGGTCACGGTGAAAAAGGTACGCAAATTTGACGCACGTAGGGCCGTGGACGCCTCGTAGAGCCGCGCATCGGTAATAGTCAGCGCAACCATCAAGATAAGCATAGCCTGGGGAAAGCAGAACAGTACCTCTCCGATGATAATCCCGTTTGCACCGTACAAGTTGATGTCGAAAGAAGGGTCGAAGCCCAGGTTATCTTTGAAATAGCCAAAGAATCCTTTCGTCACAATGCCCTGGTTGCCAAAGAGATAGATGAGCGCGATAGCATGCACGAGCGAAGGCATATAGAGCGGCAGCATTGCCAGAGTACGAAACACGCCTTTGCCGGGCATGGCCGTGCGGGTAATGGCATAGGAGACGAGGAAACCAAGCCCTACCGAGATGACCGTACTGAGCACGGCAATGTAGAGGCTGTTGTAGATTGAAGCGGAAAGGGCCGGGGTGGTGAAGTAATCCAGGTAGTTGTCAAACCAGACAACGTTTCCATCCTCGTCGGTCAGGCTGCGCCAGATAATCTGGAAGAGCGGCAAGAACACCGCGACAATGAGCCACAGACCAGCCAACGCGATAAGCACACGCATCAGCCAGCCTTCAGCAGTGACAATCTGGCGCACCCGTTGTTTGAACACGGCCGCCGGTACGGTGGCCGGGCTCCGAGCAGGTTGCCCATTGGCAGAGGGGTTGAGCATATCAGCCATAGTTACTTCTCTGGAAATACACGAATAAGATCAGCCGGTAGTTGGATGGGGAGTTGGGCATCTTTGTGAATAGCAAAGTCACGCGCCACATGGGCCGACACATCGGCCAACAGTGGAAAATCTCCTGTGTCGCCAGAGGGCACGCGCATACGCAGGCGATAGAAGGGCCCCAGAAATTCGGTGCTTTCAATATAGCCCATAGCCGTGTCGGGGGTGCCTGGATGGTCATGCAATACCTGCACATCCTCCGGGCGGATGGCGATAGTCAGGCGCGTACCAGGCGCAATCTGCTCGGTGCCATGGTTGAGCAAGACAGTCATATCGCCCCACTGCACCACGCCCGGCTGGTCGGTGACAACGCCAGAGAGAAAATTCATCACGCCGATGAAGTTGGCCACAAAGGGGGTGGCCGGGTTGCGGTAGATCTCGTGCGAGGTACCCACCTGTACCAGACGGCCATGATCCATCACGACAATGCGGTCAGCCATGGTCAGCGCTTCGGTCTGGTCGTGCGTCACCATAATGGTTGTCACCCCCAGGCGCTGGTGGATGGCGGTAATCTCGTCGCGGAGCGAGGCCCGCACTTTTGCGTCGAGCGCCGAAAGCGGCTCATCCAGCAGGAGCAAGCCCGGCGAGAGGGCCAGCGCCCGCGCCAGGGCAATGCGTTGTTGCTGTCCACCGGATAGTTGCGAAGGGTATTTTTTGCCGACGTCGGGCAGTCCCACCAGCGTCAGCAATGCTTGCACCCGCTCCCGCGCTTCTTTCTTCGAAACACCGCTATTTTCCAGACCATAGGCAATATTCTGTGCTGCGGTAAGGTTGGGAAAGAGCGCATAGGATTGAAAGACGATACCGAAGTCCCGTTTGGAGGAGGGGAGACGCGAGACATCAACCCCGTTTTGTATAATCCGCCCGGTGTTTTGCTCTTCCAAACCCGCAATAATGCGTAAGAGTGTGGTCTTGCCACAGCCACTTGGCCCCAGAAAGCAGATAAATTCACCCTGATGAATGTCAAGCGAAATATCGGCCAGGGCTACAAAATGGCCAAACGTTCTGGTCACGTTCTGTATCTGGAGGTAGGGTTGTTCAGTTGTGTGCAAAGGAGTAGTCATTGATTCACCCTCCTGGTAGAGGCAGCGAGAGGAGCGAACCAGGTTCGCTCCTCCCCTGCATGTGGGGGTTATTCTTCAGGTTCCGACTTCGCGTCGTAACGGGTAATCCATTCTTCCAGAATGGCTTCGCGGTTCTCGGCGGCCCAGGTAAAGTCGTTGTCAATCAACTGGGCCAGCGGGTCTTCGGGGAAGCCTTCGGGTATGGGTTGGTCGGTTTCCGCGGTTACAATGGCGAAGCTCTGGGCATACTCTTTCATAATGTTGTCGCTAATAGCCCAGTCCAGGAAGGTCTTGGCAGCAGGTTTAATGTTCTCTTTCTTCACCAGCGCGTTGGCTTCGAGATCCCAGCCGGAGCCTTCAGCCGGGAACACCGTTTCAATCGGCTCGCCGGATTCTTTCTGGATGATGCCGCGATAGCCAAACGAGATACCGATGGGGTATTCGCCGGCGCCGGCCATCTTGCAGGGCTTCGAGCCGGAGTGGGTGTACTGGGCCATGTTCTCGTGGAGCGCATCCAGGTAGGCCCAACCCTCTTCTTCACCCCGGCTTTGCAGGATGCTGGACACTGACAAGAAGCCAGTGCCCGAAGAGTTGGGATTGGGCATGACTAGATAGCCAGCGTATTCTGGCTTGAGCAAGTCTTCCCAGGAGGTGGGCATCGGCAGTCCCAGATTTTCCATTTCGATAGTGTTGACACAGAACGCCGACATCCAGGCATCAATACCAACCCACTTGGGCGGGTCGGCAGAGTCGCGGAACTTGGGATTGATGCGATCCAGTCCCTCCGGCGCGTAGGGCTCAAGCAAGCCTTCTCCATCGGCTACCAGCAAACTGGTGGCAGCCAGTCCCCACACCACGTCGGCCTGGGGATTGTCCTTTTCGGCAAGCAGTTTCGCAGTAACAATACCCGTGGAGTCGCGGACGAGTTCAACCGTAATTTCCGGATGATCCTGGGCGAATACGTCCAGGTAGGTTTCCAACTGGTCATCTTCAAGCGCAGTGTAGACGACAATGGTCTGGTCGCCTTCTTCGCTGGCTTCTTCTTCGCTGGCTTCTTCTTCGCTGGCTTCTTCATTCGCACTACTGGACTGAGAACCGGTGGTACTTGCCGGGGCAGGTTGTCCGCCACAGGCGGTCACGAGCAAGGCAAGCATCAAAACGATAAGCATGAGCGCTTTTCTGTGCATGACAAACTTCTCCTTTTGTCCATCTCATTGCCCCTGGTTCCAGGCAGAACTATACGTCCGATACGCATTACCGGTGTATCATCGTTCAATTGGTCTATACCATTCTGGGACAGAATGAGTATAGCATATCCCTAATGAGTATAGCATATCCCTGCGGTACTTCTGGTTAAGGAACTGTTAATGCTTCGTTAAGTCTTTGGGATGAAAAGAAGATGCTTCCGGAGTAAGCACGGCGATTGCAACGTCGCTAGGGCAACGACAGCACCAGGTTTTTCTGCATGCGCAGACGTTGATGTGCGCCTTCGGCGCGAGATATTGGGGTGTGTGGCGCGGCGAAGCCGCGCCACACACCCCAAAAAGGTGGTTTTGCGGGGCACAGCCCCATATGCGCGAACTTAACACTTCTTTGGCGCTTTCCTATGCCGCATAACGCACCACTTCCCGGTCATCTTCCATCCGTTGTTTGAGCCAGGCGCATATCGCGTCCCCTTGCGGCCTGCGCTTGCGCGGACTCCGATAGCAATAGCGTGTTCATTGTGGGAGACAGGCCCGACGGCGGGCGCCTGGGCCGCGGCGGGGGATTGCATGGCGAAGGTATCCACGACGTGGAGGGTGTCGCGGGGGTCTTCGTGGTCTTCGGTTTCGAGAAAATCGAGCACGGTGGTAAAGAGGAGCGCGGGGTGGTTGTTACCGAGCCAGACGTGAAAGCCTTGCAAGGTGCTGGCGGAGGGGGTGGGGGAGAAGCAGTATGTGGATAGCCACGGACAGAGTGAGGTTGCGTTTGCCTTCTGCCATCTGCTGGGCTTCCAATTGCTCCCCCGGCTCAAAGCGCTCCCCGAACAGCGGCTCTATCGGCCCGAGAGTGGTGATCCCGATGCCTACCCCAACCTGCAAGCCATTCTCACGCGCCCCATCAACTGGGACATTATTCGCCAGCAGTATGACGAGCTGATCAAGTATACCACGGCGCTACGACTGGGTACCGCAGAGGCCGAGGCGATCCTGCGCCGCTTTTCGCGCAACCCATCGCACCCGACCTACAAGGCGCTGGCGGAACTGGGCAAGGTCATCAAGACGATCTTTCTTTGCCGCTATTTGCACCAGAAAGCCTTGCGGCGCGAAATACACGAAGGCTTGAACGTGATTGAAACCTGGAACAGCGCCAATCAGTTTATTTTCTATGGCAAGAGCGGCGAATTCGCCAGCAATCGGCTGGAGGATCAGGAAGTCACGATGTTGTGTTTGCATCTGTTGCAACTCTGTCTGGTGTATATCAACACGCTGTTCATTCAGGATGTGCTGGCTGACCCGGCCTGGGTCGAGCAATTCACCCTCCCTGACCGACGGGCCCTGACCCCGCTGATGTATAGTTCTGTCACTCCCTATGGCACCTTTGACCTGGATATGAGCAAGCGGATCGCCATTGCGGGTGTGACAGCGGAGGTGTCGGCATGATCCGTACTCCCGCCCGCCAGAAAGCCCGCGCCCTGGCCCGTACCCTACGGGCTGAACACCCGGACTATGCCTATCTCAAGCAGGTCTTTCGCTATGTGCGTGAAGAACTTGCCCTGACCCAGCCGCCACCCGCACCGGAGAAGTTGCCCGCTGTGCCAACCGAAGAAGACATCCGCCGACTGTATGCGACGGTGTGGCAGGCCCGCAATATGCAGGATATGCTGCTGATCAAGACCTTCCTCTATACGGGGATCCGGGTGAGCGAACTGGTTGCTATCCGCCTGGACGAGGTTGACCTGGATCGTTGCCAGATACGCATTACGGCAGGCAAAGGCGGCAAAGATCGAGTCGTTCCGTTTCCCGTGCGATTTCGGGAAGCCCTGGCGGTGCATATGACCGGGATGCACAAAGTCGGCGCGGACTACCTCTTTGAGTCGAACCGCTGTCGCCCGTACACTGACCGGGGTATTCGCAAGATGCTGACGCGCTATGCTGCTGCTGCCGGGCTGGCACACCCGATCTCGCCGCACGCGCTGCGGCATTTCCTGCTGACATGGCTGAAGAAGGAAGGTATTGACGATGCATTGATTCAGCCCTATTCCGGGCACAGCAACCGACAGTCTCTGGAAGTGTACTCGCGCCTCTCACTGGCGGATGCACAGGTGGCGTATGATGCGGCGATGGAGCGGTTCCCGGTGTAAGGACATGACTTCCAGCCATATGTTCTTGCATGGGCGGTTTAACCTATTGGGACGGGTAAGAAATTGCTACTTTGCGTCTGGTTGCAGCAATGTTCATACTGCGCCAGATAGCGCAGGGCGAATGGCACCACGCCCACCAGACCATCGCGCAACTGGGGGCGCTGCTTGACCTCGACGTGCTGGCCGGCGTGCCGCGCAAAGTGGCGCTGCTGTTTGCAGACGACCTGAGCGACCTGGGCGAGGAGAGCGCCGCACAGCCCGACGAGGCGCTGCGGCGGGATGGCGCGTGGCAGTGCATGGCGGCGGCGTTGAGCATCCGCCGCAAGGGGCTGTCGCCGCTGGACCCGACGCTGGCTGCGACGCTGGAGACGTGCGCGGGACTGGCGCAGGCGCGGGGGGAAACAGCGCGGGCGGTGCGCTACCTCGATGAGGCGCGGCATATCTACGAGCAGCACCAGGATGCGGCGGCGGTGTCGGGCGGCGCGGGCGGGGATGGGGGATAGCCGATAGCCCGATAGCCGATAGCCGATAGTCCAGGGGGTATAGCTCGACATAACAATGTAGGGGTTGTTGGGCGAAGAGGCAGTGTTGCGGGGAGCATGCTAAATTGACATCATGTTTAGCTCCTGTGCTTGACCAGGTGTTGCTCAAGCCAGCCGGCCAGAGTTTCCCGGTCACATGTGCCTGATGCAACCGCAAGGATGAGCTTCTCCTGCTCGTCAACCGCAGCGGCTATCTCGTACCCATTGAGTACCAGGAAGATTTCCATAGCTGCATGCCCAATGCGTTTGTTGCCATCAACGAATGGATGATTGTTGATAAGCGAGAAACCGAGTGCCGCCGCCTTTTGCGCGATTGAGGGATACAACTCGTTGCCGTCAAATGTCATATGGGGTTGTGCGATAGCCGACTCCAGGGCCCCCATATCACGAAGTCCAGCACTTCCGCCGGATTGGGTGATAATCTGGCGATACAGTACCAGAACTTCTCTGATGTCCAGGAAGCGCATTACGCCAGTTTCCGATAGAGGTCGGCGTTTTTCTTCAGGACATACGCCACAGCTTCGGCAAAATCATGGGGCGGTTGTGCCACGAGTGTCTGGATGCTTACTCGTATCAAGTCTTCTGCCGATACACCCATGTGCTCGGCCATCAGTTGCAATTGCTGATTGTGTTCTGTTGGTATCGTCACGGAAAGGGTGGTAGTCTCTTCCATCGCTTTGTCCTCCTGCGCCTTTATCATACCACGGAACTATCCGCCCGGCTATCGCGGCTCCTCACGGGCACCGCTCGCACCCCCACCCGTCCCCGTCGCCCAGGTCAAACTGGTGCGGGTCGGGCGGCAGCACCCGAAAGCGACACAGCGGGGCCACGTCCGCGCAGTCCAGGTCGGGCGGCGGCGGTGGAATGCACACGTCGGGGTAGGCGGGGTCGCAGTTCGCAGGGCGGGCCGTCGGCGGGGGCGGCGGCGCGGGTACGGGCGTGGCGGTCGGGGGCACGACGACGGCTTTGCGTTGCCCGCCACAGGCGCTGGTTGCCCACAGCCCCGCCTGCTGTTCGCGGGCCATGGCCTGGGCGGCCTGGAACTGCGTCTGGTAGCGGTAGGGGCGGTTATACGTGTACTCAAAGGCGTACCCCTCGGCAATCAACACCAGGTTGACCAGGCGGCCATCGGGTAGCCACACGTAGCGCAGCAGTCGCCCGTACTGGTCGGCGTCGCCCTGGCTCTGGTCGGCTTCGAGCAGCACCACCTGCCCCTGCAACAACGCGCTGGCCCGCTCGGACGCCTCGCGCCCGAAGCACTCCACAGGCTTGGAGGGGTGCTTCGTTTCGGGCGTGTCCATCCCAAGCATGCGGATGCGCTGTTCCACGCCGCCGATGGTCACGTCGAGGGTGTCGCCATCTACGACGTTGCTGACCCTGGCTTCCATCAGTCCGTCGGGCATAGGGGGCATACCGTCGAAGGTGGGCGGGCTAATCTCCTCCGTCGCGCCGTTGCACGCGGTCAGGGCCAGGGCGATGCACAGCACCAGGAGCAGGCGGCGGGTCATCGGCGGCTCCCTTCACCACGACGGGCCCGCAGCCACCACCCCACCAGGGCCCCGATAGCGAACACAAGTCCCCATCCCAGGCCGCGCTCGCTACGGGCCATACCAGTTCCCCACGCCCGCCGCGCCCCGCGCCGATAGACCGGGCGCATCAACCAGGGCAGGAACCAGTCCGACACCAGAAACCCGAACCACGAGGGTTGCGTGGTGGGCTGTGGCCCCTGTGGGGTTGGGTGTAAATTATTGTTGTCAAATCAGCAGTTTTATCGCGCCAAATAAAGCATATCTTATGCCTACTTGACTTCCGTTATGTCT
>DAOTUK010000255.1:0-21616 GCA_034437375.1 Chloroflexaceae bacterium | reverse complement strand
CCTGCCCCCTGCCGTCCTCCCTGAGCCCCTTCTCTTTTACCCATCAGTCTGGTATCATTGCCCCATAATCCCCCCGCAAGAGTCATGCGTTTATAATCAAACCAGAGCGAAAAAACGCTGGTCTGTCTGGTACGTCATAGTACCGGTTGTAGTTCAAGGGAGGTTCAAACCTGATGTACCGTAGTTTTGCCATAGGATACCGCTTGCTGCTGTTCGCCGCGCTCCTGGCCGGGGCGCTCTTCCCCCTGGGGGCCGCCGCCACCGCCGCCCCCCCCACCGACGGCGTGGGCATTCCCGAACAAACCGTATTGGAGCCGGCCCGCGACGGCGCGGCGCTCAGCAGTGACGAGGGCGGCTATACCTCGCCAGAGCGAGCCGCCACCCACCCCTTTACCCATATGCTCCTGCGCGTCGAGCTTACCGAGCCGTACGACGAACATGCCCACCTGAACCTGGCCGTACGTGTGAGCACGGACGGGCAGCAGTGGAGCGCGTGGGAAGCCATCGAGGAGAACAGCGACCTGTGGGTGCCCGAAGACGGCGAGTATGTGCTGTGGAGCGCCATAACCTACCTGGGCGAGGGTATGCGCTTCTGGCAGGTACGCGCCCGCCCGGCGCCAGACCCCCACGGCCACGATGCCCCCCCCCCCACCATAGCGCGTCTCGACGTCAACACCGTAGATGCCCGCTATGGCGACGAAGCAAAGCCCACCGGTAGCGCAAGCCTGGCCGGACTGAGCAAGCCGCCCGTCGTAAGCCGTACCGCGTGGGGGTGTCCCGACGGACAAGACAGCCGCGTCTCCCCGGCCTATCGCTACGCCACCCATATGGTCATCCACCACACGGCCGGCTCCAGCCGGCTGCGGAGCGGGGAAACAAACTGGTCAGACCGCGTGCGGGCTATCTGGTCATTCCACACCATTACCCGCGGGTGGGGCGACATCGGCTACAACTATATTATTGATCCGAGCGGCGTTATCTACGAAGGGCGCGCCGGCGGCGAAAACGCGGTCGGCTTTCACGACACGGCAAACTATGGCTCCATGGGCGTTTCGCTCATCGGCACCTATGAAAGCAGCGTGCCCCCCCCCGCCGCGCAGGACAGTCTGGTAGAACTGCTGGCCTGGAAAGCCAACCAGAACGACATCAACCCGCAAGGCGAATCCTTCTACTATGGCTGTAGCATATCGAAATATTGCAAAGCCTATACCCCCAACGCCGTCATCCTTAACATCGCCGGCCACCGCCAGGTCACCCCCGTGCGCACCACCTGTCCCGGCGGGGCACTGCTCAACCTCCTGCCCAACATTCGCAGCCGGGTGATAGCGGCCCTGCAAGGCGAGGACAACAACATCATCCAGCCGGACAATGGCGACCTGGTGATAAGCGAACTGGAAACCAGTTTCGAGCGCAGCGACGCCTACTGGTACCGCGCCGCGTGTGGCGACGGTGGCCACACGTTCTACACCTACGCCACCGATAGCGCCGACGAAAGCACTAACTACGGCATCTGGCGGGCCACCATCCCCACGACGGGGCGCTACCGCGTCTATACCCATATCCCACAAGGCTGTGCGCTGGACACGCCGCCCTACGCCACCACCAGCGCCACCTACACCATAGCGGCCGCCGACGGCAACCACACCCACACCGTAGACCACAACACCGCCGAGGAGTGGGTAGACCTGGGCACCTACCCCTTTGACGCCGGCAACAACGCCTCTGTCACGCTGAACGATCTTACCGGTGATGCCTTTAGCAAACGGCGGGTGGTCTTTTTCGATAGCGTGCAGTGGCTCCCCGAAGGAGAGGCCCCCGCTGAAGAGCCCGGCGCCGTCCGGCTGCTCGATGTGCAGTATGAACCGTCCATCGTTGCGGCCGGGGAACTGTTGCAAGTCACGTTTACCATTAGCAACAGCACCGATACGACCATCGCCACCCAGAACCCCCAGTCCGGCGCCCTGGCCGATGGTGGCTTTGACCCCCGCAATGGCTACGTCTACGACGAGGGCGAGTGCTTTCTGGGCCGTGGCGACGAGCACATAGACTACGCGGACTATCCCAAAGAGCATGACCGCTTCCGCGTGACGCTTGGGCCCCAGGGGCGCGATATTGCCTGCGCGGGGGGGGATGGCGGCTATCCCTGGCGGTGGGGGTTGAATGGCCCGCTTGCGCCGGGCGAAACGCGCACCATTACCGGCTATATCCGCTTTCGAACACTGGGGCGCATCAAGCTCCAGGCCGGCCTGATAGAAGAATACGTCGCCTACCACGAACGCAACGTATCCCCCACCACCGTGACGGTTATTCAGGAGCAGCAACCCCCCGTTGCGTCCGCTTTCAACACCACTTTGCAACCGACAGCCGCCCTCTACCAGGTGCCCGGTGTTCCCGATAACCTGCTCGTGCGGACACGCAATCCCCTCTCTATCGTGCGTGGGCCCCTGTACAAGCAGTTTGTCTGGGATGGGAACCGCCTGGAAAGCGGCAAGGGAGCCCTGGAACACGTCGTCTATCCGCTGGTGCTAGAGCAGACGCGCGTGTTTGAGGCTCCCGCGGATGGCGACTATGTGTTTCGCACGACGAGCGACGGGCGCTCGTGGTTGTGGGTCAATGGCGACGAAGTGGTCTTTAACGATGAGTTAAACAATCCCCCCGACATGACCGCAGAGTTGACCGGCTCTATCAAGCTCGACGCGGGCCTGCACACGCTCTCGTTCAAGTATTTTCAGCTTGCCGACACGGTGCAGGTGGGCTATGCCGTCAAACAACCCGGCGCCAATACGTTTACCACCCTGCCCACCTATACCAGCGTAATA
This sequence comes from Chloroflexaceae bacterium, assembly GCA_034437375.1. Lineage (GTDB taxonomy): Bacteria > Chloroflexota > Chloroflexia > Chloroflexales > Chloroflexaceae > JAAUSY01. The sequence goes on along the minus strand of DAOTUK010000255.1, from coordinate 18,797 downwards.
ACCCGCGCCCCCGACGGCACCTTCCCCGCACCGCCCACGCTGGCCCTGGCCGCCGATGACCAGGGCGGCAGCGGCATTGCCGAAATGCGCTATTCGTGGGGCGGCACGAGCTGGAAGGAACAGACCTTGCAGCCGGATGATCCCCTGCTCACCGTGACGCCGCCGGGCGCGGGCCAGCATACCCTGTACTACCAGGCCCTGGACGAGGCCGGCAACGCTTCCGAAATAGCCGAAGTGCGCGTCACAGTGGTACCACCGCAGGAATCGGCACCGCTCTTCCTGCCCAGGGTGCTGCGGTAAGGGGCCGCAAACGAAACGCTTGATGCACTTTGCACGATAATCAATGCTATAATGGCCTGATAATTGAACGGGGGTGCAACTAAAAATCATAGTAGTTAATACGTTCATACCAATAGTGATAAGGTTCTCTACGGAGCAAGTTGGTACAAGGAGTTGTCCATGCAACACCAGGAACTATGTATCGGGCGTGAAGAAGAATTACAAATGATTGATGAAATGGTGCGCGATCCGGCGGGGGGGCGGCATATGCTACCGCTGGTGGGGGCCGCCGGGGTAGGCAAAACGTGGCTCCTGCACCAGGTCTACCAGCGTTACTGTACCGACCCCGGTATCCTGGTTGTGCGTATTGACTATAGCGAGTCGCGCCCGCAAAGCCTGCCCGGCCTGAGCCTGCACGTTATCGAACAATTTGGCGCGTATATGACCGACCAGCAAAAGACGGCTTACCACAAGCATATGGCCGATTGGGAAACCTTGCTACAAACCGAAATAGACCCCGATAAAATACGCGCCGAACAAAATAAAATCTACCACTTCGGTATAGACCTTATCTGGCAGATAAGCCAGGAGAAACGCACCATTATTGTGAGCGACTCGCTGGATACCGAGGCCTCGCTAGAAGATATACAACGCACCAACCTGCTGGCCGCCAACCTGCCCAATACGGTGATGCTATTGGCCGGGCGCGCGACCCCCTTTGCCTACAAATTGCTTGAGGAACTGGCCGAGCTGTACAAGCGCTGGAATACCCACGACATTCATACCCTCACCCCCTTCTCGCCCGAAGAAACCACCGCCTATCTCAGCAAGGCCGTACCCGCCGACCTCCCCGCTCCCCTACGCGAATCGGTCGCCATCCTCACCGCAGGCCATCCCGTGCGGGTGGCCATCAGCGCGGCGTGGCTGTCCCAGACTCCCACCCTCCCCGACGATGGCACCTTTGACCCCGCCGCCCTGCAAGCGCTGGATGACGCCGGCCTGTCCGCTCGCCGCCGCGACTTTGAGCGCATACTGGTAGCCCCTATCCAGGCGCAGCAAACCCCCGTTGACCGCGCCCTGCTCTCGCTCTCGTACCTTGACCGCCGCTACGAACCGCGTATCCTCCAGATTGCGCTGGAGCTCGACGACCAGCAGCAGTTTGAGGCGGTCATAGCCGAACTCCACCAGCACGTTTTCATCCGCGCCTCCATGCTTACCGAGGGCGGCCTGCTGCATGAAGAGGCCCACCGCCTTCTGAAAGAACACGTCTGGCCGGCGGTAGATCCGGACGGTACGCTACGGCAAGCGCTGGCGGAGAAGGTGATAGAGGCCTTCTACCAACCAGAGATAGAACGCCTGGACAACATTGTCCAGGAAAAGCTCTCGCGCAGTCTGCAACCGACGCTGGTTTCCCCCGAACACCGCGAGAAAATGCCCGTCCCGGATGAGTACTGGCCCAAGCGCGATTTGCAAATGGAATGCCTCTTTTACCATTTTTGCATCTCGGAGAAGCGCGGGTGGTCGTATCTGAATACGCTGTTTGACGAGGCCCAGACCTACCACTACTCGCTGATCCAGATGGACGCGATTGTCAATGCGGTGCATAAGCTGGCCCCACAACAGGTTGACTCGGCCCAGTTTCAGGTGCGCGTTGCGCAATTGCTCTTTGAAAAGGGCGAAGTCCGCCGCGCCGCCAACCTGGCCGCCGTCGCCGTCGAGTCGCCCGACATCACCCCCGCCGACGCGGCCAAGGGGTTTATTGTGCTGGCCGATTCGACCACCGACCCCGGCGACAAGGTGACCAATTTCAAGGTGGCGCTAGAGATGGCCGAAGCCGCCGAAGACCCTATCTTGAAGCTCAAAATTCATAACCGGCTGGGCCTGGCCTACCGCCGCCAGGGCCACTGGAACGAGGCGGAGGAAGAGTACCTGCAAGTGCTGCATATGATGGATCAGGAGGAGGAGCCCAACCAGTACGCCGCCACGCTCAATAACCTGGCTTTTGTCTATATGCTGAATGGTAACCCCATCCGCGCCGACAACCTGGCCGAGAAGGCGTTGCGGATGCGGCGCGAACAGGGCAATATCCACGGCCTGGGCTTTAGCTATTCAACCCGCGGACGCATTGCCGAGGCGCTTGGCGACCAGATGTTAGCCTTGCGCTACCACCGTACCGCCGTAGACCTGTGCGAACTGGTGGGCGATACGAATAATGCCGCCCTGATGCAGGTCAACGTGGCCGCCGCCGAATGTTACGCGCAGCGCTTTGAGACGGCCCATCTGTTGCTCTCGCGCGGCTTGCGGAGCGACTTGCCCAATATTCGCGCCCGCGCCCTACAACAGGCCGCCCGCATAGATATTGAGGAAGGTAAGTCGCTCAATAGCCAGGGCGCGTCGCCCGACGAGGTGCGCTCGCGCTACGAAAACGCCGAACGCTACGCCAACCAGGCCCTTGAACTGGCGCAGCAGGTGCTTGATGACCACCTCACAGCCAGCGTGCTGCTTGACCTGGTAACTATTGCCTTTTTGAAAGACCAGCAGCGCGACGAGGAACACTGGCGCATGCTTGAGGGTATCTTGAAAGACCATAACTACAAGCTCGAAAAGGGCTTGCTCACCGAGATGGAAGGCAACTTTGCCTATCTTCAGGATGACATGATGGGCGCGTTTGAACACTACCTTGAAGCCTGCACAACCCTGGCCCAATATAGTCCCGCGACCTTTCGCGCCGCCTTCGACCACCTGCGCGACAAGTTTCTGGAAGCTCCCCGCACTATCCAGCAACAGTTGTGCAAACTTATCCACACCCGCTACGCCGACATCCACCCCGAATCCCATCTGGTTGCGCTCAAAGAACTGTGCATTGATATTATTGTACCGATGAAATGAGAGAGAGGCCATGACACCTATTCCAGGCTGCCACACCAACCAGCGCCAATATCTTCGTGGGCCCGATGCCCGTTCCCTGGACTTCGACTGCGACTGTGCCGTGCTGTCGCAGGAGGATGCGCCCCGGCCCGGCGTGTTGCCCTTGCCCACCATTTACGCGCTTGAACTCACCCCCGCGTGCAACCACCACTGCATCGGGTGTAGCAACGTCTTTGCGCCCCACCAGACCCCCCTGGCGCTCGAAACGTGGGAACAGGTGCTTGACACTATCGCCCCCCACGCGCAGCGCCTCAAGCTCACTGGCGGCGAGCCGACCTGCCACCCCCAGTTTGCCCGCCTGGTTGAAGCGGTGAACCGGCGCGGTATCCCCTTTACGCTCTTTACCAACGGATGCTGGCACCGCCCCGACGAAGTGCTGTCCCTGCTTCAGCGTAGCCCCACCTGTGCCGGCCTGCTCATCTCGTTGCACGGCGCGACGGCCCAATCGCACGAGGCTTTTACCAACGCGCCCGGCTCTTTTGCCGAAACGTGCGCCACCATTCAGCACGCGACCCGCGCCGGGTTGCGGGTCGCCACTAACACGGTTATGACGCGGTATGCTGTTGATGAGGTGGCGCAGGTTATCCACCTCTCCCAATCGCTTGGCGCAACCAGCGCCATCTTCAATCGCTACATTGGCCGCCCCTGGCCCGACCTGGCCCCCGCCCCCGCCGACCTGGCCCGCGCCCTGTCCGCCATTGAACACACCGCCGCGCCCCACGCGGCCCGTCTCGGAACCTGTATCCCGCTCTGCTTTGCCGAAACCTCCGCCGCCGGTTGCCTGGCCGGTACGGCCTATTGCACCATAGACCCGTGGGGCTCGCTTCGCCCCTGCAACCACGCGCCCCAGGTGGTCGGTAATCTGCTCACCCAATCGCTGCATACCCTCTGGCATTCGGAAGCTATGCAGCAGTGGCGGGCCTTGCTCCCAGAGGGCTGTACGGCCTGTGCCCATCTGAGCCAGTGCCGCGGTGGGTGCCGCGCCGCCGCCTTGCTACACCAGCAACCACACGACCCGCTCATACCTGCGTAGCGGGCCGGGGGCGGGGGGTGCCTTATGAATCAGCGAGGGCGGCCTGCTGCTGCTGCTGCTGCTCCGGCGGCGTATCCGGCAGTGTTGCTTTGCCCGATGAGAACTTGCGAATGAGCACCGTTGCTCCTACCAGCGCCAGTATCATTGCTGTGAGGATACCCAGTTCGAGCATGGCCATCTGAAATTCGGTGATGTGTTCGGCGGATGGGTTGGCCTGTTCGGCTGTGACTATCAATATCCGCCGTACGGCCGCAATAACCCCTACGAGAATAAAGGGCTCAATTTTTAACATTTGCCCATGGAGCGAAATTTCAACCGTGTGTAAAATCTCTATCAACATAATCACCAGCAACAAACTATCCAACATTTGCAGCACAGCCTCGCCCACCTGGCCATCAAGCGCGTTTTGGACAAAGCGCATCACCGACCAGACCAGCAATACCACGGCCGTGGCCGCCAGTGCTGTGCCTATGGAAAAGTAGAGTATCTTTTCGGCTCGCTGGAGCCACCCGGTCAGTCGTGTCAACAAGTTGTTCCTCCCTTCCTACTACGCTGTGGTGTGCAGCAAGGCCGCACCGCCGCAGCATATCCTAATTGCCGCCGGGAGCGTTGCAATATGTGTGCCAGTTTCCCGGTGGCGGTAGGGTACCACCAGTGACGGGTGCGGCGTGACGCGGGGAGAGGTACGCCGAACGCCCACGAGGCCACGAAGAGAGATATAGCAACCTTGATTGAGTTGTAAACCCCCGGTGCGCGCGAGCGTCTCGCGCACCGGGGCGGGCCGGTACCATCCGTGTTCATTTGTGTTCATCTGTGGGTATCGGCATACTCCGAATCTGGTTTTATGACCCAAACGTGAACAGATTACGCCAGCAAAAGGGGGGGGCGGAAACGCCGGAATGGCTTATAATTGAAATAATTATCAACCAGGAAAAGGCACCAGCGAACAGGCAACTGAATCGGCGCGAAGATCGTTATACGAGTGTGGAGCAACGACGCCAGAGAAGTTCTGCACAGACAGGGCACTATTGCATACAAACTAGATAAGCAGAACAAAATGAAAGGAGGTTAGGAGTAGGGGTTGTACCAGCAGTTGTTGACCACGCGATACCCACAGAACCCTGAAATCCAGCTATGAGTGGCAATATTTTGATAGTGGAAGATGAGCACAACTTACGGCAAGCCTTGATCAATACCCACAAGCGCGAAGGGTACACTGTAACCGAAGCACCCAACGGGCAGAGCGCATTGCAACTGTTAGCAGAGGCTCCCACGCCCCACGGATACGATGTCGTCTTAACCGATATTATGATGGGCGAGGTAGGGGGTCTGGAAGTAACCATCGCAGCCCGCAATATGCCCGACCCGCCAGAAGTCATTTTATTGACCGGCTATGGGTCACTGGAAACGGCCATTATGGCCATCCGCGCCGGAGCCTTTGATTACCAGGAAAAACCGTGTCCTATGGATATATTGCTTGAGCGCGTATCCACGGCAATGCGGAAACGCCATCACCACCACAAAACGCAGGCCCGGGCCAGAGCCCTGAACTTTATCTTGGGGATGATTGAACATTACCAATGCAATGGGCCCACAGATATGCTCTCCGATATGTACAATCAACCCGACAAGCCAGAGGAGAACCGCTATATGCGGGTGGGGGGAATAGTGATAGATACCCACCAGCACAGAGTATGGTTCAATGGCGAGTTGGTGTCATTGACACCAGGCGAGTATGACATTATCGTGTGCCTGGCGCGAACGCCCGGCCAGGTACGCACATATAGCGAGATCTTGCTGGAAACAAACGGGCAGAAGCGTGACTCTGCTGACGCGCATAATATTGTCCGCCAGCACATGGGCAACTTACGCAAGAAGTTCTCGCCGGCCTATTTTGAAAACGCCTACCGTGTCGGCTATAAGATAAAGGAGCCCAACCAACCGAAACCTGATACCAACCAGTAATCTTGTTCGCTATTGGGCAATGCGAGCGCACATCTGGGGCCTTGACCAATGCCCAGGCCTGTTCGCGGCACAAGACTGGAGCCGCGGCGATTGAGATTCATGCACGAGATCACGTTCATAAAAGAGAGACATGGAGCGCTACGAATATTGGTAGGCGGTTTTTGCAAAAAGACCAGTCTCTTGTCGCTCGTGTGCGACATAGATTTCAAGGGGCTTGTTGTATTGTTCCCAAATCCTCCAACCACCTCCTGGGGGACTGCATGGAAAGGAGGGGTTTGGAAGTAGGATGTCTCATGTATCAAATTCTCTACCACTATCTTGAACCTTCATTACAAGCATACCTGGCTCGTGAGCATGATTTGCCGCCAGATGTGCGCGAATCTCTGTCCCTCCATTTACAAAGCGAACTGGCCGTCTGTGCGGCCTATATCCCCCACCGTCTGGTGCGGAGCCAGCTGGAACACCCCGAACCGGGCCGCATTAGCGGGGCCTTCTGGCATGGGAGCTTGCTCTATGCAGACTTGAGCGGGTTTACCACCTTTTGTGACCAGTTAAGCACACTTGGCAAGCAAGGCTCTGAGGAGGTCGGCGCAATTGTCAACCAGCTTTTCCACGAGCTTGCGGCCGAAATTTTACAACACCATGGCGAAGCCTTGTCCGGGTGGGGCGACTTGATCAAGTTTGGGGGCGACGCGCTCACGGCCTTTTTTGATGCCGAAAGCCTGGGAGAACACCACGCCGCCGCGGCTACGCGGGCCGCCCTTGGTATGCAACGACGAATGCAAGCCTTTCAAGCGGTGGAAACGCGGGCCGGTACCTTCCAACTCTGCCTGCGGGTAGGCGTGCATAGTGGCCGCGTCTTTGCGGCCGAAGTTGGCGACAACAGCCATATGGAACTGGTGATTACCGGCACCGAGATAAACCGTGTGGCGATGGCGCAGCGCATTGCCGCGCCGGGCGAGGTTGTCCTTTCAGAGCAAACCGCCGCGATGCTGGAAGGCGCGACCCTGCGCCCCGGCACCAAAGCCGGTTTCTCCCAGGTGGTGGCGATGCCCCCGGTAGCGGTGCCCCCCGCCCCATACCTGGATGGCTTCAACGGGGGCGATAGCATAGACCAACTGATGCTACGGGCCCAGCAACTTGCAGCCCTGCGGCCCTACCTGGTACGCGACTTGCCCCGCCGCTACCTTGACCATACCGTCTCGAATATTGGCGAACTCCGCCCGGTGAGTGTCTTGTTTGTCAACTTCTACGACTTTAGCGCCCTGCTCTCCCTGTTTGGTAACGATGCCCAGATGGCCGCTACGGCCTTGAATGAATATATTTGCCGGGTACAAGAAGTTGTCCATCGCTATGGCGGCATCATCAACAAAGTAGATACCCATACCGACGGCGACAAATTGATGGCCCTGTTTGGAGCGCCGATAGCGCACGAAGACGACGCCCTGCGAGCTGTGCGCTGTGCGATTGAATTACGCCAGACGCTCGACGAAGCCAACGCAGAAATGAGCGTATTGCTCCGTCTGCTCGAGGTGGGCAACGACGAGGACGCAGAATCAGGAACGCCTGCCTATGATCCAGCGCAGATGACCCTCAAACAGCGCATTGGTATCAATAGCGGCACGGTCTTTGCCGGGCGGGTGGGCAGCAAAGGCCGCTTTGAATATACGGTGATGGGCCCCGCCGTCAACCTCGCGGCGCGGTTGATGGAATGTGCTGGCGAGGGCGAGATTCTCATTTCACCCTCTACGCACGCTGCGGTCGAACGCGCTATCGTTGTTGAGCAACGGGAGCCCCTGGAAATCCGCGGCTTGTCCGAACCCATCGTGCCGTCCTGTGTGAAGACAGAAAAACAACTGATGCCCTTCTCCCCCGAAGCACGCTTCGAACGCTTCCCCCTCATCGGACGCGAGCCAGAGTTGACCCTGCTTATGGCTGAGGCCAGAGTAGCCTTGCAAGACTCCGGGCGCATCCTGGCGATGGTGGGTGACGCGGGGGTTGGCAAAACCCGGCTCGTCAATGAACTGGTACGCAGTCTCGTGCTGTCCAGCGTATCGGAAGAGCCAGGCGAAGCTGTGCCCCATTTTCAAATCTACCCGACCGCGTGTGAGCATCTGATGCAGAGCGTGCCCTACAGCGCACTACGCAACCCGCTCCAGAGCATCCTCAGCCTGAGTATGCGCTGGATGAGTATCGAAAACAGCAAGGAAGACGAAGCCTTGCTCATGCGCCTGGAAAATCGCATTGAACAGCTTGCGCCAGAATTTTCGCACTTTATGCCGCTGCTTGGCGATATTCTGGGTATACCGCTACCCGAAACACCGTTGACCCAGGCCCTGAGCCCCGAACATCGCCACAACCGTATTCAAGAGTTAATCGAGGCGATCCTGCTTGGCTCAGCGACACAAGAGCCGATGATGATCGTCATTGACGACTTGCAATGGGCCGACGCCTCCTCGCTCGACTTGCTAACACGCCTGGCCCACTCCATTTCCCATGTCCCCATGCTCCTGGCCGTAACCTACCGCTCCGACCCCTCCTTTGCGGAGCCATGGAGCAAACTCCCCACCACCATACGACAAGAGATACGCGAGCTATCGTCTAACCATAGCACCGCTATGCTTGAAGCCATTCTGCATGGCCCCCCGCCACCCGAAATCCTGGGCTTGATAGAGCGTAGCCAGGGCAACCCCTTCTTTATTGAAGAGCTGGTGCATGCGCTCATCACCTCTAAAACGCTGGTTCGTGATGAGCAGGGCCAATGGAGCATGACCTGTTCGCCGGCCGAGGTCGCCGTACCCACCAGCATTGAAGGCTTGATTATGGCCCGCCTGGACCGGCTGGAAGAACCCTACCTCCAACTCCTCCAGATGGCGTCGGTCATTGGCCACCGCTTTCAATACCAGGTCATCAAGGGCATCTACGACGAGCCATCCGAATTGCAAGCCGGGTTGCAGGTGCTTATGGAGAATGACATTATTGTCATAGACCCGCAGCAACGCGAACTCACCTACCTGTTCCGCCACGCGCTCTTGCACGATATAGCCTACGAGAGCATTCTCTATGCCCAACGACGCACCTTGCACCGCCGCGTAGCACAGCACATTGAGGAGTTGAACATCGGTCACCTGGACGACCACCTGGCCCTCCTGGCCCACCATTACCTGCTGGCCGAAGATTGGGATGTTTCCTTTCGCTACCACCTGGCCGCCGGCATCCAATCGCAAAACCGCTACGCGAATAAAGAAGCCCTGGCCCTGTTTGCCACCGCGCTTGAAATTGCCGTGCGTCTGGGCCATAGCGCAGAGCAACCCTATGTCCCGAAACGAACCGAACATGACTTCTTTACCATCCTATACCCCGCCTTTTCGACTATTATGAGCGTAGCCGAACTGTACGAACGGAGCGGCTATGTTTCAACCCGTATTGGCGACTATAACCGCGCGCTGCACCCCTTTGCCGAAGCGCTCAAAATCGTGAACAAGCTCAGCGAAGAGCGCGAGACATGGAGCGAAGACCGCCAGCATTTCCCCATCCCCGACTCCGAACTTTCTATCGTCAAGGTGCGGCTCCACCGCCACATGGCGACTGTTCACGAACAACTGGCCAACTATGACCTGGCGTTCGACTGGCTCCAACGCGGTATGAACATTGTCAACTCTGAGTCGCAGCGCGAGTTGGCCCGTTGCTACCTACTAGGGTCACGGCTCTACTATAGCCAGGGCCATTTTGAAAAGTCGCTCGAATGGGTGCAGCAGGGCTTGTCGGTGGCTGAGCAAACGGGAAATACGATAGACCAGGCCAATGCGCTGTTGATGATGGGCATTCTCTGGCGCGACCGGGGCGATTTCGAACAATCTATCCCCGCGCTGGAACAGGCCCGCCGCTTGCTCGATTTGATGAAAGATGCCACCCGGCTCAGCGACGCGCTCAAAAACCTGGGCGATGCATACTTCTATACCGGGCGCTGGATGGATTCCATTAAATGCTACCAGAAGGGGCTCCAGATTAGCGAGAACGTGGGCGATGTGCTTGGTACGGCGCATACCTCGATCAACCTGGCCAACTTGATGTTGTGTCGCGGCGAATTACAGCTTGCCAGCGAACTCTTCCACTATAGCCGCGAACGGTTTGGGCGTATTGGCTCGGTGTTGGGGTTGGCTGTCACAGCGCTGTACCAGGGCGAACTGTTGCTGCTGGAAGAGCAACCTGTTCAAGCGTTGCAACTCTTTCGCCAGGGGATGGCCGATCTCAAACGCATCAAGGTACGCAGCTTTTTACCGCGTGGCCTGCGGCTCATTGCAGAAGCGTCCATTGCCCTGAATGACTACGAACAGGCCCACTTGCACGGGCAACAATCGTTGAAGATTGCCAGCGAGCTTGGTATGTTGGTTGAGCAAGCGATGGCCTACCGCGTGTTGGGCCAGATTGCGCTTGGTACCGAAGATACCGTCCAGGCCGTCCACTACTTTGATGGTAGCAAAGCAATGCTGGACAAGATGGGCCACCTGTATGAGCAAGGCAAAGTGTGCTACTGGCAATCCAGGCTCCATTGTGCAAACGGGCACTATGAGGAAAGCCTGGCGACCTTGCGCCAGGCCGAAAAAATCTTCAAAGATTTGCGGGCCAAGCGTGACCAGCGTATGATCCAGGAACTGCGCGAACGTATGGCCGAAACAGTTGCGTGCCTGTCGCAGTTAGAACAAGGCAAGGCACCAGCGACAGAAACGGTCGCCTCGCAATAGCGAGGGTCTGGTAGGGCAAAATGGGTGGTACTCTATTGAGCGCGGAACATTTTTCTATCAGGGAGAAATTACGATATTGGTAGAACAGGCTTTGCTGTTTATTGTCCTGGGTATTTTTCTTGGTGCGTTTGGAACACTGGTTGGAACAGGAGGCGGATTTATTCTGGTACCGGTGCTGCTCTGGCTCTACCCAGAGCAACACCCGGTCTTTATTACCAGTATTTCCCTGGCGGTCGTCTCGGTCAATTCGCTATCCGGGGTGCTGGCGTACAAACGGATGCAGCGCGTAGACTTTCGCTCCGGGACGGTGTTTGCGCTGGCAACCGCGCCCGGCGCCGTGCTTGGGGCCCTTAGCACAGCATACGTCCCACGTGATGCTTTTGACTTCTTTATCGGTGTCCTGCTCATTTCGGCGTGCTTTCTGTTGATAGCCCGAACCCGCCGCCAACAAAAGCAGGCTATTACCGATACTTCCCCCGTTATGACCATAGGCCAGTGGCAGACGCCACCCAAAACGCTGGTTATCGGGTCGCTGCTGAGCTTTACGATAGGTTTTTTCTCTAGCATGTTGGGCATTAGCGGGGGCATCTTCCAGGTACCCGTGATGGTCTATGGGTTGGGCTTTCCCGTGCATATTGCGGTGGCCACCTCGGAATTTGTGCTGGCGCTCAAAGGGTTGGCGGCTACCAGTGTGCATATTGTGTCGGGGGCTATTCTACAAGGCCTTCGGCAAATCCTGGTTTTGTCTGTGGGGGTTGCAGTTGGGGCCCAGGTGGGGGCCTGGCTTTCCAACCACGTCAAGGGAGAATGGATTATGCAAGCGTTGGCCCTCTCCATTGGTGCTATCGGGTTGCGCTTTCTCGTCACTAGCCTGGTATTGCCATAAGCGGGCCTGTCACCCATACTGTTGCGGCCGTCGCTGTCGAGTGAGTCGCCATATCGTGGTACGATATGGAGTGTTATACCAGGTTCGGTTGATACGCTCTCGCTACCGGTAACGTGGAGTACGTTCATATCACGTTGCTTCACCGCACACATCACCCATCACTGGTATTACTCGTGTATTGGCTATTGAAAGGAGTCCAAAGATCATTATGGATGGTATTACTCCGTATGGTGGCAACTTGATAAACCTGGTCGTCTCTGATGAGGAGCGCCCAGAACTTATAGAACGGGCCCGCCACCTGCCCTCGCTCCAACTCTCGGCCCGCGCGCTCTGCGATATGGAACTGTTGGCAGTCGGAGCTTTCTCACCGCTTGACCGGTTTATGGGTCAGAAAGATTATGAAGGGGTGCTACACAATATGCGGCTTGGCAACGGGGTGTTGTTCCCCTTGCCCATCACCCTGACCGCGGATGAGGAGACGCTACAGCAGGTTGACGGAGCCATTGCGCTACGCGACGCCCGCAACAACCTCATGGCCCTGATGCATGTGGAAGAGGTCTTTCCGTGGAACCCGGAGGAGGAAGCGCAACACGCTCTCGGCACCACCGACTCGCGCCACCCGCTGGTATCGGAGATGATTACCTGGGGCAGCCATTGCCTCTCTGGCCGCCTACAAGTGCTGAGCCTGCCACGCTACTTCGACTTTGTAGAGCTACGCCGCACCCCGGAGCAAGTACGCCACCTGTTGCAACAGATGGGCCTGGCCAACGTGGTCGCCTTCCAGACCCGCAACCCGCTCCACCGCATCCACGAAGAGTTGACCAAACGGGCCGCGGACGAGGTGGGCGGTAGTCTGCTGATACATCCGGTGGTTGGGATGACCAAGCCCGGCGACGTAGACCACTTCACCCGTGTGCGTATCTACCGCTCGCTGGTCGAACGCTACTACGACCCCCACCGCACCTTGCTGAGCCTGTTGCCGCTGGCTATGCGCATGGCCGGCCCGCGTGAAGCGCTCTTCCACGCCATCATCCGGCGCAACTATGGCGCTACCCACTTCATTGTAGGGCGCGACCACGCCGGACCCGGCAAGGATAGTACCGGCAAACCCTTCTACGGCCCCTACGATGCCCAGGAATTGCTGAAGCAGCACGCCGACGAAATCGGGGTACAGATGGTGCCCTTCAAGGAATTGCTCTATGTGGTAGACCAGGAAGCCTACGTAGAAGCAAACCAGGTATCGGAAGGCGCAAAGGTGATGAGCATATCGGGCACCCAGGTGCGCGAAGACTACCTGGCCCAGGGTAAGCCCTTGCCAGAGTGGTTTACGCGCAAGGAAACCGCCGAAATATTGGCCCAGATGCACCCGCCGCGCCACCAGCAAGGCTTCTGCATCTGGTTTACCGGCTTGAGCGGGGCCGGCAAATCTACCATTGCCGAAGTGTTGACCGTGCTCCTGTTGGAGCATGGACGCCAGGTCACCGTGCTGGATGGCGACGTAGTGCGTACGCACCTCTCCAAGGGCCTGGGCTTTAGCAAAGAAGATCGGGATACCAATATTTTGCGTATTGGCTTTGTGAGCGGCGAAATTGTCCGGCACAACGGGGTCGTCATATGCGCCGCTGTCAGCCCCTATAGCGCCACCCGCAACGAAGTCCGCCAGGTGGTGGGCGACGACCGCTTCATTGAGGTCTTTGTAGATACGCCGATAGAGGTATGCGAACAGCGCGACGTGAAGGGACTCTATGCCAAGGCCCGCAAGGGCGAACTGAAAGGCTTTACCGGTATTGACGACCCGTATGAAGCCCCCATCAACCCCGAACTCACGCTTGATACCGTCAACCGTCTGCCAGACGAAAACGCCCACAGCATTATAGGACTGTTAGAAGAACGCGGTTTCTTACAACGCTAGAATGCCAGGGCCGGACACCCGGCGCATACTTGTGTGCAATCGCAAATGGAACCATACGGAACGGAGGCGTACGGCCTCCGCTCCGCCTATGATAGCAGCAGATATTCACACGCATGCGCGTTAGACTGCTCTATGCTATACTGATCATGTACCGTTAAAAACAGGTTTAACGAGCCAAACCGGTTCGGGAGCTACCGCATCATCCGTGGTACAACAGCACCGGTTGGCAACCGATAACAGAATGGGGCCAACGCTATGACCATAGGCCACACATCCAAAGAACAACGGTGTGATGCACTGGCAACCGCTTGCCCAGATACCCCCGACCAGCAACACGCAGAGCAACTCTTTGAACAGGGCCTACCAATCCTTCAAGCCCTTCTGGATGCCTCCATTGATGGCATGATGGTCACCGGCCGCAGCGAACACCAGTTCTTGTGCAATCGCCAATTGCTGGACATTGCCGGCCTGCCCCCCGACTGGCCCCGCTGGCGCTCGCGGCGCGACCGAGTCGCCTATGTAGCCAGCAAGGTTAAAGACCCCCAGGCCTTCCTCCAACGCGCCGAAGCATTGCAACACAACCCCTCCCGCGAGATCCACGCCATGCTAGAGATGAACGATGGCCGGCTGCTGGAAGAGCATAGCGCCCCCTATCGCCTGGGCGATACCATTATCGGGCGGGTCTGGGTTGTGCGCGATGTCACCGCACGGCAACAGACTGAAGAGGCCCTACGCGCCGAACTCGAAGAGCATAAACAGGCCGAGCAACACCTGCTCTTTCAAGCGCGGTTGCTTGGCGCCATCGGGCAATCGGTCATCGCCACGACCGTTGACGGCACCATTATCTACTGGAACCAGGCCGCCGAAGCGCTCTATGGCTGGAAAGAATCGGAGGCTCTCGGCCAGTCGGTTGTCGAACTTACCACGGCCGACAATGAACGCGCCAACGAAACCATGCGCGATCTTGCCCAGGGCCGCCCCTGGTCGGGCGAGTTTACCGCCATTCGGCGCGATGGTACGACCTTCCCCGTCTTTGGCACGACCGTACCTATTCAAGACGACGAGCAACGGCTTATCGGGCTGATTGGCATCTCCACCGACGTCAGCGAACAAAAGCATATGGAAGCCGCCCTGCGCGAGAGCGAAACGCGCTACCGCACGCTGGTGGAAACCTCGCCAAGCGCCATCCTCCTCACCGATAGCGACGGAACGATACGCTTTTGCAATGGCCAGGCCGCCCATCTCTTCGGGTACGACACGCCCGGCGAACTGCACGGGCACCATAGCCGCACGCTGGTAGAGCCCTCTATGTCCCATATTGGACATGTGCAACTGGTAGCCCAGACGGGCAGCGTCCGCAACGTGGAATATACCATGCGGCGGCGTGACGGAAGCCACTTTCCCGCCGAGGTGAGTAGCTCTGTTGTCACAGATACCCACGGACACCCAACGGCGCTCATCATCCTGGTAAACGACATCAGCACCCGCAAACTCTTGCAAACCCGCCTGATAGAAAACGAACGCTTTGTCGCCAGCGGCAAGCTCGCCGCCAGCGTCGCCCACGAAATCAACACCCCCTTGCAAGCCATCCAATCATCGCTCAACCTGCTGGAAAAAGTCTCGACCCCCCAGGAACACCAGCGCTTCCTCAAGACCGCCAGAGAAGAGATACGCCGGGTGGGAATGATTGTCCGCCAGTTGCTCGACCTCTACCGCCCGCTCTCAACCACCCAGAGCCCGGTCGACATACACGCTTTGATAGAGCGTATCTTGCTGCTGATGAGCAAACAAATACGGGGGGCCGGCATTGTTGTCCATACCGACATCATGCCCGATATGCCCGGTGTCTGGGGCCACCCCAACGAACTGACCCAGATTATCTTCAACCTGCTGAGCAACGCGACCGAAGCGATGCCCAACGGAGGGGAACTGCACGTCCGCGGCCGGCTGGTTGATCCCGCCACCCCCGCCGCACAGGCCTACCCCGACGCCATGCTGTGCCCCGACACCCCAGAACGGCCCCTCGCCCGCAGCATCCATATTGCAATAGGCGATACCGGCCAGGGTATCGCCCCCGACCTGCTCCCGCGCATCTTCGAGCCCTTTGTAACAACTAGAGCGCATGGCACCGGCCAGGGCTTGACCATTACCATGCAAATAGTCAAACAGCATAGCGGCTATATGCTGGTGGAAAGTACCCCCGGACAGGGAAGTGTCTTTCGGGTTGTGCTACCAGTGGATGCCCCCGCATCCGAGCCGTCTGTGCCCACAAAGGTATGATGAAACCACCCATTCTCATTGTTGAAGATCATGACCATACGCGCCTCGCCCTCGCCACCCATCTTGAATACGCCGGCTACGCTGTGACCCAGGCCCCAGACGGCGAAACGGCCCTGGCGCTGCTCGAAGAACAAACCTTCTGGGTTGTCCTCACCGATATTGTGATGGGGGCCGTAGATGGCATCACGGTACTGGAACGGGCCCGGCTGCAACCCTACCACCCGGAAGTGATTATTCTCACGGGCTACGCCATGCTAGAAACGTCCATAGCGGCCGTCCGGGCCGGCGCCTATGACTACCTGGTGAAACCCTGCGACGACGAAGAATTGCTGCAATGTATTGCCGGCGCAACCCAACGCTATACCCACCAGCAGCGCCGCTCGCTTGCCGAACGCTACTTGCTCGAAGCGGCCTCCCTTATGAGCAACCCGACCGAGCAACCCGACAAGACGCTGGAACGGGCCCCAACCCCATCCCCCGCCACCCCCCCGGAAACCATCCAGATAGGGCAACTAACCATTGGCCCAACCCGCTTTGCCGTCGCGTTGGCCGGACAATCGGTGCATACCACCCCCACCGAGTACGCCCTGCTGCGCTACCTGGCCGAAACCCCCGGCACCGTGCGCCACTACCGCGACATCGTGCAGATAACCCACCACCTGGACACCGACAACAGCGACGCGCAGAGCTTGCTCCGTACCCATATCCGCAACCTGCGCCAGAAACTGGCCCCCGCCTATATCGTGACCGAACATGGGGTCGGCTGTAAACTGGTAGATCCCGATTCGTAGCCTGGCTATCAAGATACCGTGCAAGATTTCTCGCACGTTTCTTGACATATACCCCCTTCTCTTTCCCACCTATCCAGGGTATGCTAGAGTCAGGAACTTCTGGTTGTCAACCAGAACAAGCGGGTACCAGTTTACCATTACGAGGGGATATTTCCTGAACACGCGGGGCCACGGCTCGCCCCGAACAACACCAGTGACGGGTGATGTGAGGCGTGAGGCGAGGAGCGGGGAGACGAACGCACACTATGCCACGGAACAAAGAAGCATAATCAACCAGATCTGGTATCACACCAACGCCCGGCCCGCGCAGGCCTATCTCCCCCGAATGGGAGCAGTGTTCACACAAGATCATGAATGATCGAAACGACAACCAGTTTAGACTGTTTCAGAATACTACCGATACCTGGCGCTTTCTAGAAGAGCGCGGATTGCGGCTCGTGTGTCTCGACCAGGGCGAAGCCAACCTGCCCGACCAGACCCACGTCATCTTTAGCCGCAACGCGGCCTGGTATGGGGTCAAAGCCTATGTGGTGCGCGAGATTATGCCGCTTGAAGAATATGTCCCGCTCCCATTTACCCAACCCTATATTTTGGGCCTGGTAGGGATAGGCGACCAGATGATGCCCGTACTGGACATGTGTTCGCTGGTGACCGGGGCGCACAGCCCCCCCGACCGGGGCGCATCGCTGGTCATTGTCCATTTGATTGGGATGGATCTTTGTTTATTAGCCGATTCAATTGTCAGCACCCCCGGCTATTGCCATAGCTATACGAGGCCCTACGGCGAGTGGCAACGGGTGTAACAAGAGCCGGAGCATCAGGAGCGCGTTACCTATGAAAGAGAGAACGTTGCGATGACGATATCAAAGGAAGTTCACAACGGTGTGCCAGAAGCCAATACCGCCGCCGCCCAACACCTGGCCGAACTGGAACAGGCCTATGCCCAACAGCAAGAACGGGCCGAATGGTTAGCAGCATTGTTTGACCGCGCGGCGATTGGCCTGGTCACAGCCACGCCCGATGGCTACCTGATACAGAGTAACCGCGCCTTTCAAGACATCCTGGGCTATAGTGCCCAGGAATTGCAGGGGATGGATTTTCGCTTTTTTACCCACCCCGATGACTTGCACCTGGAAACTACGTTGCTCTCGGAACTCCTCTCCGGGCAACGCAGCATCTACCAGGTCAACAAACGCTATATCCACAAGAATGGCTCCATTGTCTGGGTATCGGTGGGTATATCGCTGCTGAGCAACCAGCAGGGCGAAACGCTTGGGCTTATTGCCAGTGTGGAAAATATTACCGAGCAACGCGAAATCCAGATGACCCTGCGGGACAGCGAAGAGCGCATACGCCTGGTCCTGGAAGCAACCAACGACGGCATATGGGACTGGAACATACCCGCCGGCAAGGTCTACTACAGCCCCCGTTGGGGCGAGATGCTTGGCTATACCGAGGATGAACTGGCCCCAGACTTGAGCACCTGGGAATCGCTTTTGCACCCCGACGACATAGAACGGGCCAAAGCCGTTGTCGCAAGCCACATGCAATTACAAAGCTCATCATATGAAATCGAATTTCGTATGTGGATGAAAGATGGCGGCTGGAAGTGGATACTGGCGCGGGGCAATGTGGTTGCATGGGATGAGCAGGGTAACGCCGTACGGATGATGGGCACCCATACCGATATTGACGAACGCAAGCGCGAAGAACACGAGCGCGAGGCCCTGCAACAACAGGTCATCGAGGCCCAACGCGCGGCCCTGCGCGAACTTTCGACCCCGCTTATTCCCCTCTCCGATGATGTGGTGATTATGCCGCTTATCGGCACGATTGACAGCGGGCGAGCGCAACAGGTGATGGAGGCGCTGTTGGAAGGGGTGGCCCACTACCGCGCCGATATTGCTATCGTTGACATTACCGGCGTCATGGTCATGGATACGCAAGTCGCCAATGCGCTGATACAGGCGGCGCAGGC